>NZ_JBEZIX010000001.1:0-320073 GCF_040651315.1 Streptomyces sp. NPDC048506
GGCAGGGGTGTGGGACTGCTTCGCTTTACGTCCCACACCCCTGCCCCTCCGGCCCGTCCCCTCCCGTGAGTGGGTGGTGAGAGGTGGGTGGGGGCGGGCCCAGTCAGGCCACGGTGGCCTGCCGCCGCGGCTTCCCTTCCACATTGGGCCGGGTGCGAGGCTGCCCCCGCGGGCGGGGAAGCCCAAGCGTTACCCGTTCGGTTGGTTTGACCACCTGTTAGCGTGCGCGGATGGAAGATCTGGGACCTGTGGTTTGGCCGCCTGAGCCGATCAGGACCGAGAGGCTCGTGCTCCGTGAGCCCGAGACCCGGGACCGTGCGGCGTTCATCGAGCTGCTCGCCTCGCCAGAGGTGCACACCTACCTCGGCGGCCCCCGCCCGCGTGACGAGCTTGAGCGCGAGACGCCCGAGGTGCCCGAGCGGTGGCCCGGGAGCTTCGTCGTTGATCTCGACGGGTCGATGATCGGCCAGATCCTGCTCAGGAGAGCAACCGAGCACTGCCGCCCGGCTGCCGTGGGGAAGGCCGATCTCGGCTACCTGTTCCTACCGCGGGCGTGGGGATTCGGGTACGCCGCCGAGGCGTGCGCGGCGGTACTCGGCTGGTTCGACGGCGTCCTTCCCGGCGAGCCGGTGGTGCTCACCACCCAGACCGCCAACGTCGGCTCGATGCGCCTCGCGGCGAAGCTGGGGTTCACCGAGGTAGAGCGGTTCGAGGCATGGGACGCCGAGCAGTGGCTCGGCATGTGGTCCCCGCTCACGCCGTCCAGTTGAGTTCGTGACGGAACCGCCAGGGAGTACCCGCCCACCTACGCGCGCGAGCGGTCTGCAACCGCGATTTGCCCGTGCGCATGCCTGCCGGAGAATTACGGGAACTGGCGCGGGGTCTACAACTGGTTGCGGATGTCATGCCGAGGGCCGGGGTTCGCAAAAAAGGCCCTGGCCGGGGAGCCGCACGACCATGCCATCGGCCGGTCCCGTGGAGGACTGACGACGAAGGTCCTCCTCGTAGGCGTCTTCATCTGGTCAGCCCGATGATCCAAACGAAACGGCCTGGTCCACTGCGGATGGGGGGCCACTCGTGCGCGCCCCCACCGGCCTCCTCCCTTCCCACCCACGGGAGGGTGGGGGCCGGAGGGGTAGGGGTGTGGGACGTAAAGCGAAGCAGTCCCACACCCCTACCCCGGAGGACCACACCCGCAGCCGAACAGCCCCGCGCAGCGGCACCGCCCGCCGCAGGCGCCACGGCGCGAAAGCCAACAACATGGGGGAAACGCCGGCCGCCAGGCCACGGCGAGAAACCACCACGGCGGGAAAGCCGAACACGTGGGGGGTCAGCCAAGCGCAGCGAAAACCTTGTGGGCGAACCCCAACTCCGCCGCCCGTTGCTCGCCGCCGCCCCCCTCGTGGCCGTTGAACCGCCACACCTTCAGCTCCTTCTCGCCCGCGTAGTGGTGGTAGGCGGCGAAGCCGGTGGACGGGGGGACGACCTCGTCGCGGAGTGCGGTGCCGAAGAGGGCCGGGGCCGTGGCGCGGGTGGCGAAGTTCAGGCCGTCGAAGTGGTCCAGGGTGTGCAGGGCGGTGTCGACATGGCCGCGGGCGCCCGCGAAGTAGCGGGTGAGTTCGCCGTACGGGCCCTCGTCGGTGACCTCGACGGCGCGCCGGATGTGGGTCAGGAACGGTACGTCGATCAGCGCCCCGGCCAGCCCGGGGACGAGGCCGGTCATCGCCAGGGCGAGGGCGCCGCCCTGGCTGTGTCCGGCGACCACGATCCGGTCGGCGTGCACCTGCGCGTGGCCGCGCGCCGCCTCCACGGCGCGTACGGCGTCGGCGAACAGTCGTCGGTAGTAGTGGTCGTCGGGATCGAGCAGGCCCTGGGTGAGCTTGCCGGGTACTCCGGGGTTGCCGTAGCCGGCCGGGTCGGGGGTGTCACCGGGGCGGTTCGGGCCGCTCTGGCCGCGGGTGTCCATCACCAGCGTCGCGTACCCGGCGGCCGGCCACAGCAGCCAGTCGTGCGGCAGCAGCCGGCCGCCGCCGTAGCCGAGGTACTGCACGACGCACGGCAGTGGGGCGTCGGCGTCCCGGGGCAGCAGGAACCAGCCGCGGATGCGGTGGCCGGCGAAGCCGGAGAACTCGGTGTCGTAGCAGCGGAGCAGGGTCAGTCCGGCGTCGATCTCGGTGAAGCGCGGGTCGAGGTCGTGGGACCGGGTCTCGGCCAGGGTGCGGTGCCAGAACGCGTCGAATCCGGGCGGCTCGGGGAGCGGCGGGCGGTAGGTGCGCAGCTCGTCCAGGGGCAGGTCGGTGAACACGAGAAACCTCCGGGCCGTAGGGTGGCTTGCTGCCTGTCGCCAACGGTGCCCACAGGACGGACCTGACAGACGTGAAACGTTTCAGCTTGGTCACCGTGTCCCTCAAGACCCGGTGAAGTAGCGGGCGTTGACGCTGCGCGGCCCCCGCCGGTGGGGGCGCCGGGCCGGAGCGGCGCCGAGAGGCTCACCAGGCCGCGGACCTGAGCCGGACGGTCAGCACCGTCGTCGGCACTCCGCTGTCCACGAGGCGGCCCTGGTCGTCGAACGCGCCGGGGCCGTCCGTCATGCCGAAGTCGTTGTCGTTGATCAGCGTGAGGGTGCGCCGCCCGGTGACCGCGATGCCCTCGATCTTGTCCGGTATGCCGGGGACCTTGTGCAGGTCGACGACGAGCCGCTTGGGCAGAACGGGCGCCCGGCGGCCGGACTGCTCCAGCGACGGGCGGGTCCCCGGGTCGTCCCAGCGCGAGCCGAGGACGTTGTGGCGGGCGTCCAGCTCGACCCGTTGCAGCCGGGCGGCCTTGTCCGTGCGCTCCTCCACCAGCAGCCGGTCGCGGCCCACCGCCACCACCGACGAGATCTTCAGCTCCGAGGTGTCCTTCTCGCCCGGGTCGACCTCGCCGACCGGGTCGAAGCGGTAGGCGTACTCCGCGGTCACCGCGCCCTCGGCGGGCGAGAAGCGCACCAGCCGGGCGGTGCGGGAGGCCTCGCCGGCCGCGGTGTCCGGGTTCGACAGCGGGCTCTGCACAGCCGCGACCAGGTCGCCGTCCGGCAGCAGCGCCAGCCCCTCGAATCCGCGGTTGGTCTTGCGCTTCAGCAGGATGCCGGGGAGGGACTCGACGACCGGGTAGTCGGTGCCGGTCAGCCGCAGCCCCTTGGGGACGTGACGCGCCAGCACCCGGCCGGACGCCGCCACGTGCACCAGCGACGGCCCGTACTCGTCCGCCAGCCAGAAGGTGCCGTCGGCGGCCCGGACGATCCCCTCGGTGTCCAGGCCGTTCGGGTCGAAGGACAGCGGGTGCGCGGCGTCGTAGGTGTACGGGGCCTCGTCCCGGCCCTTCTGGTTGGGCAGTCCGGTGACGGCCTTGCCGGAACGGGTGGTGAGCGCCCGGGAGTCCAGCACGGTCACCCGGTCCCCGCGCACCTTGATCTTCACGATCGCGGGGTCGAAGCCGGGCACCGGGAACGTCCGCCGCTTGGCGCCGTCCACCGTGATCTGGCCGTTGGGCCCGCGGTCGGTGACCGTCCAGAACTCGCCCGCCCGGCCGGCCGGGAAGATGTCGCTGCCGATCCCGCCCAGCTTCACCCCGTGGTCGTCGTCGACGCTGCCCGGCAGCAGCGCATTGCTGAACGCGCCCAGCGGGATCTGCGGCAGCCGGGCCTGCCCGGTGACGGTGGCCGGCGGCGGACCGGCCTGGGCCGTGGCCGGGCCCACCGCCAGGGCAGCGGCGACGACCATCGCCACGGGCACCGTCGCGAGCGGACGTGCGGACATGGGACCTCCTGGGGTGTGGATGAACGGAACCTGCCCAGCGTCCCATCGGCACCCCAACGGCCGGTTAACTGCCGTCGAGCAGTGATCGACGCGCCGGGTCCGGATCCTCGGTCCCGCTCATCTCGGCCGCCGCCGGATCCAGCACCCGCCTGAGGAAGGTCCGGGTCCGCTCGTGCCGCGGGGCGCCCACCACCTGCTCCGGAGTGCCCTCCTCGACGATCACCCCGCCGTCCATGAACACCACCCGGTCGGCCACCTCCCGCGCGAAGCTCATCTCGTGGGTGACGACCAGCATCGTCATGCCGTCCCGTGCCAGCCCGCGCATCACCGCCAGGACGTCGCCGACCAGTTCGGGGTCGAGGGCCGAGGTCGGCTCGTCGAACAGCATCAACTCCGGGTCCATGGACAGCGCCCGGGCGATCGCCACCCGCTGCTGCTGCCCGCCGGACAGCTGTGCCGGATACGCCGCCGCCTTGTCGCTCAGCCCGACCCGTGCCAGGTTGGCGTGGGCGATCCGCTCCGCCTCGGCGCGGTTCCGGCCCAGTACCCGCCGCTGAGCGATCGTCAGGTTCTCCAGCGCGGTCAGGTGCGGGAAGAGGTTGAAGGCCTGGAAGACCATCCCGATCCGGCGCCGGACCAGGTCGATGTCCACATCGGGGTCGGTGACCTCGGTGCCGGCCACCGCGACCCGTCCCGCACTCGGCTCCTCCAGCAGATTGACGCAGCGCAGCAGCGTCGACTTGCCGGAACCCGAGGGACCGATGACACACACCACCTCACCGCGCGCCACCGAGAAGTCGATCCCGCGCAGCACCTCCAGCTCGCCGAAGGCCTTGCGCAGGCCCTGTACGTCGATGGCCTTGACGTCCTCGAAGGACGTTGTGGCCTGCTCCGTCGCCATACCGGTCACCTGGCCTTCGCGGTGCGGGCTTCCAGCCGCCGGACCAGCTGGCCGAGCGGGAGGGTGATCACGAGGTAGAGCAGTCCGGCGATCAGGATCGGGGTCAGGCTCTTGTGCTCGTTGAGCGCGTCCCGGCCGAAGTTGGCCAGCTCGAACTGGTCGAGCGCCAGACCCAGCAGATACACCAGTGAGGAGTCCTTGGTCAGCAGGATCAGTTCATTGGTCAGCGGCGGCAGCACGATGCGGAACGCCTGCGGAATGACGATCGACACCATGGCGCGGCCGTGCGACATCCCCAGCGAACGCGCCGCCTCCATCTGCCCCTTGGGCACGGCCTGGATCCCGGCGCGAATGGTCTCCGCCATGTACGCCGCGCCCACCAGACCGAGCGACAGCATCACCGTGACGTTCATGTCGAGCGCGACCTGGAAGGCCAGCGGCACCCCGAAGCCCAGCGCGATGAACACCAGCAGGGCGGGGATTCCGCGGAAGAACTCGATGTAGGTGATGGCGATCCAGCGGTACGGCGGCACCGACGACAGCCGCATCAGCGCCAGCACCAGACCCAGCGCGAGCCCGAACCCGAAGCCCAGCAGGGTGTAGCGGACGGTGTTGACCAGGGCCGTGCTGACGATGTCGGGGAAGAGCGCCTTGGCGATGTCGACGTCGAAGAAGGCGGTCCGCAGCTGGTGCCAGTCGGCGAGCAGCGCCAGGGCCGCCACGGCGACGACCAGGACGCCGTACTGCACGCCGCGGAACACCCTCGCGCGCTGTCGTTTGGAGAGCGGCATCGGGCCTCGCCTCAGCTCTGCGGAGTGGTGCCGAACCACTTCTTGTAGATCCGGTCGTAACTCCCGTCGGACTTCGCCTTCTTGATGACCTCGTTGATCTTCTTGCGCAGTGCGTCGTTCCCGGTGCGGACGCCGATCCCGTAGTGCTCACCGGTGTTGAACTCCGCGGTGACCTGGGTGTCCGGGTTCTGCTTCACATAGTCGAAGAGGACGCCGTTGTCATTGATGCCGGCATCGACCTGGCCGGACTTCACGGCGGTCAACAGCAGCCCCAGGTCCTCGAACTCCACCAGCTCGACGCCCTTGCCGTGGTCCTTGGCGTAGATGCCGCCGGTGGTGGCCTTCTGGTAGCCGAGCTTCTTGCCCTTGAGGTCCTCGACCTTCTTGTAGGGCTTGCCCTGCTTCGTCAACAGCGCCTGGGTGGCGTTGAAATACGGGTCGGAGAAGTCCATCACCTTGTCCCGCGCGGGCGTGATCGTCATGCCCGCGGCGGCCAGATCGCATTTGCGGATGGTGAAGTCCT
Source organism: Streptomyces sp. NPDC048506 (assembly GCF_040651315.1). Taxonomy (NCBI): domain Bacteria; kingdom Bacillati; phylum Actinomycetota; class Actinomycetes; order Kitasatosporales; family Streptomycetaceae; genus Streptomyces; species Streptomyces sp. NPDC048506. The sequence goes on from NZ_JBEZIX010000001.1 coordinate 6,013, forward strand.
GGCCGGTCTCGATGCCCTCGAACGGCGTGTTGACGATCTCCTGCTTGGCGCCCAGGTCCTTGGCGACCAGGTCCACCAGATCGACGTCGAACCCGACGACCTTGCCGTCCTTCTTCACCTGGAACGGCGCGTACGGAAGGTGGGTGCAGGTTTTGAGCGTCCCTGCCGAGAGCAGTTCCGGGCCGCCGGACCCCTTCTTCCCGTCGGACGCGGTGCTGGTGCACCCGGCGAGGGCGGTGAGGGCCGCGGCGACGGCTATGACGGGCAACGCGGAGCGAGCGGACACGGGTCCTCCAGGGCAGGATGACGATCAACCAAAGCCGAACATCACGATCAACCAAGCCGTGCGTGCTGCGAAGTTGGCTGCATCCTGCCACCCACCAGCGGTGCTGACCCCGACCCGTTGGTTGCGTCTGTGTAACGCCTTCGGCCTGTGTAACGGCCCGAACCGACCGCCCGTCCCGTTCTCCGGCCGCCCCGTCAGCGGCCGAGGACGGCCGCGAGCTCCGCGATGGCCTCCGGGCCCACCCGGCAGCAGCCGCCGATCAACCGGGCGCCGTCCGCGGCCCAGCCGGCCACCCGGTCCGCACGGAACGCCGGGCCGCCCCGCCATTCCCGGGCCCCGGCGTCCCAGCGTTCCCCGCTGTTCGGGTAGACCACCACCGGCTTGCCGGTGGCCTCCGCCGCCACCCGCACCGCCCGGTCCGCGTCCTGTGGCGTGCAGCAGTTCACCCCCACCGCGATCACCTCGGCCACCTCCGCCGCCAGCGCGAACGCCTCCGCCAGCGGCTGCCCGGCCCGGGTGGCGTCCCCCGCGATGCTGTACGACAGATACGCCGGCACCCCGAGCCCGCGCACCGCCCGCAGCAGCGCCCGGGCCTCCTCCGCGTCCGGCACCGTCTCCAGCGCCAGCACATCGGGCCGCGCCGCGGCCAGCACCTCCAGCCGCGGCCGGTGGAACCGCTCCAGCTCCGCCACCGACAGGCCGTAGCGCCCGCGGTACTCGGAGCCGTCCGCCAGCATCGCCCCGTACGGACCGGCCGACGCGGCCACGTACAGCGGGCCGGCGACCCCGCCCGCCCGCGCCCGCTCGGCCGCCTCACGGGCCAGCTCCACGCTCCGGCCGAGCAGCGCCGCGGCCTGCTCCTCGGCGATGCCGCGCCGGGCGAACCCCTCGAACGTCGCCTGATAGCTGGAGGTGATCGCGACCTGCGCCCCCGCCTCGTAGTACGCCAGATGCGCCCGCACCACCGCCTCGGGCTCCTCGGCCAGCAGCCGGGCCGACCACAGCGCGTCGCCGAGGTCGTGCCCGGCCGCCTCCAACTGGTTGGACAGCCCGCCGTCGAGGACGACCGGGCCCGCGGCGAGGGCGTCGGCGAACGGCGGGGACGTGCTGACCATGGTGCGAACCCTCTCGGTGGGTGCCGCGGGGCGGAAGGTGATCTCCCTCCGGATCGTAACGCCGGCCGGTGACCGGGCCCCGGCCGGCGCCCCTCAGACGGTGCCCCGGCGCCCTCAGCGCAGCGACGAGAAGACGAACGAGAACCGCGCCGGCGCCACCTGAAGCCGGTGCTGCGGCAGCACCCCCGGCCCGCATGACTGGCTGCCGATGCCGTGCTGGGCATGGTCGAGGTGCAGCCACACCGTGTCCCCGGGCCGCAGGTCCGTGGTGTGTCGGGCAGCGGTCAGCTCCTCGTCCGACCACCTCCGGGCGGTGAAGAAGAAGTCCGGATCGCCCTCGATCCGCAGGCCCGAGCCGTCCGCGCGGGTCAGCTCCGCCCAGCGCACGCCGGGCCGCGCGCCGTTCTCCTGCGGCCGGACGTACGGCGTCTGGAGCGCGTCCACCGGCATCGACCAGCGGCCGACCCGCGCGGCGGCCCGGGTATCCGGATATCCCTCGCCCGGCCCGCCGCCGAACCACTCGGCGAACCCCAGGCAGCCGCTCACCGACATCCGCACCCCCAGCCGCGGCAGCGGCGCCGGCCAGTCGCCCTCCGGATCCACGGTCAACTCCAGCCGCAACAGCCCCCGTTCGGCCGTCCAGCGGTAGACCGTGCGCAGCGCCAGCGGCGAGCCGGCCGGGGCCACCCGGGTGCGGACCACCAGCGCCCGCCGGCCGCGCTCCACGGCATCGACCCGGTGCCGCATCCGGTGCAGGCCCAGCCGCCGCCACTCGGTCGCCGGGCGCGGCCCCGGCTGCCAGGGGGCGGCCTCGTCGTTGTCGGTCGGTGCCCGCCAGACGTCCAGCCGCGGTCCGCCGAGCCGTACGCCGTCCAGATAGCCGAGCGCCCCCGTGGTCGCATCGAACGTGCCCGGGCCGAGGACGATCACATTGCCCTCCCCGCGGCGCGGGGCGGCGGTCGCTGCCGGGGGAGCGGCGGCGGGGCGCGGCGCGGCCGGCAGCTGCCCCCAGGCGACCTCGTGCCCGGCCGGCGCCCAGGCGCTGTCCTCGACCAGGACCGCCCGGACCGACCAGATCGCTTCACCCTCGCCCTGCGCCTCGTCCGGCCTCGACGGCAGCTTCACCACGGCCGACTCACCCGGGGCCAGGGCCGGCACCTCCAGCCGGCCGGAACCGCGTCCTTCGCCCTCCACCTCGTAGTGCCAGCGGAAGTCGAGGTGGTCGAGGCCGACGAAGTCGTACAGATTGGTGATCCGGACCGCGCTCGTACCGGCGTCGTCGTCGCCTCCGGCCTCGCGCTCGATCCGCACCGGCTCGATCACCTTCTTGAACTCGGTCAGGCCCGGCGAGGGCACCCGGTCGGGGAGGACCAGTCCGTCGCAGACGAAGTTGCCGTCGTGCAGCTCCTCGCCGAAGTCGCCGCCGTAGGCGTGGAACACCTCGCCGCCCGGCGTCTGCTGCCGCAGCCCGTGGTCGATCCACTCCCACACGAACCCGCCCTGGCAGCGCTCGTACGTCTCGAACAGCCGCTGGTACTCGCTCAGCCCGCCCGGCCCGTTGCCCATCGCGTGCGCGTACTCACAGAGCAGGAACGGAAGGGCCCGCCGCCTGGCGTCCAGCTCCGGGTCGGCCAGCGGCTCCTCGGCGCGCCGCCCGATGCGCTCCACCTCGGCGTGGTCCGCGTACATCCGCGAGTAGACGTCGGTGTCGGCGCAGCCGCGGTCGCCCTCGTAGTGCAGTGGACGGGACGGATCGCGCTCGCGCATCCAGGCGGCCATGGCGGACAGTCCGCGGCCCGTGCCGCACTCGTTCCCCAGCGACCAGAGCACGACGCTGGGGTGGTTCTTGTCCCGCTCGACCATCCGGCGCGCCCGGTCCAGCAGGGCCGGCTGCCAGCGCTCGTCGTCGACCGGGTTGTCCCGCCAGCCCTGCTGTGCGAAGCCGTGCGTCTCCAGGTCGCACTCGTCGACGACCCAGAGCCCCAGCTCGTCACAGAGGTCGAGGAAGGCCGGGTGCGGCGGATAGTGGCTGGTGCGCACCGCGTTGATGTTGTGCCGCTTCATCAGCAGCAGATCGCGGCGCATGGTCTCGGGGCCGAGGGTGCGCCCGTAACGCGGGTGGAACTCATGGCGGTTGACGCCGCGCAGCAGGATCCGGCGGCCGTTGACCTTCAGCAGACCGTCCTCGACCCGCACCGTACGGAACCCGATCCGCAGCGGGATCGTTTCACCGGCCGTGACCAGCTCCCCGTCGTAGAGGTGCGGCCGCTCGGCCGTCCAGGGACGCACCGGCACCGTGGCGCTCTCGCCGGTCGCCAGGTCGAGGCCCAGCTCCGGTACGGTCACCCGCCCGCGCGGTGTGCACTCCACGCGCAGCGTGCCCCGCCCCGTCACATGGTCGAAGCCGGCGTGCACGAAGTGGTCGACGACCGAGCCCTCGGGCCGCCGCTGGACCGAGACGTTGCGGAAGACGCCCGGCAGCCACCACTGGTCCTGGTCCTCCAGATAGCTGCCCGACGACCACTGGTGGACCCGTACCGCCAGCACATTGCGGTGCGGCCGCAGCAGATGGCCGACCTCGAACTCGTGCGGCAGCCGACTGCCCTTGAAGTGCCCCAGCTCCTGTCCGTTGAGCCACACCCGGGCGCAGGACTCCACCCCGCCGAAGTGCAGCACCGCCGGCCCCTCGCCCCACCCCTCGGGCAGGTCGAAGACGTGCCGGTGGTCGCCGGTCGGATTCTCGTCCGGCACCCGCGGCGGATCGACCGGAAAGGGGTAGGCGGTGTTGGTGTACGCAGGTGCGCCGAAGCCCTTGAGCACCCAGGTGCCCGGCACCCGCAGGTCGTGCCACTGGGCATCGTCGAAGTCCGGCCGGGCGAACGCCTCGTCCTCGGCCCCGGCGCTCGCCGAGAGCCGGAACCGCCAGGTGCCGTGCAGCGAGATCCGGGCGGCGTCCGATCTGGCGTACCAGGCCCGCGGCGGCAGCGTCCCGCTGCCCGGCGAGCGGTCTTCGTAGTACGGCGGCTGGTCGTACGGAGTCTGCTGCGGCGCGTGCGGAGACGTACCGGTCACTGGTCCTCCTGCTACGGGCGACGTGCCGGGCGGTGGGGGATCGGTTCAGCGAATCACGAGCCGGAGCACGGCGCAGCCGGATGCGGCGGATTGAGCCGACCGGGCCCGCCCCCCGTCCTGCGACGGGCGGCAGCGCACCAACGGGCGGCGGCCCCGAGGGCCCTCCGCCCCGACCGCCCTCCGCTCCGACTGCCCCTCCCGCACCCCGACGGCCCTACGCCCCGACTGCCCCCGCGCCCGGCCGCCCTCCGCCGGCGGCTCAGTCCTCCGCCGTCAGCCCCGCGAGCGCCGCGGCCGGATCGTCGGTGGCCGGGCCCGCCGGCACCCACTCGCCGCCTTCCGCGCGGTACGGCCACCAGCGGCCGTCCCGCCCGTAGCGCAGCTGGGCGGCGCCGCCCACCACCGTCCAGCGGTTGCCGTTCGCCCGCAGCCGCGGCCGGTCCGCGCCGTCCTCCCAGGCGGCCGCCAGCCGGCCGGTGGCCCGGGCCAGCTCCTCCGGCCCGGGGTTCCACTCCTCCTCCAGGACCGCCAGCCCGGCCGCACCCCCCAGCTCCCAGGCCCGCACAGCCTGTGCCAGGCCCCGCGCATCGCGCCCCGAACCGGCCGCCAGACGCGCCGATATGACCTCCCCGGGACCGGACACCGCCAGCCGCACCGCGTCCTGATCGGGCGTCAGCACGGGCGGCGGCGGACTGTCCGGGTGCCATGGGGAGAGCGCCTCGGCCAGCAGCCGCTGGGCGCGCGCCGCCGCATCACCGATCAGGAACTCCAGGGCGGACGCGTCCACTCCGGGCGCGGGCGGGGTGCCGCCGCCGAGCGCCGGTGCGGCACCCGGTGCGGCGACCGGCGGCGGTGGAGCGGGCAGCGGCGGAAGGATGTCGCGCGCCGCGTACGCCTCGGCGGCAGCCACCCCCGCACCGACCCGTTCGGCCCCCGCGTCCGTCGCCGTCTCCGCCCGCGCGCCACTGCGGGCCTGGAGCTCGTCGAGCAGCTCCTGCTCTCCCCGGCCGCGCAACAGCAGCAGCAACAGCGGGTCCTCGTCGAGCAGCCGCGCCACCTGGTGGCACAGCGCGGCCGAGTGGGCGCAGTGGTCCCATGCGCCGCAGCTGCACTCCGCGTCCAACTCGCCGATACCCGGCAGCAGTTCGATGCCGGCGGCGGCCGCGTCCTCGGCCAGGGCCGGCGGCATGTCGCGGTCCAGCAGCGCCGCGATGTGCCCGGCCCGGTCCGCGACCAGGTCCAGGAAGCGGTCCCACGCACAGCTGTCCAATTGCTGGAGCAGCACATCGGCACGGTACCGGGTGCGGTCCGTGCCCTGGACGACGGCGGTGATCTGGCCGGGGCGCACCGACACCGCGCCGACCGCGCCGGCCCGTGCGTGCCGCCGACCCAGCTTCACCTGCGCCCCGTCCAGCGCGGAGTCCTCCAGCGCCGTCAACCACGCCCGACCCCACCAGGTCCGCGCGAAACTGCGGCCCCCGGCCGGTGGCAGTGCGGAGAACGTCCGCTCGGCCGGGGAGGCGTACTCGTCGTCGACATGTCCGGTCATCGCTCGCTCCCTCGCAGTGCGACCAGGTCCGCCAGCTCGGCGTCGGTGAGTTCGGTCAGCGCGGCCTCGCCGGATCCCAGTACGGCGTCGGCCAACCGCTGCTTACGGACCAGCAGTTCGGCGATCCGGTCCTCGATGGTGCCCTCCGCGATGATCCGGTGGACCTGCACCGGCTGGGTCTGCCCGATGCGGTACGCACGATCGGTGGCCTGCGCCTCGACGGCCGGGTTCCACCAGCGGTCGACGTGCACGACGTGTGCCGCCCGGGTCAGGTTCAGCCCGGTGCCCGCCGCCTTCAACGACAGCAGGAAGACGGGCACCGCACCCTCCTGGAAACGCCGCACCATCTCCTCGCGGCGAGCCACCGGCGTTCCGCCGTGCAGCAGTTGGGTGGGCACACCGCGCGCCGCCAGATGGGCCTCCAACAGCCGCGCCATCTGCACGTACTGCGTGAAGACCAGCACGCTCGAGCCCTCGGCGAGGAGGGTGTCCAGCAGCTCGTCGAGCAGTTCGACCTTGCCCGAGCGTCCGGGGACCCGCGGGTCCTCCTCCTTCAGGTACTGCGCGGGGTGGTTGCAGATCTGCTTGAGCGAGGTGAGCAGCTTGACCACCAGGCCACGGCGGGCGAACCCGTCCGACCCGGAGACCTCGTCGAGCCCCTCACGCACCACCGCCTCGTACAGCCCCACCTGCTCCTTCGTCAGCGCCACCGCATGGTCGGTCTCCGTCTTGGGCGGCAGCTCCGGGGCGATCCCCGGATCGGACTTGCGGCGGCGCAACAGGAACGGCCGTACCAGCCGGGCCAGTCGCTCGGCCGCCGCGCCCGCCTCCGGCGACACCGCGGGACCGCCCTCGACGGCCTGTGCGTAACGGGTGCGGAACCGGCCCAGCGGCCCCAGCAACCCGGGCGTCGTCCAGTCCAGGATCGCCCACAGCTCCGACAGGTTGTTCTCCACGGGCGTGCCGGTCAGCGCCACCCGCGCCTTCGAGGGCAGCGTCCGCAGCGCCCGGGCGGTCGCCGAGAACGGGTTCTTGACGTGCTGCGCCTCGTCCGCGACGACCAGCCCCCAGCCCACCTCCGCCAGCTTGCCGGCGTCCAGCCGCATCGTTCCGTACGTGGTGAGCACGAACCCGCCGTCCTCCAGACCGGCCAGGCTGCGCCGCCCGGCATGGAAGCGGCATACCGGCGTACCCGGCGCGAACTTCTCGATCTCCCGCTGCCAGTTGCCCATCAGGGACGTGGGACAGACGACGAGTGTGGGGCCGGCCGAACCGGGTTCGTCCTGGCGGTGCAGGTGCAGCGCGATCAGCGTGATGGTCTTGCCCAGGCCCATGTCGTCGGCGAGGCAGGCGCCCAGCCCCAACGAGGTCATCCGGTGCAGCCAGTCGAGGCCGCGCAGCTGGTAGTCGCGCAGCGTCGCGGTGAGCGCCGCCGGCTGCCGGACGGGCGCGGTGCCGGCGCCCTCCGGATCGGCGAGCCGGTCGCGCAGCCGGGCCAGCCAGCCGGAGGCCTGCACCTCCACCCGGTTGCCGTCCCCGTCCTCGGCACTGCCGGTCAGCGCGGCGCCCAGCGCGTCGAGCGGCGTCACCTTGCGGTCCCGGCGGTCCCGGGCGGCCCGCACCGCCTCGGGGTCGATCAGCACCCACTGGTCGTGCAACCGCACCAACGGCCGCCCCGCCTCGGCGATCCGGTCCAGCTCCGCCTTGTCGACCTCCTGCCCGCCCACCGCGAACCGCCAGCTGAACGACAGCAGGGCGTCGGCGGACAACAAGGAGGGCAGCCCGGACTCCGGTCCGTCGGCGTCCCCGCCGGGTGGGCCCACCACGGCCCGGCTGGTCAGTCTGCGCGCCAGCGCCTTCGGCCAGTGGACCGACACCCCGGCGGTGGCCAGCGCACGGGAGGCCGGCCCGAGCAGTTCGGCGACCTCCTCGTCGGCGAGCTCCAGCGCATCGGGCACCGCCGCGGACAACAGCGGGGTGAGCGGCGCCCAGACGGCGGCCGCCCGGCGCAGCGCGAGCAGGGTGTCCATCCGCGCCCGCGGCCCGAACGCCTGCCCCGCCGGCGACGTCCCCGCCCACACCTCCGCGGCATCCGCGACCAGCGTGGGGTCGGTGGCGCCGTGCAACTGGAGGACCGCGGTGAAGGCGACCGGGGAATCGGCGCCGAGGTCCGGCCGCTCGTCGAGGCCGTCGCCGTCCACCAGCCCCTGCACCTCCACCCGCAGGGAGATCCGCACCCCGGCGTCATGGCCCGCGGCGACGTCCGCGGCCCAGGCGCGCTGCTCGGGGACGTGCTGCGGCGCGGGCGCCGCGAAGGCCGGTGCGCCGGTGGCCAGCGCCGCGGCGGGGGAGCGCGGCAGCCCGTCCGCGACCGCGTCGAGGAACGCCCGCACCTGCCGTTCGGGGTCGGGCAACTCCAACGGGTCGGTGCCGGGGAGCGGGGTGGCGTGCGCGGACGGGGGCATCGCCGCGGCGAGGTGCCGCAGCCGCTCGACGTCCGCGGGGTCGAACGGCCCCACCCGCCAGGCGTCGAACCCGGCGGGACTCACCCCGGGCAGCAGCCGGCCGCGCGCCGCCAGCTGGAGCGCCAGCACGGACGCGGCCCCCCAGAAGGCCGCCGCCGGATGCGTGCCCCGAGCGGTCCGCGCGCGGGTGAGTACGGGAACCGCGTCGGCGACGGGCAGCGCCACGGCCGGCACGTCGCACACCGAGACCCCGCCGTCCTCCTCCGGCACGACCACGTTCAGCCGCTCCACCGCCGGGTCGCCCGCGGAGCCGTCCCCCACGGGCGCGCCGTCCGGGCGCCAGAAGGCGACCCGTCCGGTACGAGGTGGATCGGACGGCAGGAAGACCGCCGCGCAAGAGGACAGCGCGGAGTGCCGAGCGGGGGTGACCGCAGGGAGGGACGTCACGGGTTCCAGGACTCCTCAAGTTTGACTACTGGCGTCTGGAGCGCCCGAGGGTACAGGACGTCGGGCGGTGGAAGGGAACCTGCGACGGGAAATCGGCGTTCAATGGAGTACACAGAGCGCGGCAGGCGCCGCGGAAGGGGCGTGAAGGATGTCCACACAGGCGAAGGTCGCGATCGGCGGCATCGCGGTGGGAGTGATCCTGCTGTGGCTGCTGCCGTTCTGGGCGGCCGTATTGGTCATGGTCGGGGTCCCGGCCGTCGCGTATCTGACGCTCGACTCCTCCCAGCGGCGCCGACTGCGCCGGGTCAGCCGCAAGCAGATCGGCCGCTGAGCCCACGGGCCCCCGCCGTGCTCCGGGGGCCCGGGCACGGCCCGCCCGATGTCAGACCGGCCGCGCGGCCAGCTCGTCGAGCGACGCCAGCAGACCGGGCAGTTCGGGCCCCCGCCCCACCGGATGCACCTCGCCGGGCTCCTCGTCCAGCAGCACGAACGCGATGTCGTCGGTACGGGCGACCAGACTCCAGCCGGGCCCGTCGACCCGCAGCGTGCGCGCCTCGCCCGCGGCGAACGACGACCGCACCCGGCCCGGCGGCGGGGGATCGGCCAGGTAGCCACGGGCCTGCGCCAGCACCCACCGCACCCCCTTGTGCGCCTCGTCCCCCGGCTCTGCGAAGGTGACGTCGTCGTCCTCCACCTGCTCGCGCCACGCCGCCCATTGCATCGCGATCTCGTCCGCACCGAGCCGGCGTTGGGCCGGTCCCCACTCCGATGCGTCCGGCGGGGCGAGCGGTGCCGGGTCGCCCTCCTGGGGCTCCGGATCGTGTGGCGCCGGCACATCGGGCGCCGCCACCGCGAGGGCCAGCGGCCAGCCCGGAAGCGCGGCGACGATACTGCCCTCCCCGGGCGACAGGTCGTACTCCATACCGCAGTCCCAGGCCGCGATCGCACAGGCCACCAGCGACACGTCCTCGGTCACCACCGTCCAGCGCGCGCCGGTGCCGTCCTGCCCGAGGACCAGGCCATAGCCCTCGGCATACGGTTCGAGGGCCAGCCCCGCGCACACCTCGGGGTAGTCGTCGCCGAGCACGCTCGGGAACTGCGCGGGTGTCAGCAGCACCGCCGTCAGCACGAACAACTGGTCGTTGTCGGCGCTCTCGGTCGTGGGCACGCGGGCCTCCCCATCCAATCCGTCGCGGAGTACGTCGGCGCACCTTAATTGCCGTGCCGCCGGCTTGTCACCAGCCGTACGCTGCACTTATGTGTTTCTACAGTCGCCGGATGCACGTCGTGTGCCTGACCTGCCGGGCCGCGTGGAAGAAGACGCCGCCCGCGACGGGGCCGGGCCACTGCCCCCGGTGCCGTGGGGAGCTGATCGATGCGGGCGCCGACCTGGCGGTTCCCAAGCGGCGGGACACCGCCGGCTGGCGCGCCCTGGAGGCCGTACTGCGCGCGGGGCTGACCTTCCACGGCGGCTGCTGCGGCACCGGCCCCGGCTACCGCCCGCGCACCCCGCGCGAGGTCCGCGAGCGGCTGGCGCTCGCGGAACGCACCGGCCTGCCGATCGCACAGGCGCTGGGGGTCGCCGACCCCGCCGTCACGGACCGCTACGGCGCCGCGTCCCGTCGGCGACCGGATCCGGCCGTCCGCCGCCCGCTCTGACGCCCCGCGCCGTCCCCAACTGCCGGCCCACTCCTAAAATTGACACTTCGCCTAACGAAGGGACAGGTGTCAGGTGCGGCGCTACGACTGGCTCAAGGAGATCCGGCGGCTCGACCCGGAGCGCGACTTCCTGCGGATCTACCGCATCGTCGCGGCCCATGAATTCCCCTGGGACTTCACCAGAGCCCTGGAACTCGCCCTCTACCGCACCTACGCCGTGCCCAGCATCGGCCGACTGCTCGCCGAGACCGCCGAGCTGACGGACCGTACACAGAAGCGCTACGACGACACCGCCCTCCTCCTGGACACCGTCGTGGAGCACGGCTTCGACAGCGAGGACGGCCGGACCGCGATCCGGCGCATCAACCAGATGCACCGCAGCTACGACATCAGCAACGACGACATGCGCTACGTCCTGTGCACCTTCGTGGTGATGCCCAAGCGCTGGCTCGACGCGTACGGCTGGCGGCGGCTGACCGCACACGAACGACGAGCCGTCGCCGCCTACTACCGCACCCTCGGCAGGCACATGGGCATCACCGAACTCCCGCAGACCTACGAGGACTTCGAGCAGTGCCTGGACTCCTACGAGGCGGCGCACTTCGGCTGGGACGAGCAGGCCCGACGGGTGTCGGACGCCACGCTGGACTTGATGGCCGGCTGGTACGGCCCGCTCGCTCCGGTGGTCCGCGGCGCGAGCATGGCCCTCCTGGACGACAGCCTGCTGACCGCCTTCCGCTACGACCGGCCGACACCGGCGGTCCGCACCGTCGTCCGCACCGCCCTCAAACTGCGCGCCAAGGCCGTACGGCTGCTGCCGCCCCGCCGCCACCCGCACTACGCACGCCAGAACCCGGAGATCAAGGGCTACCCCAACGGCTACCGGGTGGCCGAACTCGGCACCTTCCCCGCCTCCCGCCGCACCGGCGGCTGCCCGGTCCCGCACGGGGAGGGCCCGGCGGCGTCCTGAGCCGGGGCCCGGCGGGCGGCGGCCCGGAGCCTGGCGGACGGCGGACGGCGGACGGCGGACGGCGGACGGCGGGCGGCGGCCCGGGTCGCGGGTGCCGCGGGTCAGCCCCGGCGGACGGCCAGCGCCAGATAGCGCTCGTCCTTGTCCTCGTACCGGATCAGGTCCCAGCCGCTCCCGGCCAGGAGGGGCCGCAGATTCGGCTCCGCCCGGAGGTCGTCGGGCGTGATCGGGCGGCCCTTGCGCGCGGCGAGGGCCGCCCGCCCGATGGGGTGGAAGAGGGCCAGCCGGCCACCGGGCCGTACCACCCTGGCCAGTTCGGTGAGCCCGCCCGCCGAGTCCGCCAGGTGGGAGACGAGCCCGGCCGCGAACACCGCGTCCAGCGCGGCCCCCGGCAACGGCAGCCGGGTCACGTCGGCGAGCAGCAGCGCGCCATGGGCGTCCCGCCCGGCCCGTCCCGCGGCCTCCAGCATCTCGGGCGTGAGATCGGCGCCCAGCACCACGCCGCGCGCCCCCACCGCGGCCCGCAGCGCGGGCAGGGCACGCCCCGTACCGCAGCCGGCGTCCAGGACCCGGTCGCCCTCCTGGAGGCCGAGTTGGGCGACGCCGGCGGCGTAGGCGGGGCCGTCGCCGGGGAACTTGGCGTCCCAGCCGGCGGCCCGCGGTGCGAAGAACGCCCGGACCTCGTGCGGGCGGTCGGCATGGTGGTCGGTCATCGGGCTAGGCTCCTTCAGGCGCGGGACGGTCGGCAAGAGGCGCGGTGCAGGCGTACAGCACGGCCGCGACGGCCAGGGCCACCACCACGCCGAGGTTCATGGCCCCCAGCGTGCCGTGCGCCGCGCCGTCGGTGAGCAGGAAGCCCACCGCCTTGGCGATGTTGGGGTCGGCGGAGGTGATCAGCCCCAGCCCGACGGCGGTGGCGACGGTCAGCGAGACCACGGCCGGCCAGCCCACGGTCCGTCCGGACGCCAGGTCGAAGCCGGTGCGCCGGCGGCGCCACTGCTCCACCAGGAACACCGCGGTCCAGGCGGCCATCGCCACCCCGATGACGGACAGGAACGCCTGGAAGGTGGCGAAGAAGCTGGGCGAGACGAACAGGACGTACCAGCCGCCGACGGCCATCAGCACACCGTCCACCAACACCGCGAGATGCCGCCGGACGGGGATGCCCAGCGCCAGCATCGACATGCCCGAGCTGTAGATGTCCATGATCGCTCCGGAGACGAACCCCCCGATGGCGGTCAGCAGGTACGGCACCAGGAACCAGGTCGGCAGCGCGGCCGCGAGGGCGCCCACGGGGTCGGCGGCCGCGGCCCCGGCGAGCTTCGGGTCACCGGCGTTCAGCAGCACCCCGAAGACCAGCAGCACCAGCGGGGGCAGCACCCCGCCCAGCGTGGTCCATCCGGTGATCGCCCGGCCACTGCTGGTCCGGGGCAGGTAACGGCTGTAGTCGGCGGCGCAGTTGACCCAGCCCAGCCCCAACAGCGTCATGGCGAACACGACCCCGCCGACGCACGCACCGATGCCGCCGGACGAGCCGCGCCCGAGTGCGGACGGGTCGATGCGGTCGGCCATCAACACCATGTACACCACGGTCGACGCGGTGATCGCCACGGTCAGGTACTTCTGTACCTTCATGATCAGCGCGTGTCCGAAGATGCCGACGACCACGACTGCGACGGCGGTCACCGCGAAGCACAGCGCCTGGGCCGCCGTGGTCGGGGTCGTCCCGTCCGGCCGGGCGAAGACCCCGGGCGCGAGGCGCGCCAGGATCGCCGAGCCACCCAGCGAGGAGAGCGCGACCAGGACGGTCTCCCAACCGACGTTGGAGACATAACTGAACAAAGTGGGCAGCTTGTTGCCCTGTCGTCCGAAGGGCGCCCGCCCGATGGCCATCGTGGGAGCGCCCGTGCGCGCGCCGGCCACCGAGACCAGACCCACCAGCACGAACGAGAGCACAAAGCCGACGGCCCCGGTGGCGATCGCCTGCCACGGATCGAGCCCGAGGCCCATCATGTAGATCCCGTAGGCGATGCCCAGCAGCGACAGCCCGGACGCCGCCCAGGGCCAGAACAGGGACCGGGGGGTGCCGTGCCGCTCGGACTCCGGCACCTGATTGATGCCGTTGCGTTCGACGGCACCCACCGAGGAGTTCGCCCCGATGGTCGGGCCGTGCCGTTGCTGCGCCTGCTGCTGCGTCATTGCCACATGATCCCGCACCGGTCCCGCTTGTGGGGAACGCCCGTACGGTGCCCAACTATCACGAATATCAGGGTCCGTGGGGGTCTTGATCGGAAGTCGTGACGGCTTTGGCGAATCGGGGGAAATCCCGGACGCCGGGAGGTACGGTCCTCGCCATGGATTTCGGACGGCGCTCTGCCGCCGAAAGGCTCCCCACGTCGAGCCAGACATCCGCATACCCCGTGACGCGCGGACCCGCATCCTGGAGGAATCGGCCCATGAACGCCGCACAAGGGGCCCCGGAAGGCACCGCCCCGGACCCCGACGCCGAGTTGGCCCTGAAGATCTTAGTCGCGGGCGGCTTCGGGGCGGGCAAGACGACCCTGGTGGGGTCGGTGAGCGAGATCCGTCCGCTGCGCACCGAGGAAGGGCTCACCGAGGCGGGCGAGTCGGTGGACGACACCAGAGGAGTGGCCCAGAAGGACACCACCACGGTGGCCATGGACTTCGGCCGGATCACCATCCGGCAGGGGCTCTCCCTCTACCTCTTCGGCACTCCGGGGCAGGACCGCTTCTGGTTCCTGTGGGACGACCTGGCGGAGGGCGCGCTCGGCGCCGTGGTGCTCGCCGACACCCGCCGGCTTCAGGACTGCTTCCCGGCGGTCGACTACTTCGAGCGGCGCGCCATCCCCTTCCTGGTGGCCGTCAACTGCTTCGCGGAGTCGCGGTCCTACGGGGCGGACGAGGTGGCCCGCGCCCTGGACCTGGACCGCGGCATCCCCGTGGTGCTCTGCGACGCCAGGGACCGCGACTCGGGCAAGGAAGTACTGGTGCGGCTCGTCGAGCACGCCGGCCGCCGGCGCGGAGCGCGGGAGCCGGTCCCGGTGGGCTGAGCGCCCGCCGGACGTGGCGCGGGCACCGGTCTGCCCGCGCCGGCCGCGCGGTCAGTCCGCGACCGCCGCCAGGGCGATGACCTTGTCGACCTTGATGCGGACCACCACCTCGCCCGGAACGCCGTTGCGGGCCCCGTACTCCTCCGCCCGGTCCTCGCCCATGTAGCGGGCCGCGATCCGGGTCGCCCAGTGGCGGACGTCCGGCAGGTCGTCGCTGATCTCCGCCGCCCCCTGGACGACCACGAAGGAGAACGGCGGCCGCTCCTCGTCGACGCACAGCGCCACCCTGCCGTCCCGGGCCAGATTGCGGCCCTTGACCGTCTCCGCCCCGGTGTTGAACACCACGTCATCGCCGTCCAGGAGGAACCACACCGGGGCGATGTGCGGACCGCCGTCGGCCCGCACGGTCGCCAGCTTTCCGGTCCGGATCCCCTCCGAGAGGAACCGCTGCCACTCGTCCTTGGTCATCTTGTGTGCCATGCCGACATCCTCTCCGCGCCGCACGGGCATGTGCCGTGTGGCACGCCGGACTGCCGGGCCGCTTGCCGAGACGGCGGACGTGGGACAGGCTGGCACGGCAGGGCTGCGGACGGACCGCGGACTGCCGCCCGGCCGGGAGAGCGGACGGGGATAGGGGGAGGAAGCAGCAATGGCACTGAGCAGCGGACTCGACTGGCTGCTGGACGACCTGACCAAACGGGTGGAGAAGGTACGGCACGCGCTGGTGCTGTCCAACGACGGGTTGGTGACCGGCGCGAGCGAGGGACTGGAACGGGAGGACTCCGAACACCTGGCGGCGGTCGCCTCGGGACTGCACAGCCTCGCGAAGGGATCGGCGCTCCACTTCAGGGTGGGACGGGTGCGCCAGACCATGATCGAATTCGACGACGGGGTGCTGTTCGTGACGGCGGCGGGCGACGGCAGCTGTCTGTGCGTGCTGGCCGGCGCCGACGCCGACATGGGGCAGATCGCCTACGAGATGACGCTCTTGGTCAACCGCGTCGGGGAACACCTGGGCGTCGCGGCCCGTCAGCCGGAGAGTTATCCACAGGTCGGAGGTCGCGGTTGACGCACTGTCATTGACCGGGGCTATGGTCGTCACTGTCAGTGATCGACCGAGTTGCGGGGGAACGGACATGACAGTGATGTGCGACGGGCGGCAGACGCTCGCGATGGGCCGAGCGGCCCGTGAACTGGAGCTGCGGAGCGGCGAGTTCGAACTCGCCGTCCAGCTCGGAGAAGTACGAACCGTCCCGGCCGGTACCGGCGACCGGCCGGGCAGCACCGCGGCACCGCCCCGACGCCGGGTCCCGGCCGACGAGATCGCCGGACTGCGGGCCGAACCAGGCTTCCCGGAGGCACTGCGCGAACGCATCCGCACGGTCAGCACCAACGAAGCGGCCGCGCTGATGGGCGTCGGGCCCGGCCGGGCCCTGCGCCTGACCCGGGCCGGCTGCTTCGGCCCCGTCCGCTTCTACGTCAACCGCTATGGCGCGGTGGTCTGGCTCTACCTCGCCTCCGAGGTCGTGGACTTCGCCGAGCGCGAACCCGGACTGCTGCGGGGCGCCACCCCCACCGCGATGCGCGTGATGCTCGAAGCCGGACAGGACAGGCGGGCCCGCCAGTGGCGCAGCCGACGGGTCGCCCAGCTCATGGGGCAGACCGAAGACCCCTGGGAAGCGGCCGCCGCGATCGCCGCCGTACTCCCTCCGGAAGAGCTGGCATCGGTGGCCGACAACCCCCTGGAGCGCGCCCTCCTCCGCCGACTGCGACCCACTCTCACCATGGTCCTCACCGCCACCCCGGCGGCGTGCGAAGCCGTCGAACGGGCCCTGACCGCCGACGAGTTCGACGAGGTGCTCTGGTACCGCGTCAACCTCGCCCGAGCCCTCCGACAGGCTCGCACCGAAGACCCGGCCCGACTCCGATCTCCGGTCGCTACGCCGACCCCGTGCGGCACATCGCCTGAACGAACGTGATGAAGTGGAGGGCCGCCCCCGTGCTCGCCGTGCGCCTACCGCTCGTCCAGTGCTGCGGAGGCCTCCTCGACGACGGGCCTGATCAACCGTATGTAGGCACGCAATGTCTCTTGGAATTCGCGACGGTTCTCCCGGCTGACGTTCTCGGCTGTGGCTGCCAGAGCGGTGCTGAGCGTGCCCGACATGATCAACAGGTTCGATGCTGCCACTTCGACTGAGGACGGGCCTTCCAGTCCGATCAGCGTCACTGCATGTCGCAGTTGCTGATGCCGGTCGCGGTGAGCGGCCAAGGCACCTTGGCACTCGGCGGTCGAGAGGCCGTCGACTCCTCGGAGTCCGTCAGCAACGGCCTGGGCCCGCTCGATGAGATCCAGGTAGGCGGCCCGGCGGGTCTGCCGGATCCCTTCGCGGCGCTGCGCCGCGGTGGTGGCATCGACCTGGATCCGAGCAGCGTGGGCGTTGCCCCTGCTGGTCAGCCAGCTCGCCAACGAACTGGCCGCGATTGCCGTGAGGCCGGTGAGTCCGGCCACGAGTAACGAGTTGTCAGACACCCGGGGAGTCTGTCCCAGAGGGACCCACGGCGGCCACCGCTTCCCCCTCAGCGCCTGCTGGGCTCGCGCCCACGACGCACCCCCGACGGGGCCGCACCCGCGGAGCGTCGCGCTCCGCGGGTGCGGCGTCAGCCTCAGCGGCCGCCTCCACGGCCGGTCACGAGGGTGTCAGTGATGTCGCCCCCGGCATCCTGCCGGACGATGTCCAGCCTCTTGTGGTTGTCGATGACGATGTTCGTGCGGCACCTGGACGTGGGAGGGAGCAGGAAGCTGATTGTCGGCAGGCATCGAATGTCCTGATGGAAGACCCCGCCACCTCCGCCCTTGGCGCTGGCCGTGCCCGACACCGACACAAGCAGCGCTCCGGCCCCAAGGGTGCCCGCGACCACACGCAATGCCTTACCCACGAGGGTACTTCCTTCCTGTCTGGTCCCCGGTCTTCTGCCGGGATCACCGCGCTAAACGAAGCAGCGACAGGTTGATCACGCTCGGTTACTCCGTCGTGGTGACGGCAGCGGGAAGTCCGTCGCAGGGAGCGAGGGGGCCGGGGAGCGTGGCACCGCGTCCGGGAGCCTCAGGAGGTCACTTCTGGAGCGCTCTCTCCTGTGGACCCGTCCATATGACGCGGCCCGTAGGGGCGTAGCAGCCCCTCCTGGACGACGGACACCAGCAGTCTGCCGTCCCGGTCGTAGATCCGGCCGCGGGCCAGGCCCCGGCCAGCGGTGGCGATCGGCGACTCCTGGTCGTAGAGGAACCACTCGTCCGCACGGAACGGCCGGTGGAACCACATCGCATGGTCCAGCGACGCCATGTCGAAACCGCGCGGCCCCCACAGCGGCTCGATCGGAATGCGCACGGCGTCCAGCAACGTCATATCGCTGGCGTACGTCAGCGCGCAGGTGTGCACGAGTGGGTCGTCGCCCAGTGGTCCGACGGCGCGCATCCACACCGCGCTCCGAGGTTCGGTGTCCTTGATCTCTTCCGGCGTCCAGCGCAGCCGGTCGACGTACCGGATGTCGAAGGGCTGACGCCGAGCCATCCGCTCCAGTGCCTCGGGCAGACCGCCGAGGTGCGCACGGACCTCCTCGGCGACCGTCGGGAGGTCCTCCGGGTCGGGCACCGCCCGACGCATCGGCAACTGATGATCGAAGCCGGGTTCCGGCTTGTGGAAGGAGGCGGTCAGATTGAAGATCGTGCGTCCCTGCTGGACGGCGACGACCCGACGGGTGGTGAAGGACCGCCCGTCACGGACCCGTTCGACCTGGTACACGATGGGCACCCCCGGCCGGCCCGGCCGAAGGAAGTACGCATGGAGCGAATGCACCGGGCGGTCACCATCGGTGGTCCGCCCGGCAGCCACCAGCGCCTGGCCGGCGACCTGTCCGCCGAAGACCCGCTGTAGCGACTCCTGGGGGCTGCGCCCCCGGAAGATGTTCACCTCGATCTGCTCAAGATCCAGCAGATCGACCAGCCTCTCCGCAGGATTGGTCATGACCGGTGGCCCTCCGTCCTCTCCCTCGGCGGCCTCGGGCGAAGCCGTCGCCTTACAGCTGACCCACGGCCGTCACCCGCACGACCGCGCGTCCCTCCTCGTCGGAGGCGGCAAGGTCCACCTCCGCGGAGATACCCCAGTCGTGATCACCGTTCGGGTCGGCGAAAGTCTGGCGCACCTTCCAGAGGCCGTGTGCGGCATCCTCCTGAATCTGGAGCAGCTTCGGACCGCGCGCGTCAGGGCCGGTGCCCAGCTCGTCGTACTCGTCCCAGTAGGCGTCCAGCGCCTCGCCCCAGGCCTCGGCGTCCCAGCCGGACTCGGCATCCATCTCGCCGAGCTCCTCGACCCTGTCCAAGGCCGCCAACTCCACCCGCCGGAACAGCGCGTTGCGCACCAGCACCCGGAACGCCCGGGCATTGGCGGTGACCGGGCGCACCTGGTCGGCCCGCTCCTGCGCCTGGTCCGCCGACTCCTCCTCGGGATTGGCCAGTTGCTCCCACTCGTCCAGCAGACTGGAGTCGACCTGCCGCACCATCTCGCCCAGCCAGGCGATGATGTCCTCGAAGTCCTCGGACTTCAGGTCGTCCGGCACGGTGTGGTCCAGCGCCTTGTACGCACTCGCCAGGTAGCGCAGCACGATGCCCTCGGTGCGCGCCAGCTCGTAGAAGGACGTGAACTCGGTGAAGGTCATGGCGCGTTCGTACATGTCGCGGATGACCGACTTCGGCGACAGCGGATGGTCGCCCACCCACGGGTGGCTCTTGCGGTACAGCCCGTAGGCGTGGAAGAGCAGCTCCTCCAGCGGCTTGGGGTACTCGACGTCCATGAGCCGTTCCATGCGCTCTTCGTACTCGACGCCGTCGGCCTTCATCTGGGCCACGGCCTCGCCCCTGGCCTTGTTCTGCTGCGCGGCCAGGATCTGCCGCGGATCGTCCAGCGTGGACTCCACGACCGAGACCATGTCCAGTGCGTACGACGGCGACTCGGGGTCCAGCAGGTCGAAGGCGGCCAGCGCAAAGGTCGACAGCGGCTGGTTCAGCGCGAAGTCCTGCTGGAGGTCCACGGTCAGCCGGACGATCCGGCCCTCCGCATCGGGCTCCGCCAGCGGCTCCACGATCCCGCCGTCCACGAGGGACCGGTAGATCGCGATGGCCCGCCGGATGTGCCGGAGCTGGTTCTTGCGCGGCTCGTGGTTGTCCTCCAGCAGCTTGCGCATCGCCTCGAAGGCATTGCCGGGCCGGGCGATCACCGAGAGCAGCATCGCGTGCGTCACCCGGAACCGCGAGGTCAGCGCCTCCGGATCGGAGGCGATCAGCTTCTCGAAGGTGTTCTCACCCCAGTTGACGAACCCTTCCGGCGCCTTCTTCCGGACCACCTTGCGCCGCTTCTTCGGATCGTCGCCCGCCTTCGCCAGCGCCTTCTCGTTCTCCACGACGTGCTCCGGCGCCTGTGCGACCACGAAGCCCGCGGTGTCGAAGCCGGCCCGCCCCGCGCGGCCCGCGATCTGATGGAACTCCCGCGCCCGCAGCGTCCGCACCCGCGACCCGTCGTACTTGGTCAACGCGGTGAACAACACCGTACGGATGGGGACGTTGACCCCGACGCCGAGCGTGTCCGTCCCGCAGATGACCTTCAACAGACCGGCCTGTGCCAGCTTCTCCACCAGCCTGCGGTACTTCGGCAGCATCCCCGCGTGGTGCACGCCGATGCCGTGGCGGACGTACCGCGAGAGGTTGCGCCCGAACTTGGTGGTGAACCGGAAGTTCCCGATCAGCTGGGCGATCTCGTCCTTTTCCGCCCGCGTGCACATGTTGATGCTCATCAGCGCCTGCGCCCGCTCCACGGCGGCCGCCTGGGTGAAGTGCACGATGTAGACGGGCGACTGGCGGGTCTCCAGCAGCTCGGTGAGCGTCTCGGTCAGCGCCGTGGTCCGGTACTCGTACGAGAGCGGCACCGGCCGCGTCGCGGAGCGCACCACGGAGGTGGGCCTCCCGGTGCGCCGGGTCAGATCCTCCTCGAAGCGCGACATGTCGCCGAGCGTGGCCGACATCAGGACGAACTGCGCCTGCGGCAGCTCCAGCAGCGGAATCTGCCAGGCCCAGCCACGGTCCGGCTCGGCGTAGAAATGGAACTCGTCCATGACGACCTGGCCGATGTCGGCGTTCTTGCCGTCCCGCAGCGCTATCGAGGCGAGCACCTCCGCCGTACAGCAGATCACCGGGGCATCGGCGTTGACCGACGCATCACCGGTGAGCATGCCGACGTTCTCGGTGCCGAACAGCTTGCACAGATCGAAGAACTTCTCCGACACCAGCGCCTTGATGGGCGCGGTGTAGAAGGTGACCTGGTCGTGGGCGAGAGCGGTGAAGTGCGCACCGGCCGCCACCATGCTCTTGCCGGAGCCGGTGGGGGTGGACAGGATGACGTTCGCCCCCGAGACCACCTCGATCAGCGCCTCCTCCTGGGCAGGGTAGAGCGAGATGCCCTGCTGCTCGGCCCAGCCCGAAAAGGCTTCGAAGAGGGCATCAGGGTCGGCGTCGTTCGGCAGATGATCGATGAGGGTCACGCCCCCATACTGCCTGGCTTCCCCCCGGATCTGGGAACCGGCGACCCGGAACCCCGCCCAATGAAGATCAGTCCCCCCTCCGCCGGCCTGCATCGTGGGTCGCGGCGCCCCGCACGATCACCCGCAACGGCCCACCGATGAGCCACTTCAACCTCACTGACCTGCGGAAACGCGGACTTCCAGGCGAGTGGTGAGCGGCCGCCCGGCACCCTGATCGGCCGCGCGGCCCCGGCCTGATCGGTGTGGTGCGGGCTTGATCGCGTTCCTCACCGGCCCCACCGCGCACTTCCCCGCGGAGGCTTCCACGCAAGGTCTTTACATTCCGTACACGCCGACGGACTCAGCGTCGTCCCTGATGGTCATCGCGGAGGGGTGGCGCACCCACGACGTGGCGGAGATCACCCGACGGCCCCGGCCGGGGCCCGGCGCCGTCGCCGTCGCCGAGGCCATCCGGCCCGGATCGAGTGAAGCCGAACCACCGGTCCGGACCGTCCCCGCCGGGGCGTCGGCCGGGTCGTACGGCCCGCTGTCCGCTGCCCGGTCACCCGGGCGGTCACCCGGGCGGTGTGCCGGTGCGCCGGTTGCGTCACCCGCTCCTCGGGCGGAGATCATCTGACGCTACGCTGAGTCGCCGACCGGCCGTCAGATGCTGGCCGACGCGCGCCAAGCGGTCGTTCGGCCGACGGGCGCGAAGCCAAGAGAACAAGGGGTGGGAACGACCATGATGGGACCGGCGCACTCGCTGTCCGGGGCCGCGGCCTGGCTTGGGGTGGGCGCGGCGGCGGCTGCCGCCGGCCATCCGATGCCCTGGCCGGTGCTCGTCTGCGGTGCTCTGATCTGTGCCGGAGCGGCGCTCGCGCCGGACCTCGACCACAAGTCGGCGACCATTTCGCGGTCCTTCGGGCCGCTCTCGCGGGCGGTGTGCGAAGTGGTCGACAACATCTCGCACGCGGTCTACAAGGCGACCAGGATGCGCGGCGACTCGAACCGTTCCGGTGGCCACCGCACGCTCACCCACACCTGGGTGTGGGCGGTGCTGGTCGGCGGCGGGATGTCCCTGTTGGCGATGCAGGGCGGCCGGTGGGCGGTGCTTGGCATCCTCTTCGTCCACATGGTGCTCGCCATCGAGGGGCTGCTGTGGCGGGCGGCGCGGGTCTCCAGTGACGTGCTGGTGTGGCTGCTGGGCGCGGCCTCGGCCTGGATCCTGGCCGGCATCCTCGACCAGCCGGGCAACGGGGCGAGCTGGCTGTTCGACGGACCGGGCCAGCAGTACCTCTGGCTGGGGCTGCCGATCGTGCTCGGTGCGCTGGTCCACGACATCGGTGATGCGCTGACCGTCTCGGGGTGCCCCATCCTCTGGCCGATCCCGATAGGACGGAAGCGGTGGTACCCGATCGGTCCGCCCAAGGCCATGCGGTTCAAGGCCGGCAGCTGGGTGGAAATCAAGGTGCTGATGCCGGTGTTCATGCTGTTGGGCGGCCTGGGCGGGCTGGGCGCCCTCAACTACCTCTGAGACCTGCGCATATCTGGAAGCAGACTCACGTCTGCGAGCGGACGCAGATCTGCGAGCGGACGCATGCCTGTGAGCACGCGCATATCTGCCGCCGCCGCTGACCGGTGGGGCCTGCCGCACGGTGGGCCCCACCGGTCGTTTGTGTCACGCGTGCCACGCTTCGTGTCACCCGTGGCACGACTGGTGTCACCCGTGCCACGACCGCCACAGCGCTGCGTAGGCACCGTCGGCCGCGACCAGTTCGTCATGGCTGCCCAGTTCGCTGATCCGGCCGTTCTCGACCACGGCGATCACATCGGCGTCATGTGCGGTGTGCAGGCGGTGGGCGATGGCCACCACCGTGCGGCCGTCGAGGACCTTGCCGAGGGAGCGTTCCAGGTGGCGGGCCGCTCGCGGATCGAGCAGGGACGTCGCCTCGTCGAGCACCAGGGTGTGCGGATCGGCGAGGACCAGGCGGGCCAGGGCGATCTGCTGGGCCTGGGCCGGCGTCAGGGTGTGACCGCCCGAGCCGACCTCGGTGTCCAGACCGTCGTCCAGGGCCCGGGCCCAGCCGTCGGCGTCCACCGCGGTGAGCGCCGCCCGGAGTTCGGGGTCCGTGGCGTCCGTACGGGCCAGCAGGAGGTTGTCGCGGAGCGAGCCCACGAACACGTGGTGCTCCTGATTGACCAGCGCCACCTGTTCGCGGACCCGCTCGGCCGGCATCGCGGAGAGTTCGGCGCCGCCCAGGGTCACGGAGCCCGCGCGGGGACCGTAGATACCTGCCAGCAGTCGGCCGAGGGTGGACTTGCCGGCGCCGGAGGGGCCGACCAGTGCGAGGCGGCTGCCCGGTCGGATCCGCAGCGATACATCGCGCAGCACGTCGACGCCGGGGCGGTAGCCGAAGGTCACGTCGTCGGCGTGCACATGGCGGCCGTCGGGGGACCGGTCCGGGTCGCCGGCATCCGGTGCGATCTCCCGGACGCCGACGAGGCGGGCGATGGACACCTGGGCCACCTGTAGCTCGTCGTACCAGCGCAGGACCATGCCGACGGGCTCGATCATCATGTGGGCCAGCAGCGCACCCGTCGTCAACTGTCCCGCGGTGATCCAGCCCTCGATGACGAAGGCACCGCCGAGCAGCAGCACCGCGGCCATGAGCACCACATGCGTCAGGTCGACGACCGGGAAGAGGACCGTGCGCAGGAAGAGCGTGTAGCGCTCCCACTGGGTCCAGTCGCGGATGCGCTGCTCCGACAGTGCGATCCGGCCCCGGCCGAGGCGGTGGGCCTCGATGGTGCGCCCGGCGTCGACGGACTCGGTGAGCACGGCGGACACCGCCGCGTACCCGGCGGCCTCCGAACGGTAGGCGGCCGGCGCCCGTTTGAAGTACCAGCGGCAGCCGATGACCAGCAGCGGGAGCGCGATCGGTACGGAGAGCGCGAGCGGCGGTGCGGTGACCGCGAGTCCGCCGAGCAGCAGCGCGATCCACACCACACCGATGGACAGTTGGGGGACCGCCTCGCGCATGGCGCTGGAGAGCCGGTCGATGTCCGTGGTGATCCGCGACAGCAGATCGCCGGTGCCGGCCCGTTCCAGGACGCCCGGCGGCAGCGCCACGGACCGTACGAGGAAGTCCTCGCGGAGGTCCGCCAGCATCCGCTCGCCGAGCATCGCGCCGCGGAGCCGGACCATCCGGACGAAGACCGTCTGGACGGTCAGGGCGAGCGCGAACAGGGCGATGGTGCGGGGGAGTTGCAGGTCCCGGGAGCCCGCTGCCAGCTTCTCGACGACCCCGCCGAGGAGGTAGGGGCCGGCCATCGAGGCGATGACCGCGGCCGCGTTCACGGTGACCAGCACAATGAATTCACGACGGTGACGGCGGATCAGGCCGCCGACGTAGCTCCGTACCGTCGCCGGTGAGCCGACGGGGAGCGTGCTGAGGGTCTGCGGGGCGTCCGGGTCGTGTTCCGGCGGCGCCAGGCCGATCATGCGGTCTCCTCGATCTGGCCGGTCGACAGCGCCGGCTCGGCATCCGTTTCGCGGGTGACGACGGCGCGGTAGGCGGGGTGGTCGTGCAGCAGTTCGCGGTGGGTGGCCTCGGCGACGACCTTGCCCTCGTGGAGGAACGCGACCCGTTCGGCGCGGTCCAGGAGGAGCGGGCTGGAGGTGAGGACGACCGTGGTGCGGCCGGCTCTGATCTCCCGCAGGCCGTCGGCGATACCGGCTTCGGTGTGCGCGTCGACGGCGCTGGTCGGCTCGTCGAGGACCAGCACCTCAGGGTCGGTGACCAGCGAGCGGGCCAGCGCGAGCCGCTGCCGCTGGCCGCCGGAGAGCGACCGGCCGCGCTCGGTGATGTGGGTGCGCATCGGGTCGCCGGAGTCGTCGACGGACGCCTGGGCCAGGGCCGTCAGCACATCGCCGCACCGGGCGGCGGCCAGGGCCGCGGCTGCCGGGACGCGTCCGGAGCACGGCACGTCGAGCAGCTCGCCCAGGGTGCCGGAGAGCAGCACCGGGTCCTTGTCCTGGACGAGCACGGCCCGGCGTGCGGTGTCGCGCGGCAGGTCGTCGAGCGGTGTGCCGCCGAGGGTGACGGAGAGCAGGCCGACGGCGTCGCTCTCGTCGCCGTGCGGTGGGTGGCCGCCGAGGCGTTCGGCGAGCCGGCCGGCGGCGTCGGGGTCGCCGCAGACCACCGCGGTCAGCCGGCCGGCCGGGGCGGTCAGTCCGCTGATCGGGTCGTGCAGCGCGCCGGTGGGTGTCGCCGCGCCGTCGGTGGTCCGCCCGTCGACCGGTCGGCTCTGGGCCAGTACCCGGGCCGCGCGCTTCGCCGACGGCCGGGCGAAGGAGAAGGCCTGGGCGATCTCCTCGAAGTGACGGAGCGGGAAGAGCAGGAAGGTGACCGCGCTGTAGATGGCGACGAGTTCGCCCACCGCGACCGTGCCGTCGAGGGCGAGCCGGGTGCCGTACCAGACCACCGCGATGAGCAGCAGGCCCGGTAGCACCACCTGGACGGCCGAGATCAGGGACCACATCCGGGCGCTGCGGACGGCGGCCTTCCGGACCTCCTGGGACGCGTCGCGGTAGCGGTTGAGGAAGAGCTCCTCGCCTCCGATGCCGCGCAGTACGCGCAGTCCGGCGACGGTGTCGGAGGCCAGCTCGGTGGCCCGGCCGGCCTTCTCACGCTGGGCGTCGGCGCGCCGGGTGGCGGGCGGCAGCAGGGGGAGCACGGCCAGCGCGAGAACGGGCACGCCGAGCGCCACCAGGATGCCGAGCTGCGGCTGGCGGACGACCAGGGCGACGGAGACGCCGACCGCGGTGACCGCCGCCGCGCCGAACCGGGAGATCGCCTCCACGAACCAGCCGATCTTCTCCAGGTCGCCGGTGCTGACCGCGACGATCTCGCCGGCCGCCACCCGCCGGGTCATGGCCGAGCCCAGCTCCGTGGTCTTGCGGGCGAGCAGTTGCTGCATCCGGGCGACGGTGGTGATCCAGTTGGTGACCGCCGCGCGGTGCAGCATCGTGCCGCCGAGTGCGATCAGCGTGCCCAGCACCACCATCAGGCCACCGGACAGCGCGAGCCGGCCGCCGTCCCGGTCCACCACGGCCTGTACGGCGAGGCCGACCGGCAGCGGGAAGGAGGCGATGGCGCCGAAGTTCACCAGCCCCCAGAAGAGGGCCGTGAACTGGCCGCCGAGCTGCTGTTTGTAGAGCCACAGGAGGAAGGTGCCGCCGGTACGGACGTCCGGGACGCCCGGGTCGGGGTGCGGAAGGTCGCGAAGATGCATGATGCCCCAGGCGGAGTCGTGGTGGGTGGCCGGCAGAGCGCCGTCCCGGCAGGCGGAATGCCCCTCTCGCCCGTCTCGTCGTCGGCGGAGGTGCTGGAAGACTGGCCCGCGGGGTGGGCTGATTTCAAAGGGTTTTTCCGTCGCAACCCCGTGATTCGGACAATCGTGTGGTGATGTGCGCGTGACGGGCGGGCGCTGAAGTCCTGTCAGTCGGACGGTGCGACGATGGGGGCATGCGAACAGCGGGCGGTGCGGTGCGGAGGGCGGCGGTGGCCGTCGCGGGACTGGTCCTTCTGGCGGGCTGTGGCGGCGGTGCGGGCAGCCGGGACGGGGACGGCAAGGACGACGGAGCGGCGAAGGGCGAGCGCCCCGGCGGCCCGGCCCGCGGCGCGTCGGCGACCACCCACCTCAAGCAGATCCCCGGGATCGGCACCACCTTGCGGACGCGGATCCCGGCCGACTCCCGGCAGGTCGTGGCGGTCTACGGCAAGGGCCCGGACTCCGCCGAGTCCACCGTCGTCCTCTACGAGAAGAACGCCAAGGGGTGGGACCAGAAGGGAAGTTGGCCCGCGCACAACGGGCGGCGTGGCTGGACCATGGACCATCACGAGGGCGACAAGCGCAGCCCCGTGGGGGTGTTCGCGCTGACCGATGCGGGTGGTGTGCTCGCCGACCCCGGGGCCGGGCTGCCCTATACGCACTCCTCGGCGTTCACCCCGCCCCCGTACTGGTCCGCCAACACCCGGCACGACTTCGACTACGTCGTCGCGATCAACTACAACCGGGTGAAGGGGACCTCGCCGCTCGACCCGACCCGCCCGGAGGGGCAGGCCAAGGGGGGCGGGGTCTGGCTGCACCTGGACCACGGCAGCGGGACCTCCGCCTGTGTCAGCGTCGCGAAGCCCGCGATGCAGACCTTGCTGCGTGCGCTCGACCCGGCCCGGAACCCGGTGATGGTCATGGGGGACAGGGCGCATCTCGCCGTCTGAGGGTGTGCGGGGCGGGTGGTGCGCCCGGGGAGAACCGACTCATCGCGGTCACCTCGGAGCAAAGCGGCGCACGTGGCGCGCTCCGTCTTGGACCAAGCTCCAAGATTTTCCCGGAAGTTACATCGAGCTCTTTCGTGGTGAACGACGAGCGGCCATAGTGACGGACCGCGGAAGTCCACTTCCGCATAACAAAATTCGTCCATGGAGGAGTGCCCGTGCCGCACGCCACCGGAACCGTCGTCCGCCGCGCAGGCCGCCTCCTGCGCACCAGTCTGTTCACCCAGGTACTGATCGCCCTCGTCCTCGGCGTCCTCGTCGGGCGCCTGTGGCCGCAGGCGGCAGCGTCGCTCCAGCCGCTCGGTGACGGCTTCGTCCGCCTGATCAAGGCGGTGATCGCCCCACTGGTCTTCTGCGTCGTGGTCGCCGGGATCACCAAGGCGGGCGATCTCAAGGCCTTCGGCCGCATCGGGGTCAAGGCCCTGATCTGGTTCGAGGTGGCGACCAGCCTCGCCCTCGTGGTCGGCCTGGTGGCGGCCAATGTCTTCGCTCCGGGCGCCGGGATGCACATCGATCCGGCGTCCCTGGACAAGGGCGCGGTGGACGCCAAGACGGGCGGCGGACACCTGCCCTCCGCCGCCCAGTTCGTCCTGGAGTCGCTGCCGAACAGCGCGGTGGGTGCGTTCGCCGAGAACTCGCTGCTCCAGGTCCTGGTGCTGGCCTGCCTGGTGGGCGCGGCGCTGCTGCACCTCGGTCAGCAGAGGGTGCCGCAGCTGCTCCCGCTGATCGAGCAGGCCCAGGACGTGGTGTTCACCATCGTCGGCTTCGTCATGAAGCTCGCCCCGCTCGCGGTCCTCGGCGCCACCGCCCACCTCGTCGGCGAGTACGGTCTGGGCGCGATGTCGACGTACGGCAAGCTCATCGCGGTCTGTTACGGCGTGGCCCTGGCCTTCCTCGTGCTGCTCGGCCTGGCCCTCAAGGCCGTCACCGGCCTGAGCCTGTGGAAGTTCGTCCGCTACACCCGCGAGGAGCTCCTGCTGGCGCTCGGCACCGGCTCCAGCGAGACCGTGATGCCGCGGATGATGCAGAAGCTGCGGGCCGCCGGCTGCCGGGACGACGCGGTGGGACTGGTGCTGCCGACCGGCTACTCGTTCAACCTCGACGGCGCCTCGATCTACCTCTCCATCGGCACGCTCTTCATCGCGCAGGCCGTCGGCGTCGACCTCTCGCTCGGGCAACAACTCACCGTCGTCCTGGTGCTGATGCTGACCAGCAAGGGGATGGCCGGGGTGCCGGGTTCGGCGTTCCTCGCACTGTCCGCCACCGCCTCCGCGCTGGGCGTCATCCCGGCCGCCGCGGTCGCCCTGCTCCTCGGCGTCGACCGGATCATGGACTCGATGCGGGTGGCGACCAACCTGCTCGGCAACTGCGTCGCGGTCTTCGCGGTCTCCCGCTGGGAGGGTGCGCTGGACCGGGTGACCGCGAAGAAGGTCTTGAACGGCGAGCCGGTGGGGCCGGCGCCGGCGGAGGTGGCGGGGGAGCAGCCGGTGGAGCCGGGCCCCGCGCCCGTGACGCCCTCCGACGCCTGACCCACCGGGTGCACCGGGCGCGGTCCCGGCGGGCGCACCACCCGCCGGTACCGCGCCGTCCGGTTACTCCTCCGGTTACTCCTCCGGCTTCTGCGAATCCATCCCCGGCCGGGCCTTCTTCCACAGCCCGCGGGTGAAGTCCGGAATCTCCTGCGGGGCGCCGTTCGCCTTGATCGAGCGGTCGCTCAGCGGCACCGGCGCCGTCCAGGTCGCCGCGTCATAGACGTCGAAGTCCGGTACCAGGCCCAGCCGCATGCACTGCATCAGCCGGAAGACCAGCATGTAGTCCATGCCGCCGTGGCCGCCGGGCGGGTTGGCGTGCTCCTTCCAGAGCCAGTGGTCCCACTCGGCGTACTTGCCGAAGTCGCCCCACGCGTCGTTGCTCTGGTCCGGCTCGATGTAGATCCGCTCGGGGTAGTCCTCGAAGAGGCCCTTGGTGCCGCCGAGGCTGTTGATGCGGCTGTAGGGGTGCGGGGTGGAGACGTCGTGCTCCAGCCGGATCACCCGCCCCTTGGCGGTCTGGACGAGGCTGATCGTACGGTCGCTCTCGATGTACGACTCCTTCCAGCTGGGGTCGTTCGCCGGCATGTGCTCCTTGCGGTACGCGGCGAGGCCGAGCGCGGGGGTGCCGACGCTGGAGATTCGGACGGCGCGGTCGCCGCGGTTGATGTCCATGTAGTTGGCGACCGGGCCGAAGCCGTGGTTGGGGTAGAGGTCGCCGCGCAGCCGGGTGTGCCACAGCCGGCGCCAGGGCCCCTCGTAATACGTGGGGTCGAACATCAGGCCCCGTAGGTCGTGGATGTACGCGCCGGCGCCGTGCAGCAGCTCGCCGAACAGGCCCGCGTGCGCCATCCGCAGCACCCGCATCTCGTTCCTGCCGTAGCAGCAGTTCTCCAGCTGCATACAGTGTCTGCGGGTCCGTTCGGACAGGTCGACCAGCTCCCACAGCTGCTCCAGCCGCAGCGCGATCGGGCACTCCACGCCGACGTGCTTGCCGTTGAGCATCGCCGTCCTGGCCATCTCGAAGTGCCAGTCCCAGGGCGTGGCCGCGTACACGAAGTCGATGTCGCCGCGCTTGCAGAGGTTCTCGAAGTCGTGGTCGCCGTTGGCGTAGACCGCGGGTGCGGGCTGTCCGGCGTCGGTGACCTTCTTGGCGGCCTTGGCGGTCTTCTCCTTCACCGGGTCGCAGAGGGCGACGACGCGCACGCCCGGCACCGCCAGGAAGAGGTCGATCATGCTGCCGCCGCGGTTGCCCAGGCCGATGATCCCGACGCGTACCGTGGAGCGCCGTTCGAAGGGGACCCCGATCATGGTCTTCCCCTTGGCCGCGGGAGCCGTGGCGGCGGCCTCCGCCCGGCCGGTGGTGCGCGGTGTGGCCGCGGCGGCCTGACCGGCCGTCAGCCCGCCGAGTCCCAGCCCGGCGCCCGCCGCACCGGCGGTCCACAGGACCGAACGACGGCTGGGGCCCGTCTCGTCGTGGTCGTGGTTCTGCGGTCGTGCCTCGTTCATCGGTCCTCCAGGGGAACGGTGGTGCGCCGGGGCAGATGTGAACCTCGGTCAGGACCCTGTCGGCCGGGCGGCGGAGGCACAAGAGGGCCGATTGGACTCTTGTGACGGCGGGCTTGGACTCTTCGCCGCACCGTCGGGCCGGTTCCGCGGGTGCGGTGCGGCGGGAGCGGACGTGAGCCGGTCAGCGCCTTGCGCAAGTCACTGAAAAGTCTTGCAGACAGGGTTGACGTGTTCACATTGTTAACGGCAGGCTCCGGTAGGAAATCCCCCCATGGCGGCCTGGCGCGTGGCTGCTCTCGTGGGCGCGGTGCGGCACGTCGCGCCCCATGACGAAGGAGCCGCAAGATGCAGCAACGTTCCCGTGTGCTGGGCGGGGCGCTGGCCGGAGTGCTGGCCGCGGTCGGCCTGGCCACGTTCGCGCCGTGGTCCTCCGAGGCCACCCCACCGGGTGAGAAGACCGTCACCGTCACGTTGTTCGAGCGGAAGTACGTGGACGTCGCCAAGGCCTGCACCGATCAGCTGGGTCCGGCCGGCTACGGCTACGTCGAGGTCTCGCCCGCCTCCGAGCACATCCAGGGCGACCAGTGGTGGACCTCCTACCAGCCAGTCAGCTACAAGATCGCCGGACGGCTGGGCGACCGGGACGCGTTCGCCTCGATGGTCAAGGCCTGCCACGGCGCCGGCGTCAAGGTCATCGCCGACGCCGTCATCAACCACATGGCGGCCGGGTCCGGCACCGGAACCGGCGGCACCCAGTACACCAAGTACAACTACCCCGGCTACTACCAGGACTGGGATTTCCACGGCTGCCGCAGGAGCATCTCCGACTACACCAACCGTGACGACGTCCAGAACTGCGAACTGGTCGGGCTCGCCGACCTCGACACCGGCAGCGACTACGTCCGCACCACCATCGCCAAGTACCTCGACGACCTGCGGTCGTTGGGCGTGGACGGCTTCCGGATCGACGCCGCCAAGCACATCTCCGCCACCGACGTCGCCGCCATCAAGGGCAAGATGCGCGACCCCGGCCACTGGGTGCAGGAGGTCATCTACGGCGCCGGCGAGGCGGTTCGGCCCGACGAGTACACCGGCATCGGCGACGTCGACGAGTTCCGCTACGGCAGCCACCTCAAGAGCGCCTTCCAGAGCGGCAACATCGCCCAGCTCAAGTCCGTCGCGGACGGCAAGCTCGCCGGCGACAAGGCCCGCACCTTCGTCGACAACTGGGACACCGAGCGCAACGGCTCGACGCTCACCTACAAGGACGGGGCGGCGTACACCCTCGCCAACGTCTTCATGCTGGCCTCGCCTTACGGCTCGCCGAACGTCTACTCCGGCTACGAGTGGTCCGACAAGGACGCGGGGCCGCCCAGCGGCAGCGGTGGCTGGACCGATGAGCATGCGAGGCGGGAGATCACCGGGATGGTGGGCTTCCGGAACGCGGTGGGCTCGGCCGAGCTGACCGACTGGTGGGACGACGGGGGGAGCGCGATCGCCTTCGCGCGGGCCGGCAAGGGGTTCGTGGCCCTCAACAACGGTGACGGCGAACTGAAGCAGACCTTCGCGACGTCGCTGCCGGCCGGGACGTACTGCGACGTGGTGCACGCCGCGCCGTCGTCCTGCGACGGCCACACGGTCACTGTCGGGAACGACGGCACGGCGCAGCTGACCGTCCCGGCCAGGAGCGCGGTGGCGCTGCACATCGCGCACTGACCCGCTTCTGCCCTCAACTTCCGTAATCGGCAGGTGAGTTGGGGCGCGTGGCCCACTCCAGCGCCAGGAGGGCCGAGCGGTAACCTCGGCCCTCCGTCGCGTGGTCCATGCCGATCTCGCACATCCGGTTCGCCGACAGATGGGCGTCGAAGTGCCGCGCGGTGACCTCCGCCGCCTCCTTGGCGGTCGCCGACTCGGTGAGTTCCCTGTGCAGCATCCCGCGGTCGCCGGCGAACGCGCAGCAGCCGGCGTCGTCCGGGACGACCACCTCGCGCGCACAGGCCTCGGCGACCCGGCGCAGCTGCGCCTCGTCGCCCAAGTGCTGCATCGAGCAGGTGGGGTGGAGTACCGCGGAGTCGAGCGTCCGCCGCACCGACAGACGCGGCAGGAGCTCTTCGGCGGCCCAGACGACGGAGTCGACGACGGTCAGCTCCGCGTGCAGCGCGCGATTGTCCGGGGTCAGGTACGGCACGACCTCGTGGGCGAGGCCCAGGGTGCAGGAGGAGGCGTCCACGACCAGCGGCAGGGCGCCGCCGGCGGTCCAGCCCCAGGCCGCCTCGACGATGCGGTTGGCCATCACCACCGTGCCGCGCCGGTAGCCCTTGGAGTGCCAGATGGTGGCGCAGCAGGTACCGGTCACGTCCGGCGGGATCCACACCGCGCGGCCCGCGCGCTCCGAGACCGCCACCACCGCCGCCGGGAGCGAGGGGCCCCGGTGCCCGGCCGGCTCGCCGAAGATCCGGTTCACACAGGCCGGGTAGTAGACCGCGCAGGCGTCCGCCCGCTGCGTCGTGGGCAGCCCGCGGGCCGCCGGGCCGGGGATCTGCGGCAGCCACTCCGGCACCAGATCCGGGCGTACCGCCCGGCGGGCGCGGCCGGTCAGTGACGTCAGCAGCCGGTCACCGGCCCGGGCGCGGATCCGGTCCGCGGCGGCCACCGCCAGTCGGGCCGACCGCTCGACCACCGCGAACTGCCGGGCGGACCGCTCCGCCAGCCACTCCTCGCGGGGCGAGTGGCGCCGGTGCCGGAAGTCCTTCATCAGCGCGCCGGTGTCGATCCCCACCGGGCAGGCCAGTTTGCAGGTGGAGTCCGCCGCGCAGGTGTCCACCGCGTCATGGCCGTACGCGTCCAGCAGCGCGGCGGCGACCGGGGAGCCGGGCGGCTGGCGGAGCATTTCGCGGCGCAGCACGATCCGTTGGCGGGGCGTGGTGGTCAGGTCCTGGCTGGGGCAGGTCGGTTCGCAGAAGCCGCACTCGATGCACGGGTCGGCGACGGCCTCGACCTCGGGGATGGTCTTCAGTCCCCGCAGATGCCCGCGCGGGTCGCGGTCCAGCAGGACGCGCGGGGCCAGGATGCCGTGCGGGTCGAGGGTCTCCTTGATGCGCCACATCAACTCCGTTGCCCGCGGCCCCCATTCGAGCTCCAGGAACGGCGCGATGTTGCGGCCGGTGGCGTGCTCGGCCTTCAGGGACCCGTCGAAGCGCTCGACGGTCAGGTGGCAGAACGCGTCCATGAAGGCCGCGTAGCGCGCCACGTCGTCCGGCTTCGCCGCGTCGAACGCGAGCAGGAAGTGCAGGTTGCCGTGCGCGGCGTGCCCGGCGACCGCCGCGTCGAAACCGTGCCGGGCCTGTAGCTCCAGCAGCGCCGTGCAGGCCTCGGCGAGCCGGTCCGGCGGCACCGCGAAGTCCTCCGTGATCAACGTGGTCCCGGACGGGCGGGAACCGCCGACCGCGGCGACGAACGCCTTGCGGGCCTTCCAGTAGCCGCCGATCGCCGCCGGGTCGCGGGTGAAGGCATTGGTGACGGACGCCACCGGCGCGACCGGCTCCAGCTCCGCCAGCACCCGCGCCGCGGCCCGTTCGTACGTCTCCTGGACGGCCTCGTCGGGCGCCCGGAACTCCACCAGGAGCGCGGCGGTCTCCTTGGGCAGCGCCGCCCAGTCGGCCGGCACCCCGGGCACCCGCACCGACGCCCGCAGGGTGTTGCCGTCCATCAGCTCCACGGCCCGTGCGCCCGCCTCGTTGAACCGCGGTACGGCCGCCGCGGCGGCGCTCAGGGCCGGGAAGAACAGCAGCCCGGAGGAGGTGTGCCGGTCCAGCGGCAGGGTGTCGAAGACGGTCTCGGCGATGAAGCCGAGGGTGCCCTCGGAGCCGACCGCCAACCCGCGCAGGATCTCGGCCGGTGTGGCCCCGTCGAGGAACGCGTCCAGGCGGTAGCCGTTGGTGTTCTTGATCGTGTACTTGGCGCGGATCCGGGCCACCAGCGCCGGGTCCGCCTCGATCTCCGCCTTCAGCGCGAGCAGGCCCGCGCACAGCGCCGGTTCGGCGTGGGCCAGCACCTCGTCGGCGCCCGGGTCGGCGGTGTCGACGATCGTGCCGGAAGGAAGGACGAGGGTGACCGAGGCCAGCGTCCGGTAGGAGTTCCGGGTGGTACCGGCCGTCATGCCCGAGGCGTTGTTGGCGACCACCCCGCCCAGCGTGCAGGCGACGGCGCTGGCCGGATCGGGCCCGAGCAGCCGGCCGTGGCGGGCCAGTGCGGCGTTGGCGCGCAGCACGGTCGTGCCCGGCCGGATACGTGCCCGGGCGCCGTCGTCCAGCACCTCGATCCCGGTCCAGTGCCGGCGCACGTCGACGAGGATGTCCTCGCCCTGCGCCTGGCCGTTGAGGGAGGTACCGGCGGCCCGGAACACCACGTTGCGGCCCCTGCCGTGGGCGTAGGAGAAGACCGCGGAGACGTCGTCCACGTCCTCGGCGACCACCACGACCTGCGGTACGAAGCGGTACGGGCTGGCGTCCGAGGCGTAGCGGACCAGGTCGGAGACCTTGTGCAGCACCTTGTCCGGGCCCAGCAGCGCGATCAGGTCGCCGCGCAGCGGTTCGGGGGTGCCGGACGCGCGGTGATCGGCCACCCGGTCGGGCGAGGGGCGGGTGCCGGGGGCGGGGCGCAGGGTTTCGGGCTTCGGCTCCAGCAGGGGCATGGCGCGGACTCCTCGGGTCGACCGGTCGTCAGGTCAGTGCGGCGCACCCGGCCCGTCGACCAGGGTGGACAGCAGACCGCCCAGCACCTCGCGCTGTTCGGCGGTGAGTGGAGCCAGGATCTCCTCCGCCGCGGCCCGGCGGGCGCTGCGCAACGCGCGCAGCGTGGACCGGCCGCTGTCGGTCAGCTCGATCCGCACCACCCTGCGGTTGGTCGGGTCGGGCACCCGACGGACCGCGCCCTGCGCCTCCAGCGCGTCCACCAGCGTCGTCACCGCCCGCGGTACCACCTCCAGCCGTTCGGCGAGGTCGGCCATCCGGGGCGGGGTGCCGCGGTAGTGGCCGACGATCCGCAGCAGCCGGGACTGCGCGGGGGTGCAGGCGAGGTCCAGACGCTCCAGTTGCTGCTTGTGGGCGCGGTGCATCCGCCGGGTCAGCCGTACCAGCTGCTCGGCGACGTTGGAGGTGCTGACCGTCGGCTCGGGGGAGGGCATGCCCGAAGGGTACCAGGACATTATTCATTGTGAGCTTAGGTAACAATGAGCTAGGCTCCGTGAGGTCGCGTTGCCCCAAACCCTCGAAGGAGCCCATGCACCGCCACGAACCCGAGTGGACCCCACCGCCCAAGGACCCGGACACACCGGTCCAGCTACGGCGGATCCTCGCCCTCTTCCGCCCCTACCGCGCCCGGCTCGCCCTCGTCGGCCTGCTCGTCGGCGCCTCGTCCCTGGTCTCGGTGGCCTCGCCGTTCCTGCTCCGCCAGATCCTCGACGTGGCGATCCCCGACCGGCGCACCGGCCTGCTCACCCTGCTCGCCCTGGGCATGATCGCCACCGCGATCACCACCAGTGTCTTCGGCGTCCTACAGACCCTGGTGTCCACCACCGTCGGCCAGCGGGTGATGCACGATCTGCGCACCGCCGTCTACGCCAAGCTCCAGCGGATGCCGCTGGCGTTCTTCACCCGCACCCGCACCGGTGAGGTCCAGTCCCGGATCGCCAACGACATCGGCGGGATGCAGGCGACGGTCACCTCCACCGCCACCTCCCTGGTCTCCAACCTGACCTCGGTCGTCGCCACCGTCTGCGCCATGCTCGCCCTCGACTGGCGGCTCACCGTCGTCTCGCTCCTGCTGCTCCCGCTCTTCGTCTGGATCAGCCGCCGGGTCGGCAACGAGCGCAAGAGGATCACCTCCCGGCGGCAGAAGCAGATGGCCGCGATGTCCGCGATGGTCACCGAGTCCCTCTCGGTCAGCGGCATCCTGCTCGGCCGCACGATGGGCCGCGCCGACTCGCTCACCAAGACCTTCGCCGACGAGTCCGAGCGCCTGGTCGACCTGGAGGTCCGCGCCAACATGGCCGGCCGCTGGCGGATGGCCACCATCGGCATCGTCATGGCCGCCATGCCCGCCCTGATCTACTGGGCGGCCGGACTCGTCCTCCAACTGGGCGGCCCGGTCTTCTCCCTCGGCACCCTGGTCGCGTTCGTCTCGCTCCAGCAGGGCCTGCTCCGCCCCACCGTGTCGCTGCTGTCCACCGGCGTCCAGATGCAGACCTCGCTCGCGCTCTTCCAGCGGATCTTCGAGTACCTCGATCTGCCGGTCGCCATCACCGAACCCGCCGAACCGGTCCGCATCCCGGCCCCGCGCGGCGAGATCCGCTTCGAGAACGTCCGGTTCCGCTACGACCCCGACGCCGCCGCCACCCTCGACGGCATCGACCTCAACGTCCCCGCCGGCGGCAGTCTCGCCGTCGTCGGCCCGACCGGCAGCGGAAAGAGCACCCTCAGCTACCTCGTCCCGCGGCTCTACGACGTGACCGAGGGCCGGGTCACCCTCGACGGCACGGACGTGCGCGACCTCGACTTCGACACCCTGGCGCGCGCGGTCGGCGTGGTCTCCCAGGAGACCTACCTCTTCCACGCCTCGGTCGCCGAAAACCTCCGCTTCGCCAAGCCCGACGCGACGGACGACGAGATCGAACGCGCCGCCCGGGCCGCCCAGATCCACGACCACATCGCCGCCCTCCCCGACGGCTACGACACCCTCGTCGGCGAGCGCGGCTACCGTTTCTCCGGCGGCGAGAAGCAGCGCCTGGCGATAGCCCGCACCATCCTGCGCGATCCGCCGATCCTCGTCCTGGACGAGGCGACCAGCGCCCTGGACACCCGCACCGAACACGCCGTGCAGCAGGCCATCGACGCGCTGTCCGAGGGGCGCACCACCCTCACCATCGCGCATCGCCTCTCGACGATCCGCGACGCCGACCAGATCGTCGTCCTGGACGCCGGTCGGATCGCCGAACGCGGCACCCATGACGAGCTGCTCGCCGCCGACGGACGCTACGCGGCGCTGGTGCGGCGTGACGCACACCTCACCCCCGCCGACGATCACGTGATGGCCCCGTAAGTGACCGGCGGGTAAGGTCGGTGGTGCGGCGGCCAGTTCTCAGGTCGGGGTGGCCGCCGCATCCCATCCCCGGCAGGTCGGCCGTGCCCGCCGGCGCCGTACGGCGGCGGGACGTCACAGGGCGGCGAGGTCGATCGCGTCCGCCATCGCGCGGTACCCCTCGTCGTCGGGGTGCTTGTGGTCGCCGCTGTCGAAGGCGGGCGCGAGCGCGTCCGGGTCGTCCGGGTCCGCCAGGGCGGTCGCGAAGTCGACCACCGCGGCGAACTCGCCCGAGGTGCGCATCCAGTCGTTGACCGCCCGGCGCTTCGCCTCGGCGGCCGGCGTGTGGTACTCCGACCCCTTGAACGGCAGGATCGTCGCCCCGGTGACACGCACCCCCGCGGCGTCCGCCATCGCCAGCAAGGCGCGGTACCCGGCGATGAGCTCGGACACCGAGTGGTCCGGGTTCGGCTTGTACGTCGGGAGGTCGACCTCGCTGAACCCGATGTCGTTGAGGCCCACCAGTACGACCACGGAGCGGACGCCCGGCTGGTCGAGCACATCGCGCCGGAAGCGGCCGACGGCCCGCTCGCCGAACCACGCCGAGTCGCTCAGCAGCAGATTGCCGCCGATGCCCTGGTTGAGCACCGGGCGCGGGGTGCCCCGGGCGGCCAGCCGCTCGGCGAGCGCGTCGGAGTAGCGGCGGTTGCCGTCGACGGTCGACCCGAACCCGTCGGTGAGGGAGTCGCCGAACACCACCACCGTGTCGCGCCGCGCCGGTCCGCCGTCCGCCAGCTCGACGGCGGCGAGGTAGTACCAGGACACCGTGGTCTCGTCGAACACCGCCGGGTCCACCGCCCCGAGCTGGTCCCCCGCGGCACGGTAGGCGGTGGCGTACGCCTGGGCGTGGAAGGTCGCCGGCCCCGTCGGCGGCGCGAAGTACAGCGACACCGTGAGCGCGTCGAAGGGCGCCGCCGTCACCTCGGCGGCGTCGCTGTAGACCTCGCCGCCGGGCGGGACGCGGACGGACCGGGCGCCGTCGAAGGTGAGCCGGCGGACCGTGTCCTCCTGCACCGCCGCACCCCGGTCCGCACGGGCGAGGGTGGCCCCGGAGACCTCCAGGGGCGCGGTCCCGTACCGGTTCGAGAGCTTGATCCGGGCGGCGGTACCGGAGCCGGTCACCCGGACCACCTGCCGCACGGTCTGGTCCGCGAACCCCTCCAGCGCCCAGTTCTTGTGGAAGCCCTCGCTCGGGCGCTGTACGGATGCCGTCCAACCTGCCTGCCACGCAAGGGAGTTGCCGGTGTCGCTCATGGTGGTGCCGCCTCTCTGTCGGTTCGCCGGGTGGCGATGACAGCGAGTCTGCCGGTGGCCGCCAGGGCTACCCAGGCCTCTGGGCGTGGTACGCATCGGGTGCCCACCAACGCCAGGGTCACCCTCACGCCCACCCGGCGACGTGCTCCCACGGCCGGCGCGGGGGACCGATCCGGGTGCCCAGGACGAGCGCCCCGCACGCCACTTCACCGCACGCCGTGCGCCCGCGCCGGGTCCGCCGCCACGGCTTCGTCGGTACGGTGGACCTCCGCCACGGGCCTGCCGCCCGTCCCTTCGGATTGCGAGATGTCCGATGAACCAGACCGCAGCCCACACATATCTGGCCGCGGCGGTAGTGGTGCACAACGGTCGTGTGCTGATCGTTCGCCGTAGCTACCGCGAGCGCTTCCTGCCCGGCGCGTGGGGCGTGCCGTGCGGCAAGCTGGACCGCGGGGAGTCCGCCGAGAGCGGAGCCCTGCGGGAGCTGAAGGAGGAGACCGGACTGCTCGGCGCAGTCGTCGCGCACACCGGATCCGCCGGCTTCCTGAGTGACTATCAGGGCCGCCGCGTCCACAACCACCAGGAGAACTTCCTTGTCCGCCCGCTGACCTTCGATGTCGTGCTGCCCAGTCCGGACCAGGCCCACCGCTGGGCCCGGCCGGGCGAGCTGGCCGCGGCGGGGGTGGACGCGTACAACCTCGATGTGATCCGCCAGGCGTTCGGCGGCCGGCTGGACGCGGCCGGCCTGCGCGCGATGACGGCCCGCTTCGGGTACCCCGGACCCGTTCGGTTCAATAGCCCAAGGACCGGGCCAGAGCGTCGAGTTCGGCACGATAGACCGCCGGCCGCAGGGGAACCTTGGCCGGCGGACGTGCGCGCCCGGCGCCGCCGTTCCTGACGGCCGGGCCGTCCGTGCCGGCGCCGCCGTACCGGACGTACACATCGGTCACCGAACGCTGCGGCGCGGTCTCCAGGAACAGCGTGACCGTCGGCTCCTCGCTCACGACCCGGTGCAGCGTACGGGCGTCCAGACCGTAGCTCCGCCCGGGGCCGAACCGTTCGGTGCCCAGCAGCCGCAGCCGCGCGTCACCGACCCGCCGCAGCTGCCAGGCCCCGCCGGGGCCGTCGATGGTCTCCCGGTAGGCGGTCGCCGGCACCCCGTCCGCGGCCGGTGCGTAGCACTCCATGCGGACCCGGCCGCGGACCACTGCCGAGGCGATGGCACAGCGGTGGTTGTGGATGTCCTCGGGCGCCGGGCCGGCCCCGCCGCGCCAGAAGTGGACCCGCAGTACGAACCGGGGTGCATCGGGCAGCAGCACCAGCTTGTCGAAGCCCAGCACATGGCGGTACGAGAGCCGGGTGCACTCCGCGAGTTCCCGGTCGCCGACGGATAATCGGCGCACCAGCGGACCGAGCGCCGCCGGCTGCGCGAGCCGGGCGACGGCCTCCCGCGCCGCCTCGGGCGACGGAGGCCCCGGCCCACCGCCCAGCCGCTCCGCCAGCAGCCACCGGGCTTCCTCGACCTGCATCTCCGCCTCCCGTTCCCGGCGCCGCCGACCGCCAGCGGCCCCGCGCACCCGACCCGGCCGACGTCAGGGCCGGTGGACCAGCAGCGCGTACCGCCGCAGCACCGACAGGCCCTGATACGCCATCCACACCGGATGGCCCATGGGCCCGTCGTCCCACCGCCACACCCCGCCCTGCTGCATCCCCCACACCCGCGCCACGGCGGCGGCCAACTGCCCCTCCCAGGCCGGCAGTCCCACGCTCTCCGCGGCCAACTGCCGTGCCCCGTCCGTCATCAGCGCACGGACCACCCATGCGGCGGAGAAGTGCCGCACCGACAGCAGCTCCTGATGCAGCGGATCCTCCCGGACCGGTCGGCGTACCTCCTCCTGGCAGTTGTCCAGATCCGACGCCCCGAAGCCGCCCGGCGCGGTCGCGCCCGCCAGCAGCCAGCGCAGTCCCTCCTCGCGCACCGCGCGCTGCCGGGCGTCCTCACCCAGCACCCGCGCGGCCCGGTCCAGCGCCACCACCGCCCGCGCGGTGTGCGCCGCCGAGGGCGCCGGATTGCCCCGCCCGGTGGCCAGCGCCGCGCCCCAACAGCGGTGGTGGCCGCGCGCCGGGTCGGCGGTGGCGCCGTTGACCAGCACCTCGCGCAGCCCGCCCAGCGAACGGGAGCCGGGCGCCGCCCGCAGCAGCCCGCGCAGCACGTTCGTCACGACATACGTATTGGCCAGCCCCGACACATCGTGGTCCGGGTCCAACAGCGTCTCGCAGGAGTGGATCTCGGCCTCCAGCAGCCGGGGATCGGCACCGGCCCGCGCCAGCGCCCCCAGCACGATCGCGGTCACCTCGGGGCGCGCCCCGCTGCCCTGCGAGCGGGCCGCCCACCCTCCGCCGGGCAGCCGTAATCGCCACAGCGTCTCGGCCACCTCACCGGCCCGTATGCGACCGTCGTACGGCGCGATGTCGAGCAGGAGGTGCAGTCCGTACGCCGTGCCGAACGCCGTCGGGTGCACCGGGGGATCGCTCTCCGCCAGGGAGTGCGGCCAGCCGGTCAGCGGCCCCCGCCCCGGCACCTCGATCACCGCCAGGCCGCGCCGCAGCGCCTCGTACGTCCCGTCCATCAGCTCGGGCAGCGAACCGGCCGGGGAGGGCGCGGGCTCCGGCGGTACCACCGCGGCGGCCGCCGCGCGGGCGCGCAGCAGCGCCGCCGACAGCCACACCACCGCACCCACCCCGACCCCGGCCGTCGCCGCCACGCAGTAGCGCGCCGCCTCGCCCGCGAGGTTCTGCGGCAGGATGCCCACCAGCGTCTGGAACACCGCGAACCCGGCGGCCGGCACGCCCAGTCGCCCCAGCCAGGTCACCAGCCGGGACGGAGCGGAGGCCGGCGCGGCGGCGGACGACGGCGGTCCGGGGGCCGCCGCGGTCGAGCGGCGGTCGGCCGGGCCGGAACGCTGTGGTGGTACGTCCTGCCGCAGCATCGTCTGCTCCCTCCCCCCGGGCACGCGCCCCCGCACCGCCTGTGCGAAGGACATCCCGATCAGTGTAGGAATCCCCACTGACAACGGGGTCGCACACCTGTTGCAGCGCCTGCCGGTCACGGGTTTGCCGACGGCTCATTCCGATGCCTGGGGCGCGTCCGACGGCGCAGGGTCGGAAAGGCCCTGAGGCGCCGTCAGCAGAATCACCTCCAGCGTCCGCGGACCGTGCACCCCCTCCACCCGGTCGAGTTCGATGTCGCTGGTCGCGGACGGGCCGGAGATCCAGGTCAGCGGGCGCTCCGGCGCCAGTCGCGACATCGCCTGCGGCACCGAGTCGACGACCTGCTCGGGGACGCGGACGACACAGACGTGGTGGTCCGGCACCAGCGTGATCCGGCGCCTGCCCTGATCCGGGCCGGCGTCCAG
Organism: Streptomyces sp. NPDC048506; assembly: GCF_040651315.1. Taxonomy (NCBI): domain Bacteria; kingdom Bacillati; phylum Actinomycetota; class Actinomycetes; order Kitasatosporales; family Streptomycetaceae; genus Streptomyces; species Streptomyces sp. NPDC048506. Next base: position 48,400 of record NZ_JBEZIX010000001.1, read on the forward strand.
GACGAGGGTGCCGGTCTCCGCGACGGCCAGCGCGCAGCCCGTCACCACGCTGTCCACCGCGTCGAGTTCGGCGGGCGTCACCGAGGCCCGGTCCTCGACGCGGGCGATGCCGGAACCGGCCGACAGCGCCACCGCCATCCAGCTCGGGTCCAGTGCCGGCGGCACCACCACCGACCGCGTGCCGTGCGCCACCAGCAGCCGGTGGATCAGCGCCGGCAGCCCCGCGGTGTCGCTGCGGTGCACGATCGCCCGGTAGTCCGCGAGGTTCTCGGCGAGCAGTTCGACGGTCTGTGCCGTCGTACGGGAACCGTGCACCTGCCGGTAGCCGCGCACCACCTCCGGATCGTCCCGTTCCGTGCCGCGCGGCACGTCCGCCAGCGCCCGGCGCACCCGCGCCAACACCACGTCCCGGCTGCTCACGCGGCACCACCTCGCCGACCGGACGGCCCGGATGGTCCGGACGGGATCGCGCGGGTGCGTTGCCACCAGTCGCGGAAGGACTCCGCCGGTACCTCCGGCAGATCGCGGCTCTGTGACCACGCGCGCCCCGGGCCGGGCAGCCGCCGCGGATGGAGCCGCCGGGTCCGGGCCGCGAGGCGCATTCCGCGGCGCAGCGCGCCCGGGTGGTCGAACGCCCAGGCCGCCGCGCGCATCGCGGCCCGCTCCGCGGCGTGCCCCTTGGCCGGTTTGACCACGGTCCGGGTGCCGCGCCGGGTGACCGGTCCGCCCTCCACCACCCGCTCCCGCAGGTGCACCAGCACCTCCGGGATGTCGATGGCGACCGGACACACCTCGTAGCAGGCGCCGCAGAGCGAGGAGGCGTATGGCAGTGATGCCTCCAACTCTCCCTGGATTCCGTTGAGTTGGGGTGTCAGGATGGCGCCGATCGGGCCGGGGTAGGGCGAGCCGTACGCATGCCCGCCGGCCCGCTCGTACACCGGGCAGACGTTCAGACAGGCCGAGCAGCGGATGCAGCGCAACGCCTGCCGCCCGACGGTGTCGGCGAGGGTGTCGGTCCGCCCGTTGTCGAGCAGGACGAGGTGGAAGGTCCGCGGCCCGTCGCCGTCCGTGGTGCCCGTCCAGGTGGAGGTGTACGGGTTCATCCGCTCGGCCGTCGAGGAGCGCGGCAGCAGCTGGAGGAAGATCTCCAGGTCCTGCCAGGTCGGCACCACCTTCTCGATGCCGACCACGGAGATCAGCGTCTCCGGCAGGGTCAGGCACATCCGCCCGTTGCCCTCGGACTCCACGACGACCAGCGTGCCGGTCTCGGCGACCATGAAGTTCGCACCGGAGATCGCCACCTTCGCGGACAGGAACTTCTCCCGCAGGTGCAGCCGGGCCGCCTCGGCCAGCTCGGCGGGGGAGTCGGAGAGCCCCTCCGGCGCCGGACGACCCCAACGCCCCATCTCCCGACGGAAGATGTCCCGGATCTCGGAGCGGTTGCGGTGGATCGCCGGCACCAGGATGTGCGACGGCAGGTCGTCACCGAGCTGCACGATCAGCTCGGCCAGATCCGTCTCGTACGCACGGATGCCGGCCTCGGCCAACGCCTCGTTGAGCCCGATCTCCTGCGTCGCCATCGACTTGACCTTGACGACCTCGCGCTCACCGGTCTCCCGCACCAGCCGGGTGACCAGCGCATTGGCCTGGGCGGCGTCCGCCGCCCAGTGGACCTGCCCGCCCGCCGCGGTCACCGCGGCCTCCAACTGCTCCAGATAGTGGTCGAGGCGGCGCAGCGTCCGGTCCTTGACCGCGGCGCCCGCGGCCCGTAGCTGTGCCCAGTCGTCCAGCTCCGCCACCGCACGGGCCCGCTTGTCGCGGATGGTGTGGGTGGCGTGGGTGAGGTTGGCGCGCAGCCGGGTGTTGCGGGTGGAGGCCGCCGCCGCGCGCGGGAAGGCGGGCATGCCCAGATAGGTGCCGCTCACCACTGACTCCCTTCCGTACTGGCCAGGATCTCGGCGATGTGGACCGGTCGCACCGACGCGCCCTGCCGGGTGAGGGTGCCGCCGATGTGCAGCAGACAGGAGTTGTCGACGGTGCAGACGGCTTCTGCTCCGGTGGCGAGGACGTTGCGGACCTTGTCGGCTCCCATCGCCGCCGAGACCGCGGGGTTCTTCACCGCGAACGTGCCGCCGAAGCCGCAGCACTCCTCGGCGCCCGGCAACTCCCGCAGCTCAAGCCCCTTGACGTGGGAGAGCAGCCGCCGCGGCCGGTCGCCCAGGCCCAGCATCCGCAGACCGTGACAGGTGGGGTGGTAGGTGACGGTGTGCGGGTAGCAGGCCCCGACGTCCTCCACCTTCAGCACGTCCACCAGGAACTCGGTCAGCTCGTACGTCTTGGGCCCCGCCAGCGCCGCGGCGTCGGCGAGCTCCCGGCCGCGCCCCTCGGCGGCCGCCTTCGCCCCGATCCGCGGGTAGTTGTCGCGCACCATCGCCGCACAGGAACCGGACGGGGTGACCACGTACTCGTAGTCCCGGAACGCCCGGTCGAAGCGGCGCACCAGCGGCTCGGTCGCATGCCGGTAGCCGGTGTTGAACTGCGGCTGGCCGCAGCAGCTCTGCTCGGCGGGGAAGTCGACCGCCACTCCCAGCCGTTCCAAGAGGGTGACCACCGCCTGCCCCGTCCGCGGATGGAGCAGGTCGTTGATGCAGGTGACGAACAGTGCTACACGCACGTTGCGCTCTCCTTTCGGCCGCCCCCGGCCCCTGGCGGCCATCCGCCTCCGCGGTACATGATCACCTGTCGGCTCATCCTGCCCCAGCCGCAGGCCCAGGAGAAGAACCGGGAGCTAAGGACCATGTCGAGTGCCGAATTCATCACCGAGGACCGGGCGCCCGACGGTGCCCGTCCGCCGTCCCGGCTGCGGCAACTGGCCGCCGCCTCCATAGGAAACGCCGTCGAGTGGTACGACTGGTACGCGTACTCCTTCCTCGCGGTCTACTTCGCCGAGCAGGTCTTCCCGCACGGGACCGGCAGCTCCCTGGTGCCGCTGCTGTCGACCTTCGCCGTCTTCGCGGTCGGCTTCTTCATGCGGCCGGTCGGCGGACTGCTGATGGGCGCGGTCGCCGACCGGCGTGGCCGGCGGGTCGCACTGACCGTCACCATCCTGCTGATGGGCGGCGGCAGCCTGCTCGTCGCGCTCACTCCCACCTATGCGGCCACCGGCGTGCTGGCTCCCGTGGTGCTGGTCGTCGCCCGCCTGGTGCAGGGGCTGTCGGTGGGCGGCGAGTTCGCGGCCTCCACGACCTTCCTCGTCGAATCGGCCGGGCCGGGCCGGCGCGGGTTGTTCTCCAGCTTCCAGTACGTGTCCACGACCGTCGGTCAGCTGCTGGCCTCGGGGACCGCGGCGCTGCTCGCCGCCCTGCTCAGCGAGGAGCAGATGGGCCAGTGGGGCTGGCGGGTGGCGTTCCTCATCGGTGCGCTGCTGAGCCTGCTGGGCCTGTGGATCCGGCGCGGCGCCCAGGAGACCCTTTCCCGGGCCCACGACTCCGTCCGAGGAGGGGAGACCCCCGCCGCCGAGCAGCCGGCCGCGGCGCGCCCCGGCCTGTTCGAGGCGCTGCGCCGCCACCCCCGTCAGTCGCTGCTGATCTGCGGCATCACCGCCGGCGGCACCATCGCGTACTACACCTGGACGACCTACCTGCCCACCTACGCCCAGGTCAACGCGGGCTTCGACAAGGGGGATTCGCTCACCGTCGGCACCCTCTCGCTGGCCTTCTTCGCCCTGTTGCAGCCGCTGGGCGGGATGCTCTCGGACCGCATCGGCCGCAAACCGCTGCTGCTCGGCTTCTCGCTGGGCTTCGCGGTCCTCGCGGTACCGCTGCTGCACCTGGTCACCGACGCCTTCGTCTCGCTGCTGCTGGTGCAGTGCGCGGGCATGGTGCTGCTCACCGGCTACACCGCGGTCGCCGCGGCGGTGAACGCCGAGGTGTTCCCCGCCCGGGTCCGCGCCGCCGGCATCGGCTTCCCGTACTCGCTGACCGTCGCTCTGTTCGGCGGCACCGCGCCGTACGTCGGCACCTGGTTCGAGCAGGCCGGACACGCCGACCTCTTCCCCTGGTACGTGGCCGTGCTCTGTCTGGTCTCGTTCGTCGTCTACCTGACGCTGCCGGAGACCTCCCGCAAGGAGTTGGACAGGTAGCCGGCCGCCCCGCCGGACGTGCGAAGCGCCGCCCCTCCCGGGACAGGGAGGGGCGGCGCTTTCTGTGCGAGGTCCGTCAGACGAGCCAACCCACGAGGTGAACGATGCCGGCAAGCAGGTTGGTGAGGATGTCCATCTGGCTTCTTCTCCTTGTGCAAGTACGTGTTTGTGGAACCAACTCTCCGGCCCAGCAAGGGAGTCGACCGGAGGCGCTGTGACGGTCTGCAGCCCGCCGCTTGCGCCCCGTAAGCATCACCCGACGCGCGGTGCCCCGGGAACCCCTTCCGGCGTCGATCACACCTTCTGGCGAACGCTCGCTCCCGCGTTCGTTTGTTCGCATCGGAGTTGTGGGTGAAGTGCCCGGTTTGCCGTTCCTCTGGTCATTCCAGGGTGAGTGGTTGGGCATATGCCGGCATGGCGGTCACGATTCTCGTGACCTTTCTCATTGGTCGATCTTATTGCCGAATTCCCGGCCGGCCGCCACGCGCTCGGAATTGACGCGCATTCACCGGCGCCGGTGTCGGGTAATGGTGGACATTTGCCCAGTCCGCCGATGCGGAACTCGTCAGTAGCGCCACGCTGCGTGAAAATTTCGATATTCCCGCCCGATTCGATCTCCAGTTGTCCACGCCTTTCACAAGACGATCACGTGTTAGCGTCCGTCGCCGCGAGCCGAAAACGCGAAAGGAAACTCCGTGGGCCATATGCACCACTTCAGCGCGGGCTGGGTATCTCCTGTCCTCGCCTATGCGATGGCGTGCGCAGGATCCGCTCTCGGGCTGCGCTGCACCGTCCGTGCGCTGGCCGCCGACGGCCGCTCCCGGCGCAATTGGCTGCTGACCGCCTCGGTCGCCATCGGTTCCGGCATCTGGACCATGCATTTCATCGCGATGCTCGGATTCGGGGTCACCGGCACCCCGATCCGCTACGACGTCCCGCTCACCGTGCTCAGCCTGCTGGTCGCCATGGTGGTCGTCGGCGCCGGCATCTTCAGCGTCGGACACGGCGCCGCCCGGCTGCGCTCCCTCCTCCTCGGCGGCCTGGGCACCGGCGTCGGGGTCGCCGCCATGCACTACCTCGGCATGGCCGCCATGCGCCTGCACGGCCACGTCGGCTACGACCCGCTCCTGGTCGCGCTCTCCGTCGTGATCGCCGTCGCCGCGGCGACCGCCGCCCTGTGGGCCGCGCTCAGCGTGCGCGGTGCGGCCGGCGCGGCCATCGCCTCCCTCGTGATGGGGCTCGCCGTCAGCAGCATGCACTACACCGGAATGGCCGCGGTGCGCATCGACCTGAGGCCCACCCGGGCACCCCTGCCCGGTGCCACCCCCATGGAATTCATCTTTCCGCTGACCGTTGTGCTCGGCTCCTTCCTCTTCCTCACCGTCGCCTTCGTCGCCTTGTCGCCAACCGCCCGGGAACGTGCCGCATCGGCCTCCGCGGAATCGTTCCGAGAGGCCGAACTCCCCACTCTTTCCTGACCTCTTGACTTCTCTCTGACCCCTGAGGAATTCATGCAAGCACGACCGAACCCGGGCCGTTCCGGTGACCTAAAGGGTGCCCCGCCACCCGACCACGGACCCGGACACGTCCTCCCGGCGGCGCCCGCTTCCGGCCCCAAGTCCGCTGCACCGAAGGGGAATTACCGCACCGTCCTCAGCATCCGTCTGATGCCCCGTTCGGTACGGTCCAAGATCGTCGCGCTGCTGATGGTCCCCGTGGTGTCCCTGATCGCCCTCTGGGCCTTCGCCACGGTCACCTCCGCGCGGAGCGTCTCCGACCTCGACCGGCTCAAGGAGGTCGACACCACGCTGCTGATGCCGGTGGGCGACTTCGTCGCCGCCGTCCAGGACGAACGCAGCGCCGCGGCGCGCGCCTTCGCCGACCCGAGCCCCGGACGACAGCAGGCGCTGCGCGACCGGCAGCGGGCCACCGACACCGCCGCGGCCGCCCTCCGGGACGGCGTCAACGCCGGCAGCGCCGACGCGGAGGGCGTCGACCCCGATCTGCCCGACCGGATCGACCGCCTGATGCGCGACGCCGACGGCCTGCCCGCGCTCCGCAAGCCCGCCGCCACCGAGGCCGCCACCGACCGCACCATCGGCACCTACACCGGCATCGTCGACGACGGCTTCGCCACCGTCGGCGCCCTCACCGGCCTGCCCAACCCCACCGGCGCCTCCGAGCTCCGCGTGGTCCTGGAACTCGCCCGGGCCCGGGAGGCCATCTCGCACGAGGACGCGGTGCTCGGAGCCGCCCAGACGGCCGGCCGGATGTCGCGCGACCGGTTGGACTCCTTCACCGGCGCCGTGCACACCCAGCGCGCACTGTTCGCCGCCGCGGTCGACGACCTCCGGCCCGCGGACGCCGCGGCCTACCACCGGATCCTCAACGGCCCGGCGTACCGCGCACTCCGGTCCGCCGAGGACGCCGTACGGGCCGCCGGAGCGGGCGCCCGCGGCGCCACCGCCGTTCCCGCCACCGGCTGGAGCGCGACGACCGACACCGTGCTGCGGGACCTGCGCTCGGCGCAGCGCTCGGCGGCCACCTCGGCGGCCCGCAGCGCCGACCCGCTCTCCCTCGACACCCTCGGCGGATCCGGTGTCGCCGTCGTCCTCGGCCTCGCCGGTGTGCTGCTCTCCCTGCTGATCTCCGTCAAGATCGGCCGCGGGCTGGTCGTCGAGCTGGAGGAACTGCGCAACGCGGCACTCCGGGTCGCCGGCCGCGACCTGCCCGAGTCGATGCGCAGGCTGTACGCGGGCAAGCCCGTCGACATCGACGCCGTCGCGCCCCTCGACGCCGAACGCGGCACCGGCCGGGACGAGGTGGGCCAGGTCGGCGAAGCTCTGGTGGCGGTGCACCGCGCCGCGCTGAAGGCCGCGGCCGACCGCGCCGCCGCGCTCAGCGGCATCTCCGGCGTGTACGTGAGCCTCGCCCGGCGCAGCCAACTGCTGTTGCACCGTCAGCTCGCCCTGCTGGACACCATGGAACGCCGCACCGAGGACCCGGTGGAGCTGGAGGACCTCTTCCGGCTCGACCACCTCACCACCCGGATGCGGCGGCACGCCGAGAGCCTGATCATCCTGTCCGGCGCCGCCCCCGGCCGTGGCTGGCGGCACCCCGTACCGCTGCTGGACGTGGTGCGCGCCGCGGTCGCCGAGGTCGAGGACTTCGCCCGGGTCGAGGTGCGCGCCGTGCCGGACGCCCGGCTGATCGGCGCCGCGGTCGCCGACGTCACCCACCTGCTGGCCGAACTCGTCGAGAACGCGGTGGTGTTCTCGCCGCCGCACACCAAGGTGCAGGTGCGCGCCGAACGGGTGGGCGCGGGCATCGTCCTGGAGATCCAGGACCGCGGGCTCGGCATGGGCCCGGAGGCGCTGGCCGAGGCCAACCGCCGGATCGCGGACGCCGACGAGATCGACCTCCTGGACACCGAGCAGCTCGGCCTCTTCGTGGTGAACCGCCTCGCCCACCGCCAGCACGTCAAGGTGACGTTGCAGCCGTCGGTGTACGGAGGCGTCACCGCCGTGGTGCTGCTGCCCGACGCCCTGCTGACCGACGGGACCGACGGGACGGATGGGACGGACAGGCCGGATGGGACGGACAGGACGGACGGGATGGACGGAACCGACGAACAGCTGTCCGCCGAGGGCGCGGTGACGGAGCAGACGATCGTGGCGTACCACCCGCGACGAGCCGCCGTGCTGCGGGCACTCGGGACCGCGGCCGGTCAGCCCGGCGCGCTCCCGCCGGCACCGGGCCCCGCGGCCCCGGCCCCGCCCGCTCCGGCCCGGCCCGCTCCGGCCTCGCCCGCTCCCGCCCGGCCCGCTCCGGCCTCGCCCGCTCCCGCCCCGGACGGTCCCGTTCGGCCGGAGCAGGCATCCGCCCCCGCGGACCTCGACGACGCCCTGCCCCGCCGGGTACGCCAGGCCCACCTCGCGCCCGCGCTGCGGCAGACCCCGCAGCAGCGGCCCGAGTGGGTTCCCCGCACCGAAGACACCCCCGCACCGAGCCGCTCCCCGGAACGGGCCCGGGACACCATGGCGTCCCTGCGCGCCGGCTGGACCCGTGGTCGCGAGGCCACCACCCGGCCGCCGTCCCGCGGAGCAGAGACGCAAGGAGCAGAGACGCAAGGAGAAGAGACATCGTGACCGCCGACCAGCACTCCCACCTCTCCGGTGAACTCAACTGGCTCCTCGACGACTTGGTCTCCCGGGTTCCGGAGATCCGCTGTGCCGTGATCCTCTCCGGCGACGGCCTGGCCGTCGGCGCGTCCACCGGGCTCACCCGCGACGACGGCGAACGGTTCGCCGCCATCGCCTCCGGCTTCCACAGCCTGGCCAAGGGTGCCGGCCGGCACTTCGCGGCGGGTCAGGTCATCCAGACCATGGTCGAGCTGGAAGGCGGCTTCCTGTTCGTCGTGGCGGCGGGGGACGGCTCGTGCCTGGGCGTGTTCGGCGACGCGGAGGCCGATGTCGGCCTGGTCGCCTACGAGATGGCCCGGCTGGTCAAGCGGGTCGGCGAGCACCTCGGCACGCCCGAGCGGGCCGGAGCGGAGTGAGGGAGGGGCCGCTCATGACCGACTCCACCCCCCACTGGTACGACGACGAGGCGGGGCCGATGGTCCGGCTCTACGCGATGACCGCGGGGCGGGCCCGGCCGAGCAGTACGGCCTTCGAGCTGATGGCCGTGGTGCGGGCCGAGCCCCGACCCGGCGGGGAGACCCGTCCCGACGGCGACGACCCGCCCGCGCTCTCGCCCGAACAGCAGGCCATCCTCGCCCTGTGCGGCGAGGGCCCTCGCCCGGTGGCCGAGATCGCCTCCGACTCCGGACTGCCGCTCGGCGTGGTCCGGGTCCTGCTGAGCGACCTGCTCGCAGTGGGGCTGATCCGCGTCAACCGCCCGGTGCCGCCCGCCCAGTTGCCCGCGGCGCACCTTCTGAAGGAAGTGATCGATGGACTCCGTGCGCTCTGAATCCCCGCGCCCCGAGGCCTTCATGGCTCTCAAGATCCTGGTGGCCGGAGGGTTCGGCGTCGGCAAGACCACCCTCGTGGGGTCGGTGAGCGAGATCCGCCCGCTCAGCACGGAGGAGCGGCTCACCGAGGCCGGACGCCCGGTCGACCGGCTCGACGGGGTCCAGCACAAGACCACCACGACCGTCGCGATGGACTTCGGCCGGATCACCATCCACGACGACCTGGCGCTGTACCTGTTCGGCACGCCGGGGCAGGACCGGTTCTGGTTCCTCTGGGACGAGCTGGCACAGGGCGCGCTCGGCGCGGTGGTGCTCGCCGACACCCGTCGACTGGCCGACAGCTTCCCGGCCATCGACTACTTCGAACACCGTGCCATCCCGTTCGTGGTGGCCGTCAACTGCTTCGACGGCGCCCGCACGCACTGCGCCGACGAGGTGAAGGACGCCCTGGACCTCGACCCGACCACCCCCGTGTTGCTGTGTGACGCCCGCGACCGCGGGTCCTCCAAGCACGTGCTGATCGGCCTGGTCGAGCATGCGGCGGCGTCGTACGAGGCGCGACTGGTGCACGGTTGAGGGGCGCGCACGCCCACCGGCCGGCCGTCACGGAGGCGCTGCTCGCCCGCGGGCGCCCGCCGGGGCGGGCGGCGACCGGCCCGTGATCACCCGGCGGCGGCCGCCGCCGCGCCCACCGGCTCCCGCGCCAGCAACTGGCGGATCTCCCGCACCGCGGCCCGCCCGGCCCGATGGGCGCCGATGGTGCTCGCCGACGGCCCGTACCCCACGAGGTGGACGCGCGGGTCGCGCACGGCACGGGTGCCGACCATCTGGATTCCGCCGCCCGGTTCGCGCAGCTTCAGCGGTGCGAGGTGGTCGATGGCGGCCCGGAAGCCGGTGGCGTAGAGGAACGCATCGGCCTCGACCGTGCGCCCGTCCGCCCAGATCGCGCCGGTCGGCGTGATCCGCTCGAAGAGCGGCAGCCGCTCCAGCACACCGTCCGCGCGGGCCTGCCGGATCGCCTCGGTCATCGGCAGCCCTGTGACGCTCACCACGCTCCGCGGCGGCAGCCCCTGCCGCACCCGTTCCTCGACGAGGGCGACGGCGGCCCGCCCCTCCTCCTCGCCGAACGGGCCCTCGCGGAAGACGGGCGGCCGGCGCGTCACCCATGTCGTGCTCGCCGCCACCGGCGCGATCTCCAGCAGCTGCTGAACCGCCGAGGTCCCGCCACCCACCACCACGACCCGCGCCGCACGGAACTCCTCCGGCCCGCGGTACTGCGAGCTGTGCAGCTGCCGTCCGCCGAACGTCTCCTGCCCCGGGAACCGCGGCCAGAACGGCCGGTCCCAGGTCCCCGTCGCATTGATCACCGCCCGCGCCGCATAGTTCCCCTCCGACGTCTCGATCCACAGTCGCCCGTCGCGCTCCGCGCTCTCCCGCACCGCCAGCACGCTCACCGGTCGATGCACCCGCAGTCCGAAGGCCTGCTCGTAACGGTCGAAGTAGGCCCCGATCACCTCGGACGAGGGGCGCTGCGGATCGGCCCCGGTCAGCTCCATGCCCGGCAGCGCGTGCATCCCGTGCACCTTCGCGTACGTCAGTGTCGGCCATCGGAACTGCCAGGCACCGCCGGGCCGCGGAGAGTGATCCAGCACCACGACGTCATGGTCCATCCGATAGCCCACCCGCCGCAGATGGAACGCGGCGGCCAGCCCCGCCTGCCCGGCCCCGATCACCACGACCTCGACCTCACGCACCCCGGTGTCGTTCATGCCTCTACCAACTGGCGGAGGGGGCGATCTCTTCCCTGGCCGCCAGTCACACCGGCATGACATCCGCCGTACCGCCGTACCGCCGAGCCGCCTGCCGTATCGCCGTGCACCCGCCGTGCCGCCTGCCGTGGCGACGTGCCACGCGCCGTACCGCCGTGCCGCCTGCCGTGGCGACGTGCCGACCCCGGCAGGCGGCACCACCCCCGGCAGGCGGAACCGCCCACGGCCGGCGGCACCGCCCACGCGCCGGCTCAGCGCCCCCCCGGCAATCAGCAACGGCGCACCGCCCGGTGCGGACGCCGGCCGACCGTTTGCCGCCGGGACGCCGGCCAGCGGCGACGGTCCGGCCTCCAGCAGCCCGCGGGCGACGAGTTCCGGCCGTACGCCCTCGCCGAACCAGTACGCCTCCTCCAGGTGCGGATAGCCCGACAGCACGAAGTGCTCGATGCCCAGGGAGTAGTACTCCTCGATCCGGTCCGCCACCTCGGCATGGCTGCCGACCAGCGCGGTCCCCGCACCACCCCGCACCAGCCCCACCCCCGCCCACAGATTGGGCGAGATCTCCAGCCGGTCGCGCGAGCCGCCGTGCAGGGCGAGCATCCGCTGCTGACCCACCGACTCGCTTTTGCCCAGGGCCTGTTGAGCGGCTGCGACGGTCTCCGCGTCGAGATCGTCCAGCAGCCGCTCGGCGGTCGCCCACGCCTCCTTCGACGCATCGCGGGAGATCGTGTGCAGCCGGATCCCGAACCGGACCGTACGCCCCTCCTGCTCCGCCAGTCCGCGAATCCAGTCGATCTTCTGCCGGACCTGCTCCGGCGGCTCACCCCAGGTGAGATACACATCCACGTTCCGGGCGGCGACCGGCCCCGCGGCGGCGGAGGACCCACCGAAGAAGATCTGCGGCAGCGGATCCGGCGGCAGCGCCGTCAGCCCCCCTTCCACCTGATAGTGCTCGCCCCGGAAGTCGAACGGCTCACCGCCCCACACACCCCGTACGACCTGAAGGAACTCATCCGTACGGGCATACCGCCGGTCATGGTCGAGCGGGTCACCGAACCGCCTCTGCTCCGTCGAGTCACCACCCGTCACCACATTCAGCAGCAGCCGTCCACGGGAGATCCGCTGATACGTCGCCGCCATCTGGGCCGCCAGCACCGGCGAGATCACCCCCGGTCGGAACGCCACCAGGAACTTCAGCCGCTCCGTGACCTGGGTGAGCGCCACCGTCGTCAGCCAGGCGTCCTCGCACCACGTCCCGGTCGGGGTGAGCACCGCCTCGAACCCCAACTGCTCGGCCGCCTTGGCGATTTGCCCCAGATACTCGATGTCCGGAGCCCGGACCCCGCGGACCGGGGTGATGCGGCCGCGCCGGATCCCGCCGTCGGTGTACGCGTGCCGGTCGACGAGCGTCCGCCCGTCGCCGCCGGTCGGCAGGAACCAATGCAGGTGTACGGACATCTCACCGGGCCTTTCCGTAGGTACGCGGTGCCGTGCTCGAAGGCGGCAGGTCACCGTTGAAGCGGGGATCGACGTACTCCCCGAAGTCGAAGGTGCGGGGGATCAGCTTCAGCGCCGCGAACGCATCGACGATCCGCTGTTCCGAGGCGATGGCGGCCTGGTCCACCGCGACCGGGACCGCGGTGCCCCGCGTCCGCTCGACCGCGTCCAGCGCCACCTTCTCCGGCAGCCCGGTCTCCTTCGCCCAGGCCTTCGCCCAGACGTCGGGGTGTTTGAACACCCAGTTCTGCGCCCGTCGCAGCCGGTCCGTGTAGTCCTTCAGCGCCGCCGCCTTCTTCTTGTCGTCCAGTGCGGCGGGCGCGGCGACCTGGAAGCTTAGACCGTTGACGACCCCCTGCCCGGTGGTCAGCACCCGGGCATCGGCCTGGTCCAGGGCCTGCGAGGTGTACGGGTCCCACACCGCCCAGGCGTCCACCTTCCCCCGGGTGAACGCGGCGAGCGCATCGGCCGGCTGGAGGTAGGTGAGCCTGACGTCCTTCGGTGACAACCCCGCCTTCCGCAGCGAGGCGATCAGCTGGTAGTTCGCGGAACTGCCCTGCGCCACCGCGATCGACTTCCCCTTCAACTGCTCCGGCCGCTTCAGTGGCGAGTCCTTCTCCACCAGGATCGCCTCGCCGTCGGACCGACTGTGCGTCCCCGCGATCACCTTGATCTTCGACTTCACCGCGGCGGCGAACACCGGCGGGGTGTTGCCCACGGCACCGACGTCCACGGCTCCCGCGTTCACGGCCTCCAGCAGCGGCGGCCCCGACGTGAACGTGGACCACTTGATCGTGTACGGCAGATCGTCCAGCTCTCCGGCGGCCCGCAACAACGCCTCCGAACCACCCTTCTGGTCACCGACGTTGAGCGTCAGCGCGCCTTTGCCGTCCGTCCCACTGTCCGCGCCGCCCCCGCCCCCGCCCCCGCCTCCGGCGACGCGCGACGCACCGCCACCGCAGCCGGCCAGCAGAACGGCGAGCGGAACGAGGAGGACGGCTGGGGCTGTACGGCGAGGTCTCATGGGCTGAGGTCCGTTCCGGGATGGGGGCGTTCGAGGTGGAGCAGGGGGTGGGGGAGGTGGTGTGGCGTGGTGTGGGTGGAGCAGCGGTGGTGAGGGTGAATGGGGGCGGAGGGCAGGGATGCGGGGGCGGTGGCCGGGCCGGTGGGGTGGGTTCAGGCAGCAGCAGCGGGGGCACCTGGGTCCGCGCTCGCGTTTGCGTCGGTGCCCGTGCTTGCGTCGGTGTCGTTGCCCTTCACACCCAGTCGATCGAGCAACCGGGCGCGCAGGGCTCCGAAGCGGGGATCGGAGACGTCTCGGGGGCGCGGCAGGTCCACCGCTGTCTCGTAGCCGATGCGGCCGTCCTCCATCACCAGCGCCCGGTCCGCGAGCAGCAGAGCCTCCTCTACGTCATGAGTGACCAGCAGCACCGCGCAGCCGCGCTCCTGCCACAGCTCGGCCACCAACTGTTGGGCCCTGATCCGGGTCAGCGCATCCAGCGCGCCGAACGGCTCGTCGAGCAGGAGCAGATCGGGCTCCCGCACCAGCGCCCGGGCGAGCGACGCGCGCTGCGCCTCACCACCCGACAGCGTCTTCGGCCAGGCGTCCGCACGATGCCCGAGCCCGACCTCGTCCAGCGCCCGTACGGCGGACTCCCGCTCAGCACGGCCGGGCAGCCCCAGCAGTACATTCCGCCAGACCCGCTTCCAGGGCATCGGCCGCGGCGCCTGGAACGCCACCGCCTTACGACGCGGGGCCAGTACCTCACCCTCGATCTCCCGGTCGAGTCCGGCCAGCACCTTCAGGAGCGTCGACTTGCCGCAGCCGCTCCGTCCCAGCAGTGCCACGAACTCACCTGGTCGAACGGTCAGTTGCAGCCCGTCAATGACGGCCCGGTCGCCGAACCGCCGCACCAGCCCGTCCACCCGCACCGCAACACCGACGGAGGCAGTAGAAGGCGCGGCCCCCTCCTTGTCGATCACTGTCCGGTGAATGTCGGTCGCCATTGCAGCAACAGCCTTTCGAGGGTACGTACGAGGAAATCGGCGATGAGACCGAGGAACGCATAGACCGCCAGGCACACCACGATCACATCGGTGCGGAAGAACTCCCTGGCCTGATTCATCAGAAAACCGAGGCCGGCGTCGGCATTGATCTGCTCACCGAAGACCAGCGCCAACCAGGCGGTGGCCAGCGAGTACCGCAGTCCGGTCATGGCTCCCGGCAACGCACCCGGAAGCACCACGTGCCGGATCAGCCCCCATCGGTTCAAACCCAGGGACGTCCCGGCTCCGACCAGCTGCGCGTCCACTCCACGAATCCCGGCATAGACGTTCAGATAAAGGTGAAACGCCACACCGAGCGAAATCAGCGCAATCTTCGGCGCCTCGCCGATACCCAGCCAGATGATGAACAACGGAATCACACCGACCCAGGGAACCGACCGCAGCATCTGCACCGTCGCATCGACCAGGTCCTCGCCGAGTCGCGAAAGCCCCGACACCAGCGCCAGTGCGACGCCGCTGAGGCCGCCCAACAGCAGCCCGACGAGCACGCGTTGCAGTGAGACGAGCATGGCCGAGGGCAGTGTGCCGTCGGCTATCAAGTCACCGGTGGTGCCGGCAATGGTGCCCGGCGACGCCAGGATGTCCCCTTCCAACACCCCGGTCGTACTGAGCACCTGCCACAGCACCACCAACGCCACGGGCCCCACGGCTCGCCGCGCCCACCGAGGCACCGCCCGCCGTCGCCCGGAGACCGGAACGACCCGCGCGAGCTCAATCCCAGCCGCCGGTGTCACGGATTCGTCGGGCGGCGCATGACCGCGCACGACCTGATCGAGACTCATAAACGTTCCACACAAACGAAACGAGGCAAAGCCCGAAGAAAAAGGAAGGGGGAGGCAGCAGCGAGAAGCCGGAAGTCAGCCGGGAAGAAGCGAGGAGAGCGGGAGGCCGAGACTCAGCAGGCACCGCGGCGACACGCGGCAGAGGCCACCCGCACCAGGTCGATATGACCGCGCGTGGTGAGCAGGGCTGAGGTAGACATGTCGCCGAACGTAGCGGCGTGCTTCGAGACGGGTCAATTGTCGTCTCGACCAATGGACCTTCGTTGCCGGAACATTGAAGCAACATTGCATGCAGGCCCCGAGGGTGGCCCCGCATCGATTCCGATATGGCGTTTGCGGCGAGGGGGGGACGGGCGATGCGGCCGCATGGCGTCTGCCACCGTATGTCGTGCACGCGTGCAGCGTGCCGACCAGTGGGTGAACCTGGAGGCAGGGTGTGAATCCTGCCTCCAGGATCTAGCTACTCCGGGTCAGTGGCGGTCGAAGAGGACCGCCATGAGGGCCTTCACCGCAATGGCGATTGCGAGGCGAGAAGCCAGCTCGGCCAATAGCGACCGCTTTTCCTTTGTAGCCATGCCGTACCTCCAGTGTTCAGGGCTTGACGGCGCCGGGCTGATCAGACCCTTTACCGTCCGGGACCGGTCAGGCCCCGCCTGTGGAGGGGGCGGTCGGGACCCCGCCTTATGGGTGCGGGGCCCCGACCTGGCGGCCTGGGATTACCCGGGACAATCCCCGGCCGCTCTTTCTCCCCCGTAACTGCCCTTCCAACTGGAGGGTTGGCTGTTTCAGCGTACCGCGATACGGGTCAAATCCCGTTCATTTCAAGCCACTTGAGTTTGAAATCCGCTGCGGAGGCTTGACCGACCTGCCGTCTGAGCCGGTCCCCACATGGCCGAACACCGTCCCGCCCCCAACCGCCCGACCGCCGACCGCCCGACCGGCGACCGCCCGACCGCCCGCCCGCCGACCGCCCGACCCGGCCCACCAGACCGCCCCGACCCGAACGCTGGTCGGGGGCGCTCCCGCGCCCCGCTTGCGTACGGGGACTGCCGAGTCGTCTTTGAGGTGATCACTTGGCCTTTGAGAGGATCCATGCATGGCTGAGAATTTCGCGACACGAGTGATCGACGTACGGACCGGCTCACGCGAGACGGTGCATGACCTGACCCGGGATTGCGCATCCTTCCTGCGGGACGTGGCCCAGGGGCGCGACGGGCTGCTGAACGTCTTCACACCTCACGCGACCACGGGCGTTGCGCTGGTGGAGACGGGCGCCGGCAGCGACGACGACCTGTTGGCCGCTCTTCGCGATCTCCTTCCGGCGGATGACCGCTGGCGGCACAGGCACGGGAGCCCCGGTCACGGTCGCGACCACGTGCTCCCCGCCCTCGTGCCTCCGCACGCCACACTGCCCGTCATCGGGGGAGAACTGGCCCTTGGTACGTGGCAGTCGGTCTGCTTGGTGGACACCAACATCTCTAATGTCAACCGTCAGGTTCGACTGAGCTTCCTGGGCTGACCAAGATCGTCCTGGGGGTGGCCGTGAAATCTCCGTACCCTGCCTGCCTGAAACGGAGAAGCCTTGCGCGGTACGGACGTGGACATGATCGAACGACCCTACGACGGATGTGGAAAATGCCTGCTGGGCGTGCGACGGCTGTCGCGTGTGAAGGCGGCCACGTCGTCACCGGAGCGGCAGCGAGAGGACGTCCTCACGGCTGCCGCGTCCGTCGGAGGGCACATCACCGGCTGGGCCGATGACTGGGAGGTGTCAGGAGCCACGGACCCGATGACACGGCCCAAGCTCGGACCGTGGCTGCGTGACGAGAGGGGCCCGTATGACGGCCTCGTTGCCGCAGCGGTGGACCGGCTCGGCCGCAACGTCGTTGACTGCCTGAACACCGGCTACAAAATGCGTGACGAGGGAAAGCTGCTCGTCACGTATGGTCACGACGGCCCGTGGGGCCTCGACGACCAGGTGGACGAAAACCGCTTCACCATGGAGGCGTGGGGCGCGCAGATGGAGCTGCGAGCCATCCAGCGCCGGAACCGCAACGCAACCATCAAGATGCGGGCAGCTGGTCGGCCAAAAGGTAAGCCGTCGTTTGGATTCCAATTCGTTCGGGTCGTCGTGGGCGGCAAAATCGACCACGTCGAACTGCACTCGTACGCCTCAACCGTGATCAGGGGCGTCGCCCGTCGCATCCTGGCCGACCCTGAGCACAACACGCCCAGCAGCGAGGCGGCTCGATTGAACCGCGCTGGTGAACTGGCTCCCGTCGATCACTTGGCCGTGATGTATGGGAAGCCAGCACGCGGTCGACCGTGGCATCCGACGAGCCTGGAGTTCGGGTCTGCTGCACGATCGGGTGACATCTGAACTGGCTTGCCCTGTAGGGCGGGTGGGAAGGATGCCGCTGGAGGATCGAGGAGTGCTTCCACAGCGCGAAGAACGAGTGCGGCCTGGACCAGTACGAGGTCCGCCGCTACGTGGGCTGGTATCAGCACATCACGCTCGCAATGCTCGCCCACGCGTTCCTCGTGGTGATGGCTGTGCAGGAGCGCGAAAAAAGGAGCCACGAGGCCGACACACCCGACCTCGTGGCCCTCACCCCAGCTGAAATCCTTCGTCTGCCGGCAGCTGAACCCCACCGCCGTCCTGCACGCCGTGACCATGCGGTGAACTGGTCCCGATGGCGGCGCCGCCACCAAGCACGTGCCCGACGCTGTCACTACATGCGGCGCGCGCACACGTTGGGTGGACGGCCGGCTCAAGACCGTCTCGCGCATGCCACACCCCCGCTACACTCCCCACCGCCAGGCCGTTGGCCTGGTCCCGCTGGAGTACTAGGGCCCGAAGTGCACGTACGACGCCCAGCCGACTGGGCGGTACGGCTGCCGACGGCGGGCGCGGTCGACCGCCTCGTGCAGCGCGTATGCCGTCCGGGACGCATCGATGCCGAGCTCCGGGTCGGCCACGGTCCCGTAGACCGTATCGGTGATCTGTTGGGCAGTGTTGTCTCCCACCGTCCATAGAGTGGAGACGACGTGCCGGAAGTTGCCCAGAAGCAGCGCGCCCGCGAGATGGATGGCCTCGTTGGGCAGTTCCGTACCGCCCAGGGCGGTCTGGCAGGCAGACAGCACGGCCAGCTCCGCAGACGGCAGGTCGAGGCGGGCTAGGTCGGAAACCGTCAGGGGGCGGTCGTGCAGGTACAACGCACCCGCACCAGGATCGGCGAGGTCCTGCCCGGCGTGGCAGGCGAAGTGGACACAGGAGTGCGAGGCCAGGAGGGACAACGCCTTCTCGCAGGTGGCGTCCGCGTCGAGGTTGACCGTGTGCCGGCCGGGGAACCGGCGGCCGAGCGCCTCCGCCTCTTTCCACGCGCCGGGCAGTGGGCGCAACGCGGGAGCGTACGACGGCTGGTCGCGCAGGGCCAGTACCAGCAGCCGTCGCTCCGCGTCCGTGGCAGCCGAGGGGCGCTTGGCCCGGATCAGGCCGCGCAGCGTGGGCATGTACGACGACACCACGCGCGCCATGACGGCATCGTGCTCCCGGCCGTCGTCGGGGTCGTGGTAGCCGGCGGCGTGCACCGGGAGCAGGGTCAGCGGTCCGGTCGGGCACCACCAGACGCGCCGGTCCGGCGGGACGGCCAGCTCCGGGGAGTCGAGCACGGGGGCGGCGACCGTGTCCCACAGCCATTCCAGCGTGGCCATCACGGTCTGCTGGCTCGGGCCCGGGGAGGCTCCTGGGCGGTTCATCCTGTCCAGCGCGGCCAGATACCGCTCGGTGCGGCGCTGTGTCTCGTCCGCGGTCAGGCCGGGCAGCGGGATCAGCGCGACCCTGCCCGGTGTCACGACGAGCGCGTCGCATCGGTACCGGCTGACGTTGACGATGACGAGCGGTCCGGCGTCCGTCGCCCCGGACAGAGCGGAGAAGGGCAGGGGTACCAGGAAGTGCTCGAACCCGGGCAGCCGGCGGACTTTGTCGAGCAGGTCCTCCCACTCCTGGGCGATCCGCCGCCGCTGTTCACCGGCGTCCTGCTCGGGGGCGGTCCACGTCCCCTCTTCCAGTGCTGCCCGCAGGTCTGCCAGCCGGTCCGCAAGCGCGGGGTGAGCTTCCCGCAGCGCTGTCAGATCGGTCCGTGTGTCCAGCACCTGCCCCCACAGCACGGATCGTCCGTGGTCGAGGAGTTCGACCGCCTGCTCCAGCCGGCCGCAGGAGATCGCACAGGCCGCGGCCTCGCTGGCCACGTGCGAGCGCCGGGCCAGCAGACGTTCCCGCTCGCTGCGCGCCAGGCCCCGCCACGCGGTCAGCGGGAGCAGTTCCACGGCTACGGCGTAGCCGTCCGCCGCCTCCTGCCAGTAGCCCTCTCCCACAGCGGCACGCCCGGCGGCGAAGCTGCCCCACGCGACCGCAGCGGTCAGCCGGTCGTCCGCGGGGGAGGTGGGTGCCTGCGCCGCCTCGCGGAACAGGACGAGGCTCCGGTCCGCGTCATTCACCCGGGACCGCGGACCGCCCCGCTCGTTACGGGCGGCGAGCATGTGCGCCAGCGTCAGCAACCTGCTGGTGCGCCGCGGCGAGGAGGCGTGCAGAGCGCGGACCACGGCTTCAGCATGGTCGATCGCGGCGTCTAGATCGGTCAGGTCGTCACGCAGTTCCGATCGTGTCCACAGGGCGAGGGCGAGGTTGAGCCTGCTGTTCGACTCAATCCGGCCGTCCGGTGTCAGAGCGAGCGCCTCGGTGCCGGAGGTAATGGCTTCGTCGAGGTCGGAGGCGTCGCGGACGAGGAGATAGCGGGTCCGTAACCGGTTGCACAGCGCTCCCAGCGCGGTCAGCTGCGCGTCCGTCGACGAGGTCATCCGGCGGGCGAGGGCCAGCCCCCGTCGCCCCAGGTCGATCGCCCGGTCGAGGTCGGCCCGGTTGCCGGTGTGCTGGTAGCGCCGGAGCAGCGTCATTCCCAGGGTCTGGATGTGGGTGCACCGTTCGTCGTTGTACTCGGGAGGCGTCACCTCGATCGCGCGGCGGGCGGCGGCGACCGCTGCGTCCAGGTCGGCGTCGCCACCGTCGTGTTCGAACCGGCGCAGGTAGGCCCCTGCCAAGGTAGACAGCTCGCTGCCGCGAGGGGGGCTCAACTTCACGAACGCATCCAGCTGAGTGCCCAGGGCCTGCCGCAGCTCCTCCATGTCCGCGTCCGGCTGGTTGAGCACGCTTCGCAGAACCTGCACGTTGGGCAGCGGCCCGTAGGCGCCGTGCCGGAGGTGCACGATCGCCTCGTCGAGGTCCTTCCGGTCGCCGTTTTGTTCGAAGCGGCGCAGCAGCAGCGCGCCGAACCTCGCGGCGACCGGAGCGCGTTCCGGGTGCTGGGCGGGCAGCCCGCCGAGGAGGCGGCGGCCGGTGGCTATGCCGGCCTCGAGCGCCGATGTGTCACCGGTCCGTTCGAACCTCTGCCGCGCCTCTGTGAGGACGTTTTGGTACTGCTGCACGGCCCGGGAGTCCTGCGCCGCCGCCTCGGGCGGCACCGCGGGCCGGTCGTCGGGGTTCGAGACGAACGTGGCACCGCGCAGCACGGGCAGGACGGTTTCCTTGACCACCCTGCGCTCCTGCGCCCGCCGTTGGACCGCGGTGTTCAGCAGCTGCTGCGCCCGGTCGCGTCGCTGATCCCCGGGTGGCAGCAGGCGCAGAGCCGTCGAGAGGCTGTCGCGGGCCTCGTCGAGGTCGTGCGGCGCCTCGGTGTCGCGGGCGCGCCGGACGAGGGACTCGCCCAGGATCAGGGCGGTGTAGCCGGGGTCCTCCATGGAGGGGGCCGCCATGCCGAGGGACTGCCGCAGCAGTTCGACCGCCTCGTCCGCGTCGGACAGCGCACCGTTGCGTTCGTACCGGGTGGCCAGATGTGAGCCGAGGTTGTGCAGCGTCTGCCAGTACTCCCGCTCGTCCGGCGGAGCGAGCGGCAGCAGCTGGCGCTGCGCGGCGATGGCAGCGTCCAGGTCCTCCCCGACGGAGGAGCGCTGGAACCTGCTGTATGCCGCCTCGGCTTGCAGGGTGAGGCAGCCCACCATGTTCGGGCTGTCCAGTGGGCATGTCCGCACCGCCCGGTCGATCGCCTCCTCGGCGGCGGCCAAGTCCGCCGGGTCACGGCCCCCGTACTTATAGCGCCTCAACAGGGCGTAGCCCAGATACCCGCTGCACGCCGCCAGATCAGGGTGGTCCTCGGGAAGCTCCCACAACACCGGACCCAGCAGCTCGATCGCGCGGTCGCGACAGAGCGGATCGTCGTCCGCCTTCCACCGCTCGATCAGATGGCTGCCTTCCACCAGGCGGCTCTGAGCCGTCGGCGGGGCCGGGCGCGGTGCGGCCTGCCGTGGTGCCTCGGCGCGCTGCCGCTCCAGTACCTGCTGGTCCGCGCGTAGGGAAGACGCCTGCGCGGTGTCGTCCCGGGCGGCCAGCCGCGCGGCCGCGCCGAAGAGCCTGATCGCCTCGTCGAGGTCCTCAACCGCGTGCGTGAGCCGGTAGCGCTCGTGCAGGGCGAGGGCGAGGCCGCGCAGCAGCTCGGGGCGTGTGCCGCCGGCTCGTCGTTCCCGCTCCGCGCCCCGGCGAAGGAGCTCCACGGCCTCGTCGAGGTCGGCCACCGCCTGCGTGTACTCGAACCGGCGCAACAGGACGCTGCTGAGCGAGAGTTCGGCACCGGTATGGTCCTTTCCGCCGACCGGGGCGACGGACAGGAGCTTGCGGCACATCTCCACGGCGGCTCTGGCGGTCTCGGCGGTCTCCTGCTGCTTGAGAAGCCTGGTAAGGCTTGCGCACACGGTCCGCAGGGCGTCGGCACGCCTGGGGTCCTCGGGTCCGGTCAGGGCCAGTGCGCGGCGGCCCAGGGCCGCGGCGTTGTCCAGGTCGGTGGTGATCCCGGTCAGCCCGTGCCGCTCCAGCCACCCGGTGGCGGCCACCACGTGGTAGTCGACCAGCTTTGGATGGTCCGCCGGCAGGTCGTCCAGGGCGCCCTGCAGGGCGACGAGTGCGAGGACCGGGTCAGTGCCGGCCTCCGCCGCGCTCAGCAGCCCTGTCACGGCGGCCTGCACCCGGCTATCAGGGTCGGCACCGAACTCCACAGTCAGCTCCCAAAGTTGGCCGGTGACCAGGTCCGGGTTTATGTCGTGCAGCAGGCCGAGCAGCATGACGGTGGTGGGCAGATCCGGGAGGCCCGGCCGGGCGAGGTTGCCCTTCCGGGCCAGACAGAGCCACCCGGCGAGCTGCAATGCACGCCGCCTGCCCTCGGAGCGGGCCGGTGCGGCAGCGACCTCATGCAGTAACTGCTCTGCGTCCACGGTTAGTTGCGGAGTCTCGACCTCTGTGGCGCGGCCCGTGCGCACATGTTCCCGGACAGCGTGCTCGATCCTCTCCTCCGGACTGCTCTCCCGCCCCCACCGCATGCCGCATCGCCCCCTGGCCCTCACCGTCACGATAGCCACGGCCGCGCGGGGCGGGCCAGACGGCGTGCCCGGTGCTGCCCGACCGGGTAGTCTCCCCGCTGAGCGGCCAACGGTCAGATGTGAGCGGGAGGTTGGGTGGCAGCCGAGGAACTGACGGACGCCGAGGCCCTGGCACTGTGGTGCGCGCGCCTGCCGGGGCTGCGGGAGCAGGCACGGGCGACCAGCGTGGTCGACCGCCTCGAGCGTGACGCGGCCAGGGTCCGCGACGGCATTTCCGCCCAGCGAGCGGTGCGCAAGTGGCTGCAGGACGCGGACGCCGAGGCGGCACGGAGCTGGTCGGGACGCAGCGTCCTGAACCTGGCCGGCCTTCCCGGCACCCCGCGCGCGCCCACGGTGAGCGCGGGCCGCTATGGGTGTCCTCTCGGCAAGTGCGACCGCACGGCTGGGCGCGACGCGCAAGGGCACACGCCCGTGTGCCATGCCTTCGGTGCGACGATGACGCCGACGGCGTGAACACGCGATGGTGACCGGCATCCTCTCCGAGGTGGGCAAGCACGTCAGCAGTCGCTGGGTCACCGCGGTGCTCCTGCCTGGGCTGCTGCTGGTCGCCGTGACGGCGGCGGGCTGCCATCTCGGCCACGCCCACGCCCTCGACGCCGGCGAACTGGCCGACTGGGTGGATCGCCTGGCGCGCGAGGCGTACCGCCGCCCGGCGCGGGCGGCGGTGGCCGCCGGGGTGGCGCTGCTCGCCGCTGGCCTCGCCGGTAGCGTGGCGGGCGAACTGGGCAGGGCGGTCGAGCGGTGGTGGCTGCGCACCGAGCCGGGCCATGGCGGAAGGCGCCGAACACGCGCTCTGCGGGCCGCCGAGCGCAACGGCATCTCGCCGGTGGAGGCCTACCTTCCGCAGCGGCCGACCTGGATGAGCGACCGGGTACGGCTCACCGAGGCGCGGATCCGGGCACAGTACTGGTTCGACGTGGCGAGCGCTTGGCCACGCCTGTGGCTGCTCCTGGGCGACGAGGTCCGGCGCCCTGTCGTGGAGGCGCGGATCGGCTTCGCCGAGGCCGCCACCCTCGCCGGCTGGGGCTGCCTGTACGGGATCGCCGGGGTCTTGTGGTGGCCCGCCCTCGTGACTGCGGCCTGTGTCCTGCTCACGTCATGGCGCCGCGCCCGCTCCGGCCTGGAGGAGTTCGTGACCCTCGTCGAGGGGGTTGTCGATGTCCATCACCGCGCTCTGGCAGACGCATTGGGCGTCTCCCTGGGTGGCGGAGCCATGACCGAGGCGGAGGGACGAAGGGTCGATGACATCCTCCGCAAGGGCGGCTGACGGCTGGCGCAGGGAGTGCCGGCGCCAGCCGGAGCCCCGTCACTGGCCCGCAACGTCTCAGGGGACAGCATGGACAGCCACGGCTTGGCCATGCGGCACAGCGCCAGCAGTTCTTGCGTGGTAGGTCCGACAGCAGCCCCAGCACCAAGTCCCTAACCCGGCGCCGGGGCTCAACCCGCGCGAACCGGCCCGCTATCCGCCCCATCAGCCGAATCGCCGGAAGATTCGCGCGCGTCGAACCCCAATGCCGAGCCCGGAAGTTGGTCCTCGGCCTGCTGTCTGACCTGCCCCGCAAGAACTGCTGGACTATCGCCGAGCACACCGGGGACACGAGCCCGCACGGCTTGCAGCACCTGGTCGGCCGGGCGAGGTGGGACGCCGACGCTGTACGCGACGACCTGCGCGCCTTCGTGCTGGAGCACCTAGCCGATCCCCAGGCCGTACTCGCGGTCGACGAGACCGGCGCGAAAACGCCTAGGTCGCCGAGTATCTCGCCTACGCCTCCCGACACGGCCATGCGGGTATCGTCCGCGCTGTCTACCTGCCCCGCTGTTGGGCGGGCGATCCCGCGCGCCGCGACCGCGCCGCCGTTTTCGACCAAGTCGGTTTCGCCACGAATCCGCAGCTCGCTTATCAGATGATCGACCGCGACCTGGATGTGGGTGTCCAAGCCACCTGGGCCACCGCCGACGAGGCCTACGGCGGCAACCAATCACCCACGAACGCGACAAGCCCGGTCCTCGCAAGGGAGGATCGGTACGGGTCTGGTGACGTCCGTGGTCAGTCTGTTCTGGGGTTGAGCCGCTCGGCTGGGAAGTGTTCGGTGCCCGCCGGAGGCACGCCGCGACGCGTGTACACGATGAGGTTCTCCAGGTCCGCGAGCGGTGTGAGGTCCATGGGCTCGGGCGCGTTGGCGATGGTCAGGCTGGTCAGCTCTGGGAGGTCCTTGAGCGGTGCGAGTCCCGTGGTCAGCAGGCAGCGACTGAGCGTGAGGCTTTTCAGGCGCCGATGCCGTACCAGTGTCACCGGATTGAGTGCGGTCTGGCTGTTGATCTGCAGATCGACCAGCCGGGTCTCGTCGCGCTGGCTCGCCAACTGAGCGCCCTGCACGTCTCCTTCGATCATCAGGGTCTCCAACTCGGGCCAGCGTTCGAGTCCGTGCAGGTTGATGCGCTCGGCGCCGCGCGTAAAGACGAGGCCAGTGAGCGCACTCTCAACCGGGATGTCGGCGACATCGGTCACCCCGGCGGCGAAGCCGAGCGTCAGATGGCGAAGTTCCGCCAGTCCGTCGAGTCCGGCGAGAGACATGCCCTCGGCCAGGTCGTGCACGTAGAGATGCGTGATCCCGAGGCCGCGTAGGGGGACGAGACCGGTCACCGAGGGACAGTCAGCGAGGACCAACGTGGTGAGGTGGGGCAGCGCATCGAGCGGTGACAAGTCGCGCAGTGATGGGTCGTTGCTGCGGAAGAGCCACTCCAGGTTCCGGTGTTCCAGGATCTCCGTGGGGAGGCCATGGGGGCCGACGAGAACGATCCGACTGAGATGTCGCAAACGTGGTAGCTCCGCCAGCTGCTCGGCCGTGGACACGCGTACGTAGACGTCCGGCGTCGTGGAGGACAGCACGGTCTCCGCGTAACACCGGGCGTCGAACGAGGACCAGCAGTGGCAGAACTCCGCTTGCACGGACAGACGCGTGTCCTCTCGGAACCGCGCGATCACCGCCATCCCGGCGTCACCGCCCACCTGCGCGGCGGTCCGCACGACGGCGCTTGCGGTCGTCGCGTCCAGTCCCTCCGGACCCGGCAGGAGTTCCAGCACGAGCTCGCCGACCTTGGTGAGTTCACCGGCCAGGCGGCGCTTTCCCCCCTGTCGACTCGCCCGGGCACAGACCCAAGCCCTGTGTGAGGTCCGCGAGCGGCTCCTGCCGACCCGACGGCCGCGGTCCAACCCCCGCGTGATCAAACGCAAGATGGCCAACTGGAAGCTCAAGCGAGCCGAACACCGCAACCCACCCTGCCCCCAGACACCGAGCATCACGATCACCAAGCCGACCAGAACCACCCCGACCCACCGGAAGAAGCCCTAAATCACCGGTATTGGAGTTAGAGGCGCACGGGTATCTCGAACGGATCCGGCAGCGGACCGAGGACGGGCGGATGGTCACGATCACGGTCTCCTACAACAACCCGGAGGCCACCCGTGCCCGGCGTGCCCGGGAGGAAGCCGAGGAGGCCAAACGCCGTATCGCAACCGAGCCCCCAGCTCCGCAGGCTGCAACCCCGGCTCCCACCCGGGCTCCCACTCGGGCTGCCACTCGGGCCGCCACCACCTCCACCCCCGCCGTCGCCCTCCTGTCCAACCTCCGCCGCGACGACCCCCGCCTCCTGCTCTCCGTACGGGACGTCCAGCGCCTGGCCCCGGACGTCGAGAACTGGTTGGAACGGGGCGCATCCCGGGATGACGTACGCAGGGCCCTGACGACGGGGCTACCGGACTCCATCCGCCACCCGGCGGCCTTGATCGCGCACCGACTACGAGAACACCTGCCACCGCCGCTCCCGCCAGAAGCCACGGCTCCGCCCGGTGCGGCGGCAACCACGCCCCGGCACCCCCTACAGACGTGCGACGGCTGTGAACGCGCCTTCCGGTCCTCGGAACCGGGCCGCCGCTGCCGCGACTGTAGACGGGACGCCGAGGCGAAGGACGGGGAGGCGAAGGACGGGGAGTCCGGCGCCGCCGGTCACGCCCCCCGACTGGCCAGGAGCCGCCCGACCGCGTACTCCAGTGCGGCGATGCGGTCGGCGAGTTCGGTGCGGTCGCCGGCCGTGGAATCGCGCAGGAGGAGTTCCATCTCGGCGAGCTGGGCGGTGATGTCGGCCAGGCGGGCTGCTTCTCCGGGCTCTCCGGCCACTCCGAGCTCGCCGGCCTCTCCGAACTCTCCGGAGCCGCCAGGTCCGCCAGGTCCGCCAGGTCCGCCAGGTCCGCCGGGCTCACCGGGTCCGCCGGGGGACGGGGGCGGTGCGGCTTCGGGGGGACCCGAGCTCGCCGACAGACCCTCGCGCGGTCCCGCGGAGTGCCCGGAGTGAGCGGCGGGCTGCTGGGAGGGCGGGCACGGCTCGGATTCCGGGCCGGCCGCGGTGCGGGGCGCGGCTTCGGCGGCGGGTGGGCTCTCGGTGGTCAGGAGGCGCTTCAACTGCTCTGCCTGGGCGGCCAGTTGGCGGTTCTTGCGGTGCAGGTCGAGGAAGACGTTCACCTTGGTGCGCAGCAGCCAGGGGTCGAACGGCTTGATGAGGAAGTCGGCGGCGCCGACCGTGTAGCCGCGGTAGGCGTAGTTGGGGTCCACCGAGGCGCCGGTCAGCAGGATGATCGGGACGTCCTTGGTCTGGTCGAGGCCCTTGATGTTGGCGGCGGTCTCGAAGCCGTTCATGCCGGGCATGAGGACGTCGATCAGGACGACGGCGAACTCCTCGCGGAGCATCGCCTTCAGGGCCTCCTCGCCGGAGCGGGCGCGGACGACCTTCTGGGTGAGGGAACCCAGCACGGCCTCCAGCGCGACCAGGTTCTCCTCCATGTCGTCGACGATGAGGATGCTTGCCGAGGTGTCCGGTGTGGTCGTCATGTCTGCTGCCCCGCCGTTCCCTGGTCGTCATGGCCGGCACCCGCCCCGGCGGCGGACTCGGCCTCCTGCGCGAGCTCGGCCTCCTGCGCGGACTCGGCCTCCTGCGCGGACTCGGCCTCCCGCACGGACTCGGCCTCCCGCACGGACTCGGCCTCCTGGTCGGGGGCGGTGTCGGGGTGCGGGTGCGGGGTGGCGTGCTCCGGGTCCAGGAGGCGGCAGATCACGGAGAGCAGGCGGTCGACGTCCACCGGCTTGGGGATGTAGTCGTTGGCGCCGCTCTCGATGGCCTTCTCCCGGTCGCCCGGCATGGCCTTGGCGGTGAGCGCGATCACCGGCAGGTCCGCGAAGCGTGGCGCCTGGCGGATCGCCTTGATCATCTCGTAGCCGTCCATCTCGGGCATCATGATGTCCATCAGCACCAGTGAGACGTCCGGTGCCTGGTCGAGGGCCTCCAGTCCCTCGCGGCCGTTCTCGGCGTACTTCACGCGGATGCCGACCCGGCCCAGGACGTGGGTGAGGGCGAAGACGTTACGGATGTCGTCGTCGACGATGAGGATGCGGCGGTTGCCCAGCACCTCGCCGGGGCGTCCGCTGAGCCAGTCCTTCAGACGGGTGGTCTCGGGCCAGGTGACGTCGCCGCCGTCGGCGGAGTGGGTTCCCGTCGGCGGCACCAGCTCCGGTTCCTCCAGGGACGAGAAGACGTCGCCGTGTGGTTCGGCCGGTGCGGCGGCGGGCCGGGTCACGGCCGCCCCGGTCGTGAGGTCCGCGGTGCGGGCGGGATCGACGGTGAGCATGGTGCGGGCCGACGCGGCGCCCTCCAGGGGGCGGACGGCGGGGGTGGCGCTGGGGGCGGGCAGCGGTGCGGTGTAGCGCGCGGGGACGTACAGGGTGAAGGTCGAGCCGACGCCCTCCTCGCTCTCGGCGATGATCCGGCCGCCGAGCAGGGCCGCCATGTCGCGGCTGATGGAGAGGCCGAGGCCGGTGCCGCCGTACTTGCGGTTGGTGGTGCCGTCGGACTGCTGGAACGCCTCGAAGATCCCGTCGAGCTTCTCGGGCGGTATGCCGATGCCGGTGTCCTTGACGGCGAGTGCGATCACGTCGTCGGCGTTGTGCAGGGAGTCCTCGGTGAACTCCTTTCCCGACAGGCGCCTGACGGTCAGCTCGACACCGCCGGTGGAGGTGAACTTCACCGCGTTGGAGAGCAGGTTGCGCAGGATCTGCTGGAGACGCTGCTCGTCCGAGAAGAGCTCCTCGGGGACGTCGTCGTCGACCTTGATGTCGAAGCTGAGGCTGCGGTCGACGGTGAGCGGCTTGAAGGTGGCGCGCACGTAGTCGAGGAGCTTGTTGAGGGGGAGCGTCTTGGGGTGCACGTCCATCCGGCCGGCCTCGATCTTCGACAGGTCGAGGATGTCGTTGATCAGTTGCAGCAGGTCGGAGCCGGCGCGGTGGATGGTGACGGCGAACTCGACCTCCTGCGGGGAGAGGTGGCTTTCGGGATTGTCGGCGAGCAGTCGGGAGAGCACCAGCAGGGAGTTCAGCGGGGTGCGCAGCTCGTGCGACATGTTCGCCAGGAACTCGGACTTGTACTGGGAGGAGGTGGCGAGCAGTGCGGCCTTCTCCTCCAGCTCGGCGTTGGTCAGTTGCAGCTCGTCGGAGCGCTGGCGGAGCTCGGCGGTCAGCCGCTGGGACTCCGAAAGCAGGGACTCGGTACGGGAGTTGGCGATGATGGTGTTGATGGAGACGCCGATGGTGTTCACGAACTGGTCGATGAAGGCCAGGTGGACTTCGCTGAAGCGGCTGAAGGACGCCAGCTCGATGACGCCGAGCACCTGGTCCTCGAAGAGGACCGGGAGGATGACGATGCTGGCGGGGGCGGCGGCGCCGAGGCCGGAGCTGATGGTGATGTAGTCGGGTGGTACGGCCTCGACGAGGATCCGCTTCTTCTCCATGGCGGCCTGGGTGATCAGGCCCCAGCCGGGTGTGCCCAGGCGGAGCCGCGGCAGCGTGCGGGGGCCTTCGGGCTGGCCGGTGCCGTAGCCGGCGATGAGCTCCAGGCCCTCGCCCGGCTGGGCGCCCGCCTCGGCCAGGAAGAACGCGCCGAACTGGGCGTTCACCAGCGGGGTCAGCTCGCGCAGGATCAGGTCGGCGACCTCGACCAGGTCGCGGTGGCCCTGCATCAGACTGGCGATACGGGCCAGGTTGGACTCCAGCCAGTCCTTGGCGCGGGTGGTCTCGCGGAGGTTGGCGACCATCAGGTTGATGTTGTTCTTCAGCGCGGCGACCTCGCCCTGGGCGTCCACGGTGATCGAGCCGGACATGTCGCCCTGGGTGACCGCGCTGGCCACCTCGGCGATGGCGCGGACCTGCGTCGTCAGGTTCAGCGCCAGGTCGTTGACGCTGGTGGTCAACCGCTTCCAGGTGCCGTAGACGCCCTCGACCCGGGCCTGGCCGCCCAGTTGGCCCTCGCTGCCGACCTCGCGGGCGACGCGGGTGACCTCGGAGGAGAAGGAGGAGAGGGTGTCGACCATGGTGTTGATGGTCGTCTTGAGTTCCAGGATCTCGCCGCGGGCGTCGACGTCGATCTTCTTCGACAGGTCGCCCTTGGCGACCGCGGTGGCGACCTGGGCGATGTTGCGGACCTGCGAGGTCAGGTTGTCGGCCATCGAGTTGACGTTGTCGGTGAGGTTCTTCCAGACGCCGGAGACGCCGTGGACCTGGGCCCGGCCGCCCAGCCGGCCCTCGGTGCCGACCTCGCGGGCCACCCGGGTCACCTCGTCCGCGAACGCCCGCAGCTGCTGGACCATGGTGTTGACGGTGTCCTTCAGCTCCAGGATCTCGCCGCGGGCGTCGACGTCGATCTTCTTCGACAGGTCGCCGTTGGCCACCGACGTGGTGACCTGGGCGATGTTGCGGACCTGCGAGGTCAGGTTGAGGGCCATCGAGTTGACGTTGTCGGTGAGGTCCTTCCAGACCCCGGAGACGCCCCTGACCTGGGCCTGACCGCCCAGGTTGCCCTCGGTGCCGACCTCGCGGGCGACGCGGGTGACCTCGTCGGCGAAGGCGGAGAGCTGGTCGACCATGGTGTTGATCGTCGACTTGAGTTCGAGGATCTCGCCCTTCGCCTCGACGGTGATCTTCTTGCCGAGGTCGCCCTCCGCGACCGCGGTGGCGACCTGGGCGATGTTGCGGACCTGGGACGTCAGGTTGTCGGCCATGAAGTTGACGCTCTCGGTGAGGTCCTTCCAGACCCCGGAGACGCCCCTGACCTGGGCCCGGCCGCCGAGCTGGCCCTCGGTGCCGACCTCGCGGGCGACGCGGGTGACCTCGTCGGCGAAGGCGGAGAGCTGGTCGACCATGGTGTTGATCGTCGACTTCAGTTCGAGGATCTCGCCCCGGGCGTCGACGGTGATCTTCTGGCTGAGGTCGCCGTTGGCCACCGCCGTGGTCACCTGGGCGATGTTGCGGACCTGCCAGGTCAGGTTGGACGCCATGAAGTTGACGTTGTCGGTGAGGTCCTTCCAGACCCCGGAGACGCCCCTGACCTGGGCCCGGCCGCCGAGCTGGCCTTCCGTTCCCACCTCGCGGGCCACCCGGGTCACCTCGTCGGCGAACGCCCGCAGCTGGTCCACCATCTTGTTGACGGTCAGCTTCAGCTCCAGCAGCTCG
This sequence comes from Streptomyces sp. NPDC048506, assembly GCF_040651315.1. NCBI lineage: Bacteria > Bacillati > Actinomycetota > Actinomycetes > Kitasatosporales > Streptomycetaceae > Streptomyces > Streptomyces sp. NPDC048506. The sequence continues at coordinate 79,665 of NZ_JBEZIX010000001.1, forward strand.
CCGGTGGCCTCGATCGTCACCTGCTGGGTCAGGTCGCCGCGGGCCACCGCCGTGGTGACCACGGCGATGTCCCGCACCTGTGCGGTCAGCCGCGACGCCATGGTGTTGACCGCCTCGGTCACATGCAGCCAGTCGCCGGAGAGGCCCTGGACCTTGGCCCGGCCGCCCAGCCGGCCCTCGGTGCCGACCTCGCGGGCGACCCGGGTGACCTCGCCGGTGAACAGCGACAGCTGGTCGACCATGCGGTTCACACCGCTGCCCAGTCGGCGCAGGTCGCCGTGCAGCTGGCGGTTGCCGTCGTGCAGGTCGACGTGCTGGGTCAGATCGCCGTCGGCCACCGCGTCCAGGACCCGGGTGGCCTTGGCGAGCGGGACGGACAGGGCTTCGAGCACGGTGTTGGCCGCCTCGATGTTCGTCGTCCAGGTGCCCTGGCCGGGGCTCGCGGAGATCCGTTCGTCCAGCCGTCCCTGGCGGATGATCTCGCTCCGTACGCGTTGGAGCTCGGAGGCGAGATGGGCGTTGCGGGCCACGACCTGGTTGACGACGCCGGCCAGGTCGGCCAGGACGCCGTTGGCCGCGGCGCGGTCACCGGAGACTTCCACACGTGAGGTGAAGTCCCCGTCGCGTAGTGCGTTCATCGCCTCCAGGAGCGGCCGCAGCTCGCTGGTGCGTACCCACTGGGCATCACCGTCACCACAGGGCGACGGCGAGGGGGGCGGGTCGAGAGCCATCGCGTCCTCCCCCCAGTGATCGTTGTGGAGAGATCCATTGGGGCCGAGTGATCCTTTTCGGTGGATATGACATAGTATAAAGCGCTTGTAATGACTTTTTCCCGGGATATCCAGGGGCCGCAGTGGCAACGCTGTCCTCCGCGTACGCGACGGAATCCGTGTCCCGGAAAGGCCTGCCGGCCAACCAGCTCGCGGCCTCCGGGGCGCGCAAGTTCGTGCGCGCACTGCTCACCGAACGGGCCGCCGCGCCGCCCGCCACGGCCGGCCCGGGAGCGGCCGCGATCAGCACCGACCTCATCCAGACCGCCGTCCTGCTCACCAGCGAGCTGGTCACCAACGCCGTGATGTACGCCGGCACCGATATCGACGTGAACTGCCGCATCGAGCACGGCCCGCCCGCCGACTCCGAGGAGGGCGGCGGCCGGGCGACGGTGGGCGTGGTGATCGAGGTCTCCGACCGCCACCCGGCCCGGGGCGTACGAGGCGGTGTGGACGCCCGGACCGGCGAGCCCGGCTACGGGCTCCAGCTGGTGAGCGCGCTGGCGGAGGCCTGGGGCGTGACGTACCGCAAGTCGGTGAAGACGGTCTGGTTCCGGCTGGAGGCCACGGAGGGCGAGCCGGCGTCCACCGGCCCCGAGCCGCCGCGCGAGCCGCCCGTCCGGCTGGCCCATCCGGTGAGCCCGCGCGCCCGCCCGCACGGGTACGCCGCCGAATGGGCCGACCGCGGCGGCCCGTCCTTCCTCGCCGAGACCAGTGAGCTGCTGGCGGGACAGCTCGACCAGGACATGGTCACCGCGCTCGCCGCCCAGCTGCTGGTGCCCCGGCTCGCCGACTGGTGCGCGATCTGGCTGAGCACCGAGGGCAGCGGGATGCAGCTGTCCCGCGTCTGGCACGTCGACGAGCGGCGGATCGTTCCGCTCCGCGCCGACCTGGAGCGCGACCCGCCCACCGACATGGTCCGCACGGCCGGCACCCCCTGGCCCTGGCCGGAGTCCGCCGGGACGGTCCCCACCGGCGGGTCCGCGCTGGCCTTCCCGCTGGTGGCCCGGGACACCGACCAGGGCGTCCTGCTGCTCGGCCGGGCCGGGCAGCTCCAGATGACCGACACCGTCGTACGGATGGTCGAGGATGTGGCGCGCCGGGTCGCGCAGGCCGTCTACACCGCGCGCCAGTACACCCGGCAGACCACGATCAGCCTGGCCCTCCAGCGCCGGCAGCTGCCCGCGTCGCTGGCCAGCATCGTCGGCGTGGACACCGCGATCGTCTACGAGCCGCACGGCGAGGGGCAGACCGTCGGCGGCGACTTCTACGACGTCTTCCCGATGGGCGACCGCCGCTGGTGCTTCCTGCTCGGCGACGTCCAGGGCAAGGACCCGGAGGCGATGTCCGTCACCGGTCTCGCCCGGCACCTCGTCCGCCTCCTGGCCCGCGAGGGCCACGGCGTCGAATCGGTCCTCAGCCGGCTGAACGTCGCCATGGCGGAGGAGACGGCGGAGGCACTGGAGCTCAGCGGCGAACGGGCCGAATCCCGCTTCCTGAGCCTGCTCTACGGCGAGTTGGAGGTCGACCCGGGCGTACTGGGCGCCCGCTGCATCGTCGCCAGCGCCGGCCACCCGCCCCCGCTGCACCTGTTCGTCGACGGCGCCGTCGAGCCGGCCGCCGAGCCACAGATGCTCCTCGGCATCGACGAGGGCACCGAGTACCACGCCAGCTCCTTCCAGCTCGCGCCCGGCGAGACCCTGCTGTGCGTCACCGACGGCGTCACCGAACGCCGCTGCGGCAACTGGCAGTTGGACGACAACGACGGCCTGGTCGAGGTCCTCAAGGAGGGCCAGGGCCTGGGCGCCAAGGCCCTGGCCGAGCACGTACGGCGCGCCGCCCACGACTTCGGCACCGGCCCGGTGGAGGACGACCTGTCGGTACTGGTCCTCCAGGCGCTGCCGGCGTAGCCGGCGGGGCCTCCCACGTGTTTGTCTGCGGCGCCGTGGTGGTTTCTCGCCGTGGCGCCTGCGGCGGGCGTTGTGTGTCGGGTGCGGTGCCGTCTGTTCACTGCCGGTTGGGGACCACTCGTGTCCGCCCCCACCGGCCTTCTCCCTTCCCACTCACGGGAGGGGACGGGCCGGAGGGGCAGGGTTTCCGGACGTAAAGCGAAGCAGTCCGGAAACCCTGCCCCGCAGGCCCGTCACCGCACCCAACAAACCCACGCCCGCCGCAGGCGCAACGGCGAGAAACCACCACGGCGGGAAAGCCAAAAACGTGGGAAGGCCCTGATGACGTACCGCCGGTACCCGAGCAGAATCACCAGGACATTACCCTCGCGTAACGGCCGGAGGCCCCTGGTGTACAGCACGATGCAGGACGTACCGCTGCTGATCTCACGGATCCTGACCCACGGATCGACGGTTCACGGCCAGTCCCAGGTGATCACCTGGACGGGCGACGGCGAGCCGCATCGCCGTAGCTTCGCCGAGGTCGGTGCCCGGGCCGCCCAGCTGGCCCACGCGCTGCGCGACGAGCTGTCCGTGGCCGACGAGGAACGGGTCGGCACCCTCATGTGGAACAACGCCGAGCACATGGAGGCCTACCTCGCCATCCCCTCCATGGGCGCGGTGCTGCACACGCTCAATCTGCGGCTGCCCGCCGAACAGCTGGTGTGGATCATCAACCACGCCGAGGACCGGGTCGTCCTCGTCAACGGCAGCCTGCTCCCGCTGCTGGCCCCGCTGCTGCCGCAGCTGCCGAAGGTCGAGCACATCGTGGTCGTCGGTGCGGGGGACACCACCGTCCTGGACGGTGCGCGGGCGCGGGTGCACGACTACGAGGAGCTGATCGCCGGGCGGGCGGAGCGCTACGACTGGCCGGAGCTCGACGAGCGGGAGGCCGCGGCGCTCTGCTACACCTCCGGCACCACCGGCGACCCCAAGGGCGTGCTCTACAGCCACCGCTCGCTCTACCTGCACTCGTTGCAGGTCAACACCGTCGAGGCGTTCGCGCTCACCGCACGCGACATCACGCTCCCGGTCGTCCCGATGTTCCACGTCAACGCCTGGGGCCTGCCGCACGCCGCGTTCATGGTCGGCGCCTCGATGCTGATGCCGGACCGCTTCCTCCAGCCCGCCCCGCTCGCCGAGATGATCGAGACCGTACGGCCCACCGTCGGTGCCGCCGTCCCCACCATCTGGCAGGGGCTGCTGGCCGAGCTCGACGCCAAGCGGCGGGACGTGGCCTGTCTGCGGACGGTCGTCATCGGCGGCTCGGCCTGTCCGCCGGTCCTGATGCGCGGCTTCGAGGAGCGGCACGGCATCCGCGTCGTGCACGCCTGGGGCATGACCGAGACCTCCCCGCTGGGCACCGTCTCGCACCCGCCGGCCGGCGTCAGCGAGGACGAGGCGTGGGACTACCGCGCCACCCAGGGCCGCTTCCCGGCCTCCGTCGAGGCGCGGCTGATCGGCCCCGGCGGTGAACAGCTCCCCAAGGACGGCACGTCCGCCGGTGAGCTGGAGGTCCGCGGGCCGTGGATCGCCGGCGCGTACTACGGCGGCGCGCAGGGCGAACCGCTCCGCCCGGAGGACAAGTTCAGCCCGGACGGCTGGCTGCGCACCGGCGACGTCGGCACCATCACCCCCAACGGCTACCTGACCCTGACCGACCGCGCCAAGGACGTCATCAAGTCCGGCGGTGAGTGGATCTCCTCGGTCGAGCTGGAGAACCACCTGATGGCGCACCCGCACGTCGCGGAGGCCGCGGTGGTCGCCGTACCGGACGACAAGTGGGGCGAGCGTCCGCTGGCGACCGTGGTGCTGAACCAGGGCGCCACGATTGGCTACGAGGAGCTGAAGGCGTTCCTCGGCGAGCGGGTCGCGCGCTGGCAGCTGCCGGAGCGCTGGGCGGTGATCCCGGCGGTGCCCAAGACGAGCGTCGGGAAGTTCGACAAGAAGGTGCTGCGCAAGCAGTACGCGGACGGCGAGCTCGACGTGACGCTGCTGGCGTGATGCCCGTGGGCGGGGGCCCGGGCGGTCCTCGGGGTGGGGCCCGGTCCGGGCCCCACCGCTGTCAGTTCGTGCCGATCTTGGCGAGCAGGTCGACGATCCGGGCCTGTACCTCGGCGCTCGTCGAGCGCTCCGCGAGGAAGAGCACCGTCTCGCCGGACGCCAGCCCCGGCAGCTGCGTCGGGTCTATGTCGGCGGAGGTGTAGACGACCAGCGGAGTGTGGTCCAGCAGCTTGTTGGCGCGCAGCCAGTCCACGATGCCGGCCCGCCGACGGCGCACCTGCATCAGGTCCATGACGACGAGGTTCGGCCGCATCTGGGTGGCGAGGGTGACCGCTTCGGTGTCCGCACCGGCCCGTGCGACCTGCATCCCGCGCCGCTCCAGCGACGTGGTCAGGGCGCCCGCGATGGCGTCGTTCTGCTCGATCAGCAGCACCCGTGGCGGGTGCGCGTCGCTGTCGCGCGGGGCCAGCGCCTTGAGCAGGACGGCCGGGTCCGCGCCGTACGCGGCCTCCCGGGTGGCATGGCCCAGGCCGGCGGTCACCAGCACCGGGACCTCGGCCGCGCCCGCCGCCTGGCGCAGCGACTGGAGCGCGGTACGGGTGATCGGCCCGGTCAGCGGGTCGACGAAGAGCGCCGCCGGGTACGCCGCGATCTGCGCGTCCACCTCCTCACGGGAGTTGACGATCACCGGGCGGTAGCCGCGGTCGCTCAGCGCCTGCTGGGTGGCGACGTCGGGCGCCGGCCAGACCAGCAGCCGGCGCGGGTTGTCCAGTGGCTCCGGCGGCAACTCGTCGTCCATCGGCATCGGCTGACGGTCCATCACCTCTATGGCGCCGTTCGGGCCGTCCAGCGGCTCGGGGCCCTCGCTGCCCTCGTCGGGCGCGGAGATCGCGAAGGCGCGGCCCTCGCCGGTGTCCATCAGATGCGGCTGGGCCGGGGACGGCTTCCGCTCCGGCTGCGGGGGCGGCGGCGCGACCGGGCGCGGGCGCGTCTCGGCGGGCGTGGTCTCGGCCCTGCGCTCGCCCTCCTGCGGCGGCGCGGCGAGCTTGCGGCGGCGGCCCGAACCGGCGGACGTCCCCCCGGGGGGCGTGCTGCCGGGCGGCGCCGGCGGGTGCTGCTGATCGGAGAGCTGCTGCGCGAACGGCACCCCCTGCCCGAGCGTGCGCACGCTGAACGCCCGCCCGTGGGAGTGTCCGTCGTCCTCCGCGGCGGGCGGCAGCGGCTGCCGGTGCGCCGCGGTCGGCCGGCCCTGCGGGGGCAACGGGGCCTGGCCCGGGGCCTCTTCGGCGGGGCTGGGGCGACCGCGCCGGCGGCCGGTGGGGGCGGGGGCCGGCGCGGGGCCGTCGGCCGCCTCGGGCGTGCCCGGGGCCGGAGCGGGGGCGATGCCCGGTGCCGTCCCGCTGGCCGTCTCCGTCGCCTCCGCGGGATCTGCGTGTTCGGTCGGCTGTGCCACCAGCCCCTCCGGGCCGGCCACGAAGGTGCCGGACGATTCGGAGTCGGCCATCGCGGCCGCCGCCCGCTCCTCGGCCGCGGCTCGCCGGGCCCGCCGCCGACCGGTCGGCTCGGCGTCCCAATTCCCTTGCTGATCGGCGGAGTCGGCGTTGGCCACGGCCTCCGGGGCGGACCCGGACGCGGCGCCCTCCGGCCCGGCGGCCACCGGCCGGCGGGCCCGACGGCGCCCCGTGCCGGCCCCGTCCTGCGGTCCGGCGGCCTGTGCGGGCACCTGCTCGGCCGTCGCGGGCCCTTGCGCGGGCGCCGCGGGCAGCGCGGGCAGCGCCGGCTGCGGGTCGGGCGCCGGCCGCGGGTTCTGGTCCGCCGCCGCGGGCGGCAGCGCGAAGGCGGTACGCGCACCGGCCGGCGGCTGCGCCGTGGCCGTCGCCTGGGCACCCCGCCCGGGCGCCTCGGCCAGCGCCCGGCGCGCCCGACGCCCGGCCGGCTGTACGGGCCCAAGGCCCTGCGGCCCCGCCGGCAGCTGCGCCTGGCCGGGGAACTGTGCCTGGCCCGGGATCTGGGGACGCGCCGGAACGGCGGTCCCGGCCGCCGGGGCGGCCCCGGTCTCCGGCGCCGCGCCCTGGCCACCGGAGCCGGCCCCCTGCGGCTCGGCCGGCCGTCCGGTTCCCGCCGGCAGCGCCGGCAGTCCGCCGCCCTCCGTCGCGCCCTGCGTCGTGCCCTGGGTCGTGCCCTGCGTCGTGCCCTGCGGAGCCCGCCGGCGCCCGGTCGGCGGTGCGGCCTCGGCGCCCGCCCCGCCCGGCGGCCGCCCCCTACCGTCCGCGCCCGTACCGCCGCCCCGGCCGCCGTCGGCAGCCCCCGGGCCGGCCGCGTCCGGCCCGCCGGAGCCCTCGGCATCCGGCGCGGCCTCGGCGCCCTGCTCCGTGCCCGGCCGCCGGGCCCGTCGCCGGCCGGTCGGCTGGGCCGCGCCGTCCTTCGTACCGTCGGCGAGCGGCACACCGGCCCCGCCGGTGGCACCCTCGGCGCCCGCGCCGGTCGCACCGTCCGCACGGCCCTCGCCCGCGGGCCCCTGGCCGCCGTCCGCCGCACCGCCCTGGGCGCCCTGCGCCCCGGCGCCCGGCACCGGCGTCCCCGAAGTCTTCTGGCCGGCCTGCGTGGCCGAGTCTCCGCCGGAGCCTTCGGCACCGGGGGCACCTCCATCCGGGCCCGCCCCCGCGGCGTCCGGCGACGCCGTGCCGTCCGCCGCCACCGGCAGCTCCAGCACATACGCGCTGCCGCCGGCGCCCGCTCCGCCGCCCGGCGCCCCCGGCATCTCGTGCGTCTGCATCAGCCCGCCGTGCTGCCGCACGATCCCGCGGACGATCGGCTCATGGACCGGGTCGCCGCCGCCGAACGGGCCGCGCACCTCGATCCGTACGACGTCGCCGCGCTTGGCCGCCGCCACCACGATCGTCGAATCCCCGGGAATCGCCCCCGCACGCCCGCCCGCGCCGGGACCGGCCGCACCGACCGGCATCCGGCCCGTGGAGTCCACGCCCGCGACGTCCGCGATCAGATGCGACAGCGCCTGCGCGATCCGCTCCGCGTCGACCACCGCCTCTATCGGCGGGGCGTGCACGGCGAACTGCGCCCGTCCCGGCCCGATCAGCTCGATCGCGCCCTCGACGCCCGCCGCGACGACCCCGTCCAGCGAGACCTTCGTGCGGTTGAGCTTCTCCTTGCCGGAGTCCAACCGCTGGTAGCTCAGGACGTTGTCCACCAACGTGGTCATCCGGGCGTGGCCGGCCGCGAGGTGGTGCAGGATCTGGTTCGCCTCCGGCCACAGCTGGCCGGCCGGGTCCGACGCGAGCGTGCCCAGCTCGCCCTTCAGCTCCTCCAGCGGTCCGCGCAGCGCCTGCTCCAGCACGGCCAACAGCTGCGCGTGCCGCGCCGCCAGCGCGTCGTAGGAGCGCCGGTCGGTGAACGTCATCACCGCACCGACGAGCTGGTCCCCGTCCCGCACCGGCGCCGTCGTCAGGTCGACGGCCACCGCCCGCCCGTCCTTCGCCCACAGCACCTGCCCGCGCACCCGGTGCTTGCGCCCGGACTTGAGGGTGTCGGCCAGCGGCGTGTCCTCCCACGGCAGCGCCACACCGTCCGCCCGCGAGTGGTGGATGAGCGGGTGCAGCTCCTCGCCGCCCAGCTCGCTCGCCCGGTAGCCGAGGATCTGCGCCGCGGACGGGTTGACGAGCACGACCTTGCCCTCGGAGTCGACCCCGACCACACCCTCGGCCGCGGCCCGCAGGATCATCTCGGTCTGCCGCTGCTGGCGGGCCAGCTCGGTCTCGGTGTCCAGGGTCCCGGTCAGGTCCCGCACGACGAGCATCAGCAGCTCGTCGCCCGTGTAGCCGTTGCGGTGATCGGCGTACGCGGCCTCGAAGGCGGACTCGTAGGGGGTGCGCCCGTCCAGATTGGCGCTGGTCACCTCGACCAGCAGCTCTGTCCCGTCGGTGCGCCGCGCGACCATCCGCGTCGGCTTCGTCCGGCCCGCCTCGATCTCGTCGTCCCGGCGCCGCATGGACCCCGGGATCCGCTTGGAGTCGAAGGACGGCAGCAGATCGAGCAGACCGCGCCCCACCAGGGCCGTGCCCGGCGCCTCGAAGGTCTCCAGGGCGATGGCGTTGGCGTTGACGACCGTGCCGTTGCAGTTGACGAGCAACAGCGCGTCGGGGAGGGCGTCGAGTATGGCTGCGAGGCGAGCAGCGCCTCGGGATGGCCTGCTGCTCACGAGACGCTTCCTCCCTGTTACCGCACCGTGCCGGCCCGCCGGGACGGACCGCTGGGATGGAGTCTACGGGCACTCGCCCGCGACGCGGAGGCGGATGACGACGGGGTAATGCCGTGGCCGGGTGCGACTCACCGCACGCCCGACATGTGCCCCTCGTCCTGACCTGGCGCGCTACTGCCGCACGAAACGGGTCACGAACTGGTCCGTGGGAGCAGGGGTTCGAACTCGTTCCAGCGGCTGATCTCACACCCGTTGGTCCGCTTGAAGTCGGCACTGACGGGCCGCCCCGCCCACGTCCCGGTCACATGTGCCGTGGCCGGGCCGCCGTACATCATCGTGCACTGCGCGCGCTGCGGTACGGGGGCGAACGGGTCTTTGCCCCACTTCGTCATGTGGTCCAGCTTGTCGCAGGCGCGCCGCGCGTCGTGGTGGGTGCTGCCGCTGCCGGGGTGGCAGTACAGCTCGAAGGTGCCGTCGGTGCGCTCCGCGCCGGACTGCCGGACGGTGACGGTGAGGTGGTCGACGGGGGCGCGCCGGTAGAGCATGTCGTGGTGCGTGGGGGCCTGCGGGTAGAGCACGTCGTGGTGGACGGGCACGAGCGGGTAGAGCACGTCGTGATGGATCCCCGCAAGGACATCACCGATCAAACCATCCCCATCCCCCACGCTCCCCTGACCCCCCACACTCCCGACACTGCCCTCGCCCATCCCCTTCCCCTCACTCATCCCCTCACCCTTCCCCTTCCTCTCGCCCTTCCCCTTCCTGCCCGGGGCGTCGGGCGTGGCACGCGTGCCGTGGTCGCCGCCGCCGCCCACGCCATGGCGGGCGGGCATCGGCTGGCCGACGCGTCCGTGGTGGCCCGCGCCGGTCACCCCGCCCTCGGACGCGCGGTGCGGCAGCGGAATCGGGGCGGCCGATGCGACGGGCGCCGCCAGGGCGGCCAGCGCGGCGGCGGCAGCGGCGGTGGCGACGACGAGGTGCGAGGTCCGGCGGGGCGTCGGGAGGTGCGGCATCACAGACTCCAGAGAGGCGAGTGCGGGGCGGTACGCGGTACGTACGCGCCGGGGGCGCACGACACGAAGGTCGCCACGGCCCCACACTCCTAACGCGCCGCCGCCCCCGACGTTGCGCCGCAGGAACGTCTTTGCCGGGTGGGCCGCACGCCTAGTACCGTAGGGGGCGATTGGTACCAGCCCTTGTAGCTGTGCCATCATCTGGACACACCACAGCGTGCATGCGCGCGTGGGGTGCGTGGAGGCGTCGCCTAGTCCGGTCTATGGCGCCGCACTGCTAATGCGGTTTGGGGCTTACCCCCCATCGAGGGTTCAAATCCCTCCGCCTCCGCTCCCTTTCGTTCAGGCCCCGGTCCTCCCGGCCGGGGCCTGAACGCTTCCCGGACACTCCCCGGACGCCCTCCGGCCCCTCGCCGCAGACGATCTCCCCGGCTCCCCGGCCCCCGGACTCCCCGCCGCACAAGCTCTCGATCGAGGCGACTCCTCCCGGGCCCCCCTTGGCTCCTCCTGAGACCCCTGGCGCCTCCTGGCACCTCCCGGGATCTCTGGCTCCTCCCGGGACCCTGCCATTCAGCGATTCAGTGATTCAGTGATCCGGCAATTCAACGATCCGGCGATTCCCGATCTTCGAGTCCCGCCCGACGCCCGGTAGCGCCAGCGCCCACAGGGCTCGGGCTCGGGCTCGGGCTCGGGCTTGGGCTCGGGCTTGGGAAGGAAGGCCCGGCAAGTGCCTCCAGGGAATCTTCGAGGAGGCCTCCCGGCGCAAGCACCCCCAGGAAGATCCACAGGGCGCCCCACCGACAGGTCCGCACCGTCCGGAGCCCCCGCACCGTTCCCGGCCGACGCCCCCAGACCACACCCGGCAACGTGCAACGCGACGGCCGACGCCCCGGCCCGCCTCGAAGACGACTACACCCGCCCGAACTTCGTCCAGATCGTCGAGGCCGCCCCCTGGCCCGAACGACCCCCCGCCCTCACCTCAACCGCATTTCCGCAGGTCAGAGCCGCTATGGGGAATGGATTTCGCCTCACGGCGCAGGTCATGTAATGTTGTTCCCGCAACGCCGACCGGCAAGAAAAACCGCCGGAAAGCCAAGCGCTCGTAGCTTAACGGATAGAGCATCTGACTACGGATCAGAAGGTTGCAGGTTCGAATCCTGCCGAGCGCACCGCAGGTCGAAGCCCCCTCCGGGATCTCCCGGAGGGGGCTTCGTCGTGCCGTACAGCAGCGAAGCACAGCATCCGGGTCAGCCGGTGCCGCTCATCGCCTCGGAGAGCTGGCCCAGGGCCGAGCGCACCTCTTCCTCGCTCGCCTCGCCTCGGCGTAGAGCTCCATCGTCATCGCGATCTGCGAGTGCCGCAGGATGCGGTGAGCCACCTTGGGGTGGACCTTCAGGGTGACCAGGAGCCGGGCCGCTCCGTCGGCCTTCGCCTTCGGCAGAGCCTTCGCCAGACTGGCGCCGTGTCCTTACTCAACAGCCCGACTATGGTCGCGGCGGTTACGGCGGCGTCCACGTTGGTGGCATCGGCGCTCACTGGCTGGATCACTCTTCGCGCGCAACGACGACAGCTTGGCCAACAGGCTGCCTTAGCGGCTGAGGAGCGTGCTGAGCAGCTGAAGGAGAGCCGCAGAGAAGAGCGGAAGGCTGCGTACTCCGAGTTCATAACCCAGGCGGTGCGAACGGCCGACTCCAGCTTGGCGATGTGTCGAGCAGACGCCGGCGATCCCGCTGTATTCGAGCGGGTTCGAGCGGAAGCCAGGGCGCATCTTGCGGAACTGTGGCCGATGCTTGCGTTGGTCAACATCCTCGGCCCGGAGGACATCGCGGCGTTGGCGGACCGGGTGCCACACGCCCTTCAGCGCGAGATGAGGGCTGCGGAGCGACATCCGGGCGGGCCACTCTCGGCCATCTCCGACCACTCAGACGCGCGCCAACAGGCCCAGCGAGCCTTCGCATCTGCGGTGCGAGCCTTGATGGAAGGAGTCTCGACACCGCCGCCTGCCCAGGTGTGACCGAGGGGCGCCCGGCCGTCACTGGGCTGTGCGGGGGTGCACGATGACGACCAACGCTGACAACCACCGAGGTTGTGCGTCCCGAGATCGTGCTGCGGTTTCACAGCTTGTGTCTCGTGAAGCCCGTCCATGACAACGACTGGTACATGGGCAGCCTGAACGATGACGGATCGATTGACTGCTGGAGTGCCTATGACGATCTATATGAAGCGCTGCGTGGACTGTAGCGGGCACGACCCGATCTCCTCTGGTGGCGGGAGGATCGAGCTGTACAGCAGCGAAGTGCAGCAACCGCGGTGACCGCAGTCGATCGCCGACGTCCACGGGGCCGCTGACGACCAGCCGAACAGACCTCAGCAACCGTCCCGCCGGTAGTTCGCAACGAGGGGGTCGGCTGAGGGGCGCCAGACGTATCGTGAGGCCGTGCGCAATGAGAGACACGATGAGCCGCTGTCCAGTGAGGAACTGGAGTTGTTCCTGCAGTACCTTCACCGTTTCGCCCGGCACGACGTGGATCTGTTCACCCTCATGGAAGTCGGCGACCCCACCGACCCTCGCTATATGGCGTTGACCAGCGAGCCCGCACCCGGCGTTGACCGCTCTGCATACTGCCGTCCCTGAGTATGCGTTCGGCTGGGAAGTGACATCCACGGCTGACATCAACACTGGCGAACCGCGGTAGCCCTCGGTGGTCCAGGGCGGCATCGAGGGCTCCTTGCGGAACCGTCGTTCGGGAATTCTGATCGAACTTGTAAGGCGGTGGTCGATCTGCGGCCAGGCGCAGCCGATCTCAGACCCGGGCGTTGAGCGTCATGAACGAGCGCCGCTCGATGAAGCGGTGGAAGGCCGGCTGCACGGCGCCATTCACCAGATCGGCGCCGCACATGTACAGCTCGGGCCGGTTGGACAGCAGCTCGAAGTCCCGCATGGCGTCCTCGAAGCGGCACAGCACTCCCGGCTCTGTAGCCGAGTCCATGACGAGGACATGGGTGTGCGAGGCCAGGGGCGTCTGCCGAGCCCATGTCACGACCTCGTCATCCGAGACGCCGTTCAGGGCGAGTGAGCGGTGCGGCAGGGTTCGCCAGTCGATCCCGCTGCCTGTCCACGGGAGCGCGCTGAGGTACGCATCGAACTGGGCAGACAGGAGCACGGGCTGCGGGGCCGCACCGTGTTCCTGGAGCCACGTTCCGATCTGGTCTAGGCGCATGGTCAAGAGGCTATGCCAACCGAATCGCATCGCATCTTGGCCTCTGTTGCCGGACCCTCATCGGATGTGAGAGCTGTCAACGCGGACGCCGGTTTCCGTTACGTGGCCGGGGGCGGTGGTCCGTCCGGTGGCCGTGATCGAGGACTACTGGCGGCGCGAAGACCAGAACGGCGACGACCAGCACGGCGACGAAATCTTGCGGCCAGTAGTAGTAGGGCAACACCGCTATGCCGTAAGGCAATTGGGCGACAGCAGGTCGAGGCCCCTCAAGTGTGCGGAGGCGGTCCGGTGGGCAATCCGGGGCCGGGAGCATGGTGACGGGGATGGTAGCGAAGGCGCTGATCACTTGACGGCAACGCTGACCAGAAGCCCGTTCGAGATCGAACGGGCTTCTGGCGTTCTCTGGAGTCGAGTCGGTCGCGTTCTTCGATCTTGAAGGGCGGAAGGCTGCGAGGCGGCGGAAGGCTGTGAGGTCCCGGCGGGCCGCCCTCTTGCGACATCGCATGGCGCTGAACGGCGTCACATGGTGTCGGATGGCGTCACATGCCGTCGGGTGGCATCGGATGGTGTCCGGTGGTGCGGCTTGGTGCCATCTGGTGTCGTCTGGCGCCGCCCGGTGCTGCCCGGTGCCATTGCGCGTCCCCGAGGGTAAATGGGCGTGGATGGCGCTGTGGTGAAGCGGGTTGGCCCCTTCGTCTTTTGCCAGCTCAGGGCGGTCGCCCTTAAGTGCGCCCGGCGTGAGGCGCCACCTGGGCTTGCCTGTGGTGCCATGGTGGTGCCATGATGACGTCATGGACCTCACTCCGTACGTCGACACCCTGCGTCGCGAACTCGCGGTGGCCGCCGAGGCCGGCGGGGAAGACGCCCGAGAGCTGGTGGAGCGGCTCACTGCTCCTTTGGAGTCGGCGACCCGCCTGACCATGCTCGATGTGCTCTCCGCCGCGATGGGCGAGATCACCCGCGAGCTCGCCCCCGGCTCGGTCGACGTACGGCTGCGCGGGATGGACCCCGACTTCGTGGTGACGCTGCCGTCCGGTGACCGCGGCCACCGGGAAGCGACTGCCGGACCCGCTGAACCGCTCGCAGTGCCGCTCGCGGTGCCGCTTCCCGCGGACGGCGACGACGGTGGCACCGCCCGCGTCAATCTGCGACTGCCGGCCCACCTCAAGGCGCGCGCCGAGGAGGCCGCGAACCGCGAGGGCCTGTCGGTCAACGCGTGGCTGGTGCGCGCCGTGTCGGCCGCGGTCGGCGGCGGCCCGCGGCCGCGTACGACGGGGAAGGCCCACACCGTCGGACAGAACTTCACGGGCTGGGTGCGCTAGCCGCGCCCGAGCCTGCCCCACTTCACCCACACCACGTCCCCGTCGGCGGGGACGACCATGAGACCCAAGAGGACGGGACAGCCATGCCTTCTTTCGACACTCCCGAGCCGATCTCCACCACCGTGCACGTGGAGGCCGGATCCATCCAGTTCACCGCGGGCGACCGTCTCGACACGGTCGTCGAGGTGCGGCCCCGCGACCCGAAGTCGGAGCGGGACGTGCGGTCGGCCGAGCAGACCGAGGTCACGTACGCAAGCGGCACCCTGACCGTCCGGACCCCCCGCATGCGCAATACGCTTCGCCGCCCCGGCACCGTCGATGTGACGGTCGAACTGCCCACGGGCTCGCGCGTCGACATGACCGGTGCCTGGGCCCAGGTGCTCGGCGAGGGCCGGCTCGGCGAGGTCCGCGTGAAGACCTCCGCGGGCGATGTGCGCCTGGACGCGACCGGACCGCTGCATCTGACCGCGTCACACGGCTCGATCACCGTGGACCGGGTCGAGGGCACGGCCGAGATCACCACCAGCACCGGCAGCCTGCGCGTCGGCCGCATCGACGGACCCGCGACCCTGAAGAACTCGCACGGCACCACGACCGTCGCCGCCGCGACCGGGGAGTTGCAGGTGAGGAACGCCAACGGCGACATCGACATCGTGCGCGCCGAGGGCTCGGTCACCGCGACCACCGCGCACGGCACCATACGCGTGGCCGAAGTGGCCCGCGGCACCGTCCAGTTGGAGACCAACTACGGGCCCATCGAGGTCGGTATCCGCGAGGGCACGGCCGCCTGGCTCGACGTCAGCTCGCGCTCCGGGCAGGTGCGCAACATGCTCACCGCGTCCGATTCCCCGGAGCAGGCCGAGGACACCGTCGAGGTCCGCGCCCACACCCGGTTCGGCAACATCGACGTGCTCCGCGCCAAGCCCTGAGCCCCCCCGCGCCCGCACTATCTTCAACTCTCCTCATTCTCCTGCTATTTCATTTCCCCCTTCGAACGGGATGGCCCCATGGCCTTCTCTGTCATGCCCACGTCCAGGCGGCGCGGTCCGTAGTCACCCGCCGCCGTCCGGCCGCAAGAACCGTTACGAAAGGAAACCCGATGAGTGAAACGGTTCCCGTCCCGCACGGCCTCCCGATGGAGCGCGATACGAGCCCCTTCGACCCGCCCAGCCGGATGACCCGGCTGCGCGAGGCCCGCCCGGTCAGCCCCCTGGTCTTCCCCGACGGTCACGAGGGCTGGCTCGTCACCGGCTACGACGAGGTCCGCCGGCTCCTGGCCGACACCCGGTTCAGCTCCCGCCAGGACATCGGCGTTCTCCACCTGCCGTACGAGACCCCCGGCATGCCCGCCATGACCGAACCGTCCCCGCAGGTGCCGGGCTTGTTCGTCGCCATGGACCCGCCGGACCACACCCGGCTGCGGCGCAAGCTCACCGGCGCCTTCACCGTCAAGCGCATGAAGATGCTCGAAGAGCACATCACCGACATCGTCGAGCGACAACTGGACGAGATGGCGCGCCTCGCCCCGCCGGTCGACCTGGTCAAGGAGTTCGCGCTGCCGGTGCCCTCGCTGGTGATCTGCGAGCTGCTCGGCGTCCCCTACGAGGAGCGGGAGAACTTCCAGACCAACTCCGCCAAGTTCATGCTCAAGGACGTGTCGCTCGACGAGAAGATGGCCGCGTACGGCGCCATGACCGCGTACCTCGCCGAACTGGTCACACGCAAACGCGCCGCGCCCGGCGAGGACATCCTGTCCGACCTGGCCTGCGATGACGACCTCACCATCGAGGAGCTGACCGGCATCGCCTTCCTGCTGCTGCTCGCGGGCCATGAGACCACCGCCAACATGCTGGCACTGGGCACCTTCGCGCTCCTTGTGCACCCCGAGCAGCTGGCCGAACTGCGCGCCAACCCGGACCTGCTGCCCGATGCCGTCGAGGAACTCATGCGCTACCTGTCCGTCGGCGACATCTTCTACCGCTACGCCACCGAGGACCTCGAACTCGGCGGTCGAACGATCGGCAAGGGATCGACCGTCGTCGTCGCGCTGCTGGCCGCCAACCACGACCCCCGGCGCTTCGACGACCCCGACACCCTGGACGTCCACCGCAAGGCCCGCGGTCACCTGTCCTTCGGTCACGGCATCCACCAGTGCCTCGGCCAGCAACTGGCCCGCATCGAGATGCGCGCCGGTTTCGCCGGACTGCTGAGTCGCTTCCCGACCCTCGAGCTCGCCGTCCCCGCCGGCGAGGTGAGGCTCAGGACCGACATGAACATCTACGGCGTCCACGAACTGCCGGTCACCTGGACGGAAACGGCCCGGTAGAAGGGTTGGGGTGAAGCGTTGGGGCGAAGCCCCCTTCGGGATCTTTGGGAGGGGGTTTTGTCCTGATTGTGGGGTGGCGGGGATGGTGGGGGTGGTGGGATCGGCGGGGTGGTGAGTGGTGCGCGGGGGTGGTGCGCGGGGGGTGAGGAGAGGGGGTGAGGTGAGGGGGGCGGGAGAAACGATTAGGCGTGGGGGTGGGATTCGCGTAGTGTTGGGGAAACCGACGCGGGGTGGAGCAGCTCGGTAGCTCGCTGGGCTCATAACCCAGAGGTCGCAGGTTCAAATCCTGTCCCCGCTACTGATGCCGTAGGCCCAGTGGACTGATGTCCGCTGGGCCTACGGCTTTTTGCGTTGTGTGGGCGGCTCGTCGGGGTGGTCAGTCGTGGACGGGGGGTGGCTGCGAGGCGTAGTGGGCGGCGGGGCCGGTGGGGGCCGGGGGGAGGTGTGGGTGGAGGAGCAGGTCGTCGTCGTAGTCGCCGGTGTTCTGGTGGCGGAAGGCGAGCGGGGCGGTGGTGGGGAGGGTGCGGAGGCGGTCGCCCAGGCGGGCGGTGGCGGTTTCGTAGGCGGTGGGGGTGGTGCGGTCCGCAGCCGGGATGAGGAGGGGCGGGACGACGGAGATCCCGGTGTACCAGAGAGTGCCGTGCTGGAGAGGGAAGAGGAGGTCGTTGAGGTCGCCGTTGACGCCCCGCGGGCCGAGGGTCGAGGCGCGGGCGCCGGCGGTGGTGATGACCATGGCGCGCTTGCCGACCAGTCTGCCGTCGCCGTAGCGCCGGAGGCGTCCGGTGGCGGGGTCGGTGAGGCCGAAGGCGAAGCCCCGGACGAAGACGCGGTCGAACCAGCCTTTGAGGATGGCCGGCATTCCGTACCACCACAGGGGGAACTGGATGATCAGGGTGTCCGCCCAGGTGACCTTCTCCTGTTCGGAGACGATGTCGGGGCTCAAGTGGCCTTCCGTATAGGCGCGTTCGGAGGTTGGGCCCACGAGGAAGCGGTCGGTCGGGTCGTGGTCGTAGTCGGCGGCGTCGACCACCGGGTTCCACTTCATGGCGTAGAGGTCGGAGACGCGGTGCTGGTGGCCGTGGGCTTCGAGGGTGCGCAGTCCATGGGACATGAGGGCGCCGCTCAAGGAGCGCTGGTCGGGGTGGGCGAACAGCCAGAGGACCTTCATGGAGTCCACTGTCCGGGGTGGGCGGGGACGCGGACGAGTGGCCGGATGGTCATGATGTGCAAGGATCGGGCCATGAGGAGGGGGAGGAGAGAGGGAGGAGTGATTGGCGTGGCTGGGGCTGTGTGGGCTTCCGGGGGGCCGGGGCGGCGGCATCGGGTGGCGGTGCTGGTGCGGGACGGGATGCTGCCGATCGAGGTGGGCATCGTGCACCGGATCTTCGGGGAGGCCAGGTCGGCGAGCGGGGAGCGGCTGTACGAGCTGGTGACCTGCGCACTGGAGCCCGGTGAGGTGCGTACGGATACCGATTTCACGGTGAATGTGGCGCACGGACCGGAGGCGCTGGAGGAGGCCGACACCGTGGTCGTGCCGGCGTCGGGCAGCGACTACGCCCTGGGGGAGGAGCGGTGCGCCGGGCGGCTGGGCGCGGGGATGGCCGAGGCGCTGGGGCGGATCCGGCCGGGGGCGCGGATCGCGTCGATCTGCACCGGAGCGTTCGTGCTGGCCGCGGCCGGGCTGCTGGAGGGGCGGCGGGCCACCACGCACTGGCGGTCGGTGGACGACTTCCGACGGCTGTTCCCGACGGTCGAGCTGGACGCGGACGTGCTGTACACGGACGAGGGGGACGTGCTGACGGCGGCCGGGGTCGCGTCCGGCATCGACCTGTGTCTGCACATGGTCCGGTGCGACTACGGGGCGGCCGTCGCCAATGACGTGGCCCGGAGGACCGTCGTGCCGCCGCACCGGGAGGGCGGGCAGGCGCAGTACATCCGGCGGCCGATGCCGGAGCCCCAGGTGTCCTCCACGGGGACCGCGCGGGCCTGGGCGCTGGAACACCTGGACCGGCCGCTGACCCTGCGGGAGCTGGCGGCGCGGGAGTCGATGAGCGTACGGACCTTCACCCGGCGGTTCCGGGAGGAGGTCGGGGTGTCGCCGTTGCAGTGGTTGACCCAGCAACGGATCGAACGTGCCCGGCAGTTGCTGGAGGAGACGGAGCTGACGGTGGACCGGGTCGCGGCGGAGGCGGGCTTCGGGACGGCGGCCTCGTTGCGGGCGCATCTCCAGACGACGCTGGGGGTGTCGCCGCGGGCCTATCGGAGCACGTTCCGGGGCGTTGGGGACGGGCGGGAGAGCGCCGGGGGTGAGGTGGTGGCCTGAGGCGGCGGCCTGAGGTGGTGGCCTGAGGTGGTGGCCTGAGGGGGGAGCGTGGTGGCGTTGGGTGAGGCGCTGTCGGCTGGGACGGGCGCTCGGCCGGGGCGTTGTCAGTGGGTGGTCGTACGCTGGCGATGTGTGGCGATGTACGGGGCCGCGCTGGTCGGGCAGCGGGTCCGGAGCAGGGGCGAAGTCGGTGCCGGGGCCGGAGCAGCGGTTCGGGCAGCGACTCGGCTGGTACTGCGCCGAGCGCCGTGAGGAGCGGGTCAGCATGCTGCCCCCGGGCAAGCGGCTGGCGTTCGCGGCGCAGGGGGAGCGGCGTTGCCTGGGCGTGTGGCGGGCCGGCCGGTGGATCGCGTGTCCGTATGCGGCGGTGCTCGACGGGGCGAGTGCCAAGGACCAGTGCGCGCGCTGCGCCCAGCTGGATCGGTCGCGTTCGGTGGCTGCCGACACGATGGCCGACGACCCCCGCCCGTACGGCGTCTACCTCGCGTACTTCGGGCCCGGTCTGCTCAAGGTGGGGATCACGGCCGTCGCGCGTGGGCCGGCGCGTCTCGTGGAGCAGGGGGCGGTGGCGTACGCGTGGCTGGGGCGGGGGCCCTTGATGGCGGCGCGGCGGGCGGAGGCGCTGCTGGGGAGTGCGCTGGCGGTGCCCGATCGGTTCGCGAAGGCGGCGAAGCGGGCGGCCCGCGGGGCGCTGCCGCCGGTGCCGAAGCGGGTCGCCGAGCTCGCCCAACTGCACGCCGAGGCACGGAGGTTGGCGGGCTGGCCGGAGACATTGGAGCCGGTGGAGTTCGCCTGTACGGACCATACGGAGCTGTTCGGGCTCGACCGCATTCCGGGCGAGGTGGCCGAACTGGGCGGGATGACGGCGGGCGCGGAGATCGTGGGGGAGGTGCTGACCGGAGTGGGGGCGGACGTGTATCTCCGGCTCGCCGGGGCGGCGGACGCGGGTGGGGAAGAGCGCTACGCGGCCGAGGGAGAAGAGGGGGCGGCCGGATGGAGGGCCGGGGCCGGGGCGGCGGGGGCTGCCGGGCGAAGGGCCGGGACGGGGGTGGCGGGGGCTGCCGGCGGGGTGGTTGCGGTGCTGGATGCGCGGATGTTGTCGGGGTGGGTGCTGGGGGCGGCGTCGGGGCGGACGACGACGGTTCCGGTGCGGGCGGCGGCCGCCGGCTTCCTCCAGGGCGGGGGCGAGGAAGGGCGGCAGGAGGGGTTGTTCTGAGGTGATGCGGGGGCGTTTGATGCTGTGGGCAGGTGGCTGTCCGGCCGGCGTGGCCTGCGGGTGATCGGATCCATGGTGAGGGGGAGGGCCCGGGGTGGCGGAAGGTGATGCGCAGGTCGAGGCGTTCTGGCGGGAGTTGGGGCTCCCCGGGTTGATCGATGTGCACACGCACTTCATGCCCGAGCGGGTGATGGCGAAGGTCTGGGCGTACTTCGACGCGGCCGGGCCGCTGGTGGGCCGGGTGTGGCCGATCGCGTACCGCTTCGAGGAGGACGAGCGGCTGGCGGTCCTGCGCGGCTTCGGCGTGCGGGCGTTCACGTCGATGATCTATCCGCACAAGCCGGGGATGGCGCAGTGGCTGAACGGCTGGGCGGCCGACTTCGCGGCCCGTACGCCGGACTGTCTGCGGACCGCGACCTTCTACCCGGAGGACGGGGCGGCGGCGTACGTACGGGACGAACTGGCCGGCGGAGCACGGGTGTTCAAGGCGCATATGCAGGTGGGTGCCTATGACCCGGCCGATGTGCTGCTCGAACCGGTGTGGGGTGCCCTCGCGGAGGCTGGTGTGCCGGTGGTCGCCCACTGCGGGTCGGGGCCCGTGCCCGGGAAGCACACCGGGCCCGAGCCCATCGCACGGGTGCTGGCCCGACACCCCCGACTGCGGCTGATCGTCGCGCACATGGGCACGCCGGAGTACGCCGACTTCCTGGACCTCGCCCAGCGCTATCCAGGTGTGCACCTCGATACGACGATGGCCTTCACGGACTTCGTCGAGCGTGCCGCGCCGTTCCCGCGGGCGGAGCGCGGCCGGCTCGCGGACCTCGGCGACCGGGTGTTGTTCGGCAGTGACTTCCCCAACATCCCCTATGGCTACGCCCATGCGCTGGAGGTGCTGGCGGGGTTGGGGATGGGGGAGGAGTGGCTGCGGGGCGTCTGTTACGGGAACGCGGCGCGGTTGTTCGGGGTGAGTTCAGGGTGAGTTCGGGGTGAGGGTGTGACGCGGTCGCTGGACCGCCCGGACCTACCGGGTCTCTGAGGCCTCAGGGGCTTCAGGGGCTTCGGAGATGGTCGGGGCGGGGGCCGCAGTGACGGCTGCTGCTGCGGTTGCGGCTGCGGCTGTGTCCAAGTGAGCCATGGCCGCGCGCAGGTCGGCGAGGGTCGGTTCGTCCTTGACGCGTTCCGTGGTGGGGTCGATCTTCGGGCCGATGGCGGGGATTTCGAGGCAGGCGGCCGTGACGACGTCGCCGGTCATCATGTGCAGGGTCTCGCGGAGCTGGGCGTTGGCGTGGTCGCCGCCGGTGGGGAACGGGGAGGCGGTGATCACCGCAACCGGCTTGTCGACGCATTCGCCGCTGCTGACCAACCAGTCGAGTGCGTTCTTGAGGACGCCGGGAACGCCGTGCGCGTACTCGGGGCTGACGAGGAGCAGCGCATCGGCCGCCGCAACGGCCGTACGCAGGGCGGCGACCGGGGCGGGGGGCGTGGCGTCCGCACCGTCCAGGTCGGGGTTGAAGTGGGGGAGCGCACCGATGTCCGCGGTGCCGGCCGGCCCGTCCCAGAGGGAGAGGGCGGAACGGAGCACCGCACCGTTGGAGGACCGGGCCCGCAGACTGCCGGAGAGGGCGAGGAGTCTCATGGGATGACGGTACGGGTGGGGTGACGGTACGGGGGAGGGGGAGGGGAGGTTGCGGGGAGGCCGAGGGCTCTTGGGGGCAGAAGTGCAGGTCAGGGCGATTGTCAGTGGTGGGTGCCATGCTTGAGGAGTTGTGATCGACCTGGACCGCGCGGGGGGCGGCCCAGGTCGATCGTGGGCGGAAGCGGGCGGAGAGCGAGGGGGGATTCTCGGGGGCCAGAGGGGGTTCAGGAGCCGGAGGGGGAGTCAAGGACCGAGGGGGCTCGGGAGTCAGAGGGGGACCGAGGAGCTGAGGGGGCTCGGGGAGCCAGAGGGGGAGGCAGCGGGAATCACGGGGAATTCTCAGGAGATTCACAGAAAGACGAAAGAGAGCTTTCACGGGGGCGAGCCAGGCTCCGCGCATGACCGTGACTTCGTCGTCCTCAGCATCCTTTCGTGCGTCGGATTCGGCCTCGTCCTCCAGGGGCGCGCCGGTGAGGCAGCCGGAGCAGCTGCTGCGGCCCGACGGCAGCCCCGTGCGGGTGCTGGTCGTGGACGACGAGTCCTCGCTCGCCGATCTGCTGTCGCTCGCGCTGCGATACGAGGGCTGGGACATCCGCTCGGAGGGGGACGGCGCGGGCGCGCTGCGGTGTGCCCGTAGCTGGCGGCCGGATGCGGTGCTGCTGGACGTCATGCTCCCGGACATGGACGGGCTGACGGTGCTCGGGCGACTGCGGCGTGAGCAGCCGGATGTGCCGGTGCTGTTCCTGACCGCCAAGGACGCGGTCGAGGACCGGATCGCCGGGCTGACGGCGGGGGGCGACGACTACGTCACCAAGCCGTTCAGCCTGGAGGAGGTGGTTGCCAGGTTGCGGGGGCTGCTGCGCCGGGCCGGGGCGGCGGCCGCACGGAGCGAGTCGCGGCTGACGGTGGGCGATCTGGTGCTCGACGAGGACAGCCATGAGGTGTGGCGGGACGGCCAGGAGATTCATCTGACGGCCACCGAGTTCGAGCTGCTGCGCTATCTGATGCGTAATCCGCGGCGGGTGCTGAGCAAGACGCAGATCCTCGACCGGGTCTGGAGCTATGACTTCGGCGGCCAGGCGAACGTCGTGGAGCTGTACATCTCGTATCTGCGGCGGAAGATCGATGCGGGGCGGGCGCCGATGATCCATACCCGTCGGGGGGCGGGCTACCTGATCAAGCCGGGTGGGTAGGCGGTGACCACCAAACCCCGCCGTCGCTGGACGCTGCGGAGGCGGCTCGTGGTGTCGGCCGTGGCGCTGATCGCCGTCGTGGGGGCCGTCATCGGGGCCGTGGCGACGATTGCGCTGCATTCGTACATGCAGGGGCAGTTGGACCGGCGGCTGGGCCAGTCCGTCGACTGGGCGCAGATGCCACGGCCGCACGAGGGCCCGTTCCGCGGTGAGGGGCTGGAGTTCGTGGCCATGGGCGGTCAGCCCCTGGGGACGGTCGGGGCACGGATCGGGCCGGGCGGCACGATCGACGAAGGGGCGAAGCTGAGCAACTCCCTCAATCGGCTGCCCTTGGAGCGGTTGACGGCGTTGACCGGTGCGCAGGTCGCGGCGCTGGACGCGGTGCCGCGGGACGGTCGCCCACACAGTACGGAGCTGCCCGGGCTCGGCGACTACCGCGTGCAGTCCGCCAAGGACGGTTCGCTGGTGATGGGCCTGCGGCTCGACGACGTCCAGAACACGGTCGGCAGGCTGGTGGTCATCGAGGCGTGTCTGACCGTGGCCGGTCTGATCGCGGCCGGAATCGCCGGGTCCAGCATGGTCGGGATCGCCCTGCGCCCGCTGCGCCAGGTTGCCGCCACGGCCACCAGGGTCTCCGAACTCCCGCTCCACCAGGGCGAGGTGGCACTGCACCTGCGGGTGCCGGTGGCCGAGGCCGATGTGCATACGGAGGTGGGGCAGGTCGGGGCGGCGCTGAACCGGATGCTGGGGCATGTCGGGTCGGCGCTGTCGGCGCGCCAGGAGAGCGAGACGCGGGTGCGGCGGTTCGTCGCCGACGCCAGCCATGAGCTGCGTACGCCTCTGGCGTCGATCCGGGGCTATGCCGAGCTGACCCGGCGCGGCCGGGAGCAGCCGGGTCCGGAGACCCGGCACGCCCTGGGGCGGATCGAGGCGGAGGCGGAGCGGATGACGGGGCTGGTGGAGGACCTGTTGCTGCTCGCCCGGCTCGATTCCGGACGCCCGCTCTCGTACGAGAGCATTGATCTCTCGCCGTTGGTGGTGGACGCGGTGAGCGATGCGCGGGCGGCCGGGCCCGGTCACCGGTGGCGGCTGGAGCTGCCGGACGAGCCGGCGTTGGTGTACGGGGACGCGGAGCGACTGCACCAGGTCCTGGTGAATCTCCTGGCCAATGCCCGTACGCACACGCCGGAGGGGACGACGGTGACGGCGCGGGTGCGTACGACGGGACCCGCCCGCCGGGGTGGCCGCGGTAACCCTGACCACCCGGGTAACCCTGACCACCCCGGCAACCCTGGCCACCCCGGTAGCTCCGGTGACCGTGGTGCCGTACGGCTGGAGGTGCAGGACGATGGCCCCGGTATCCCGGCCGAGCTCCTCCCGCACGTCTTCGAGCGGTTCGCACGGGGCGACGCCTCGCGCTCGCGGGCCGCCGGCAGTACGGGGCTCGGGCTCGCCATCGTGCAGGCGGTGGTCGCGGCGCACGGCGGCACCGTAGCGGTCGACAGCGTGCCCGGGCGGAGGACGGTCTTCACGGTGACGCTCGATGCGTCGGAGGCGGCCCCGGAGACCCCCACCCCGCACCCCGACGCCACCCCGCACCCCGCCACCGACTCACAGGCCGGTCACAGGTTCAGCACACAGCCGTGACAGCGGGGTTGGCGAGTGTCGTCGGCATGATGACGACTCCGCCGCCCCGTGCGCCCGTGGGCTCCCTGCCACCGCGTGAGCACCTGCGTCTCGGCCAGATCGCGACCGTTCTCGATGTGGTCGTCCCCGTGTACAACGAGGAGGCCGATCTGGAGCCGTGCGTCCGGCGCCTGCACGAGCACCTCTCCCGGACCTTCCCCTACGGGTTCCGGATCACCATCGCCGACAACGCGAGCACGGACGGTACGCCGGAGGTCGCCGCCCGGCTCGACGACGAGATCGACGAGGTCACGGCCGTGCGGCTGGAGCAGAAGGGGCGCGGGCGGGCCCTGCGTACCGTGTGGTCGCTCTCCGAGGCGCCGGTGCTGGCCTATATGGACGTCGATCTGTCGACCGACCTCAACGCCTTGTTGCCGCTGGTCGCGCCGCTGATCTCAGGGCACTCGGACCTGGCGATCGGCTCCCGGCTCAGCCGCAGTGCGCGGGTGGTCCGCGGGCCGAAGCGGGAGTTCGTCTCGCGCACGTACAACCTCATCCTGCGGGGTTCGCTCGCCGCGCGCTTCTCCGATGCGCAGTGCGGTTTCAAGGCCATACGGGGGGACGTCGCCGAGCGGCTGCTCCCGATGGTCGAGGACAGCGGGTGGTTCTTCGACACCGAGATGCTGGTGCTCGCGGAGCGGGCCGGGCTGCGGATCCACGAGGTGCCGGTGGACTGGGTCGACGACCCGAACAGCACCGTGCACATCGTGCGGACGGCCGCCGACGACCTCAAGGGCGTCTGGCGGGTGGGACGGGCGCTGGCGACCGGTGCGTTGCCGCTGGACCGGCTCGCCCGGCCGTTCGGGGACGATCCGCGGGACCGCGAGCTGTCCGGGGTGCCGGGTGGGCTGGCCCGTCAGCTGGTCGGCTTCTGTGCCGTCGGCGCCCTGAGCACCCTGCTCTACCTCGCCCTCTACTCCCTCTTCCGGCTCGGCATCGGCCCCCAACTGGCCAATGCGGCGGCGCTGTTGCTGTCGGCGCTGGGGAACACCGCCGCGAACCGACGGCTGACCTTCGGCGTCCGGGGACGGGACCGGGCGGTCCGCCATCAGGCGCAGGGGCTGGTGGTCTTCGCCATCGGACTGGTTCTGACCAGCGGTTCCCTCGCCGCCCTCGATGCCGCCAGCGGCAACCCTTCGCACGGCACCGAACTCGCGGTGCTGATCGCCGCCAATCTCGCGGCGACGGTGCTGCGGTTCCTGCTCTTCCGCGCCTGGGTGTTTCCCGACCGCGAGCGCCGGTCCGACGACGCCCCGCACCTGCACGACGTGAACGACTACTCCAGGAGCACTCGATGAACCCGCCACCGACGTCCGGCCAGCCGTCCGGACAGTCGCCCGGTCTGCCGTCCGGTCTGCCGTCCGGTCTGCCGTCCGATCAGCCGACCGGCCAGTCGTCCGGTCTGCCGTCCGGCCCGCACCCACGCTGGGCTCGGCCCGCACTACTGGCGTTGCTGCTGGTCACGGCCGTGCTCTACCTCTGGAGCCTGTCCGCTTCCGGGTACGCCAACCAGTTCTACTCGGCCGCCGTCCAGGCCGGCAGCGAGAGCTGGAAGGCCTTCTTCTTCGGCTCCTCCGACGCGGCGAACTCCATCACCGTCGACAAGCCGCCGGCCGCGCTGTGGCCGATGGCGCTCTCCGTACGGCTCTTCGGGCTCAACTCCTGGGCCGTCCTGGTGCCCGAGGCGCTGATGGGCGTGGCGACGGTCGGGGTGCTGTACGCGGCCGTACGGCGGCGGTTCGGGGCGGGCGCGGGGCTGCTCGCGGGCGGGGCGCTGGCGGTGACGCCGGTCGCGGCCCTGATGTTCCGCTTCAACAACCCCGATGCACTGCTGTGCCTGCTGATGGTCTGTGCGATCGCCGCCGTACTGCGCGCCCTTGAGGACGGCCGTACGAAGTGGCTGGTGCTGGCCGGGCTCTGCTTCGGGTTCGGATTCCTCACCAAGACGCTCCAGGCGTGGCTGATTCTGCCGGCGCTCGCCGTGGTCTACGCCTGCTGTGCGCCGGTCGCGCTGCGCAAGCGGTTCGGGCAGCTGCTGCTGGCCGGGCTGGCGATGGTGCTGTCCGGTGGCTGGTGGGTGGCGATCGTCGAACTGTGGCCGGCGTCCTCGCGCCCGTACATCGGCGGCTCGCAGCACAACAGCTTCCTGGAGCTGACGTTCGGCTACAACGGCCTGGGGCGGATCGACGGCAACGAGACCGGCAGCGTGGGCGGGGGCGGTCACCGTCCCGGTGGTGGCGGCGGTGGCTGGGGGGAGACCGGTATCACCCGGCTCTTCTCGTCGGACATGGGCGGACAGATCTCCTGGCTGCTGCCGGCCGCGCTGATCCTGCTGGTCGTGGCGGTGTGCGTGCTGTGGCGGGCCCGCCGGGCGATCGATGCCGAACGGGCCGGCCAGCGGGCGGAGTTCCTGGTGTGGGGCGGCGCGCTGCTGATGACCTTCACGATCTTCAGCTTCATGTCCGGGATCTTCCACCAGTACTACAACATCGCGCTGGCCCCGTACATCGCGGCGCTGGTGGGGATGGGGGCCGCGCTGCTGTGGCGGCGCGGCGGGCGGCTGGCGGCGATCGTGCTGGCCGTGACGGTCGCGGTGACCGCCGCCTGGTCGTATGTCCTGCTCGACCGCTCCCCGGACTGGCTGCCGTGGCTGCGCTGGACGGTGCCGGCGCTCGGGCTGCTGGCGGCGCTGGGACTGCTGCTGTCGCTGTCTCTGGGGGCGGGGGCACGGACGCGGGAAGGTGCGGTGGCAACGCCGGACCCGGCAGGGGCGCAGGAAGGTGCGGTGGCAACGCCGGACCTGGCAGGGGCGGGCCTGGCGGGGGCGGACCTGGCGGGCACGCAGGAGGGTGCGGAGTCGTCGTCCCGTGCAGGGGCTGCCACGGCGGCGGCACGGGAACGGTCCGGCCGTCGGGTCGCCGTGGTCGCGGCCGGGCTCGGGCTCGCGACCGCGCTGGCCGGGCCGGTGGCCTACACGCTCGACACGATCAATACGCCCAAGGGCGGTTCGATCATCACGGCCGGGCCGTCCGTGCGCGGTGGCATGGGTGGGCCCGGCGGCGGGCGGTTCCCGATGGGGCGGATGGCCGGCGCGTGGCGCGGCGCCAACGGCGCCGGGCCGGGAGGTGCGCCCGGTGGCCTGCCAGGCGGTGCAGCGGGCATCGGCCAGGGCGGTCGGGGAGGCCAGGGCGGCCAGTTCGGCAGGCAGGGCTTCCCCGGTGGCATCGGCGGGAGCCTCGGCGAGGCCGGCGGCCGGATGCGCGGTATGGGCGGCATCGGCGGTCTGCTCAACGGCCGTAGGGTGAGCGCCAAGGCGAAGGCGCTGTTGGAGAAGGACGCGGGCGACTACACCTGGGCCGCCGCGGCCGTCGGCTCCCAGAGCGCCGCGAGCTACCAACTCGCCACCGAGAAGCCGGTGATGGCCGTCGGCGGCTTCAACGGGAGCGACCCGTCGCCGACCCTCGCCCAGTTCAAGAAGTACGTCGCGGAGGGGAAGATCCACTACTTCATCGGCGACGAACGGCGCGGCCTCGACGGCCGTGGAGGTGCCGCCGGCCACGGAGGTCGCGCTGGTGGCGGGGGTCAGGGTGGCCGCGGGTGGCCGGGTGGCCGCGGCGGTCCGGGTGGCGCAAAGGGAACCTCGTCGGAGATCAGCTCCTGGGTGGAGAAGACCTTCAAGAAGGTCACCGTGGGCGACGCCACGTTCTACGACCTCACGCGGAAGGCGTAGCGGCGGTCGGTCGGCGGTTGGTCGGTCGGCGGTCGGTCGGTCGCCGGTCGCCCCGTCCAGCCGACCGACCTATAAAGAAATGTACGGCGTATAACACTCCCTGTACGGTGTATGGCATCCGCTCGCACCGTACAGGGAGCCCGTATGACCGCCGTGGCCTCCACCGCCACCAGCCTCCAGCCAACCGGGCGGCACGCCGCCCGCTGGCTGATCCTGGCCGTCATCTGCATCGCGCAGCTGACGGTCGTCCTCGACAACACCGTCCTCAACGTCGCCATCCCCTCCCTCACCGAGGAGATGGGCGCGACCACCGCCGACGTCCAGTGGATGATCAACGCCTATTCGCTGGTCCAGTCGGGCCTGCTGCTCACCGCGGGGAACTCCGCCGACCGCTACGGCCGCAAGAAGATGCTCGCCGTCGGCCTGGTCCTCTTCGGCGTCGCCTCGCTCGGCGCCGCCCTCGCCCAGTCACCCGGTCAGCTGATCGCCGCCCGCGCCGGCATGGGCGTCGGCGGTGCGCTGCTGGTCACCACCACCCTCGCCGTCGTCATGCAGATCTTCGACGACGAGGAGCGCCCCCGCGCCATCGGCATCTGGAGCTCCGTCAACTCGCTCGGCTTCGCCGCCGGACCGCTGATCGGCGGCTCCCTGCTGGACCACTTCTGGTGGGGCTCGCTGTTCCTGGTCAACCTCCCCGTCGCCGTCATAGCGCTGGCGGCCGTCGTCACCCTCGTCCCCGAGTCCAAGAGTCGTGGCGGCGACCGCCCCGACCTGCTGGGCGCCCTGCTGTCCATGATCGGCATGGTCGGGGTGGTCTTCGCGATCATCTCCGGACCGCACGCCGGCTGGCTGTCCGGCCGGGTGCTGGTCTCCGCCGCCGTCGGACTCGTCGGCCTCGCGGCCTTCGCGCTGTGGGAGCTGCACGTCCCGTACCCCATGCTGGACATGCACTTCTTCCGCAACCGCCGGTTCATCGGGGCGGTCTCCGGCGGCATCCTCGTCGCCTTCGGCATGGGCGGCTCGATGTTCCTGCTGACCCAGCACCTCCAACTGGTGCTCGGCTACGGCCCGTTGGACGCCGGTCTGCGGATGGCGCCGCTCGCCGTCACGGTCATCCTGATCAACTTCACCGGCCTGGGCGCCCGCCTGATGCCGAAGTTCGGCACCCCCGGAATGATCATCTCGGGGATGTCGCTGCTCGCGGCCGGCCTCGCCGCCATATCGCTGCTCGGCGGCCACAGCTACGGCGGCATGCTGCTCGGCCTGATCGTGATGGGCGTCGGCGTCGCACTCGCCATGCCGACGATGGCCAACGCGATCATGTCCGCGATCCCGCCGGCCAAGGCGGGCGTGGGCGCCGGCGTGAACGGCACGCTGATGGAGTTCGGCCAGGGCCTCGGCGTCGCCGTCCTCGGCGCGGTGCTCAACTCCCGTTTCGTGGCGCTGCTGCCGCTGGTCGCCGCGGGCGCCGGTTCGCTGCCGGCCGCACTCGCCCGGACCCGTACGGGGGCCGAACGGACCGCCGTACAGGACGCCTTCGCCGCCGGTATCGGCACCAGTCAGCTGGTCGGCGCGGCGGCGGTGTTCCTCGGCGGACTGGTCGCCGCCGTCCTGCTGCGGCGGGCCGAGCGCACCGGCCAGGACGCGCCGGCGACGGCTGCACCGACCGGTCCGGAACCGGCCGCCGCCGCGGCGGAATAGCATCGACTGTGTACGTGATCGTGAACGGCACGTACGGGTGGCACGTACTGCACCCGTACGGGCCGTGCACGACCGGGCACGCCGGGCAC
The DNA here is from genome assembly GCF_040651315.1 of Streptomyces sp. NPDC048506. Taxonomy (NCBI): domain Bacteria; kingdom Bacillati; phylum Actinomycetota; class Actinomycetes; order Kitasatosporales; family Streptomycetaceae; genus Streptomyces; species Streptomyces sp. NPDC048506. Next base: position 110,060 of record NZ_JBEZIX010000001.1, read on the forward strand.
GGCGCGTGACACCATCGCGACGAGCTCGGCACAACGACGCTCGGCTCAACGACGCTCAGGACAGGGAGGGGCGCCATGGCAGCGACGAACGGCAGCGCCGGAAAGCGGCCGCACAGCGTCTGGCTGACCGAACGGCCCCCGCTCAAACGCAAGGCGGAGCAACCGGCCGGACTCGACCTCGACAAGATCGTCGGGGCGACGGTCCGGCTGCTGGACGCCGAGGGCCTGGCGAAGTTCTCGATGCGCCGGCTCGCCGCCGAGCTCGGTGTCACCGCGATGTCCGTCTACTGGTACGTCGACACCAAGGACGACCTGCTGGAGCTGGCCGTGGACGCGGTGGCCGGCGAGATGGCACTGCCCGACGAGTCGGACGCGGCCGCCGACTGGCGCGACCAGCTGCGGGTGCTCGCCACCGGCTACCGCGACATGCTGCTGCGGCACCCCTGGGCGGCCCGGCTGCTGGGCGAGTTCATCAACGTCGGCCCGCAGTCGACGGCGTTCTCCAACGCCACCCTGCGGGCGATGCGGCGCACCGGCCTGGACGCCGAGCGCACGTCCGGCGCGCTGGCGTCCCTCTTCCACTTCGTCTACGGCTTCGCGACGATCCGGGCCACCCACGAGGCCCGGTGCCGGGCCGCGGGCATCAGCCTCGACGACTACTTCGAGCAGGTCATGACCGCGATCTCGGCCCGCCCGGAGTTCGCCGAGACCATGGAGCTCTCCTCCCGCATCGCGTTCGCCCGGCAGGGCCGGAGCGCCCTGGAGATGCTCGACCGGGACTTCGCCTTCGCACTCGACTTGCAGATCGCCGGCATCGAGGCGATGCGCGACGGGACAACGTGAGGAGATCGGGAAGGCATTCCCGTCCCTCACCCCTCACCCCGTCACCCCATCGGCAAGCCGTCCCCCTGCACCGCCTGGATGTCCAGCTCCACCCGCAACGTCGTTCCGATCGCCGCGATACCGGCCGCCACGACCTGGTTGTAGTTCATCTTGAAGTCCTCGCGGCGCAGTTCGGCGGTGGCACGGAAGGCGGCGCGCACCCCGCCCCAAGGGTCGGGGCCGGTACCGAGGTAGCTCAGGTCGAGGTCCACCGCCCGGACCACGCCGTGCATGGACAGCTCGCCGTGCACCGTCCAGCGGTCCGGGCCGGCCGGTGACAGGCCCGAACTGCGGTAGGTGATCTGCGGGTACACCTCGACGTTGAGGAAGTCCTCGTTGCGCAGGTGCCCGTCCCGCATGCCGTTGCCGGTGTCGATCGACGCGGCGTCGATGACCGCCTCGACCCGCGACTTCGCCAGGTCCTCGGCGATCTCGATCCGGCCGCTGAACGCGGTGAACCGGCCGTGCACGCTGGAGATCCCCAGGTGCTGGGCGACCGCGCCCACCGTCGAGTGCATCGGGTCGACGGTCCACGTCCCGGGCGGCGGCAGCTCGGCCCCGCCCTGCCGGGCCAGCACGACGGTGCCCACGTCCATCCGTCCGCTCGCCGTCACGATCGCGCTGGAGGCGACCGGCGCATAGCCCACGGCCGTCACGATCACTGTGTACGGGCCGGCGGGCAGCGGCTGTTCGCTGCGGATGGCACCTTCCTCGTCCGCCGCCGCGCGCAGCACCTGCGCGCCCGTCATGTCGGTGACGGTCAGTACGGCGTGCTGAACCGCCCAGCCGTCCCGTGTGCGGATCTGCGCCCTTACGCCCGCAGCTGCCGCGCCCGTCGAATCCATTGCCGCTCCCGTTTGTTCCTGGTGGGGGTGCCCCTCGCCCGGACGAAGCCGAGAGCCCTCGAACGAAGCCGAGCGCTTGGGGGAGTGTCGGGCTCCGGGCGGCGGCGTGCAGGCCGTCCCCTGCCTGTGCGCAACGCCGCCGCCGGAGCCCCGGTGCCGGGTCGGGGCGCGTCTCCGCTCAACGCGCGCCCCGACCCGGGGTCTTGCTTCCCGAGCCGTTTCCGTCGCCGCCGGCACGGCTCCGGTCGATCCCGGTCTTCGGGTCGATCCCGGTCTTCGGGTCGATCCCGGACTCCGGGTCAGTCCCCGGGGTGCGCGAGCTCGACGTCGTAGCCGTCGACCCCGCGTGCGTCGACCGCGAGCCCGGTGGCGACCGGCGGGTAGCCGCTCGCGATGACCGTGTAGTCGCCCGCGTCCAGATCGGTGAAGGCGTACGCGCCGTCCTCACCGGTCGTCGAGGTGGCCACGACGTTGCCCGCCGCGTCCACCAGCGTCACCCGCGCGTCGGACAGCGGCCGGCGGTCCGCACCGGCCCGCACGGTGCCCTGCACCCGCGCGCCGGACAGCAGCTCGACCTCGATCCGGGTCGTGCCCTGCCCGCCGACCTCGACCGGCAGCGCCGCCGGGCGGTAGTGGGCGGCGTTCACCGCGACGGTGAAGGTGCCGGGCGCCAGCTCGTCGAAGGCGAAGTGGCCCTCGGCGCCGGTCTTTCCGGTGGCCAGCACCTCACCGCGGACGTCGGTGACGACGACCATCGCACCGTCCACCGGCTCGCCGCTGACCGCGCTGCGGACCTGGCCGGCCAGGCCGCTGGTGCCGCTGAGCAGGATGTCGTAGCCGTAGGGCTGGTCGCCGACGACGACCGTGGAGGCCTGCGGTTGGTGGCCGTCGGCCGCGGCGATCAGGACGTACGAGCCGGCGCCGGGGGCGTTCAGCGCATACGAGCCGTTGGCCTGGGCTACGGCGCGCCCCAGCTGACGCCCGCTGAGCGAGATCAGCGTCACCGCGGAGCGCGGGACGGGGTTGCCCTCCGCGTTGCGGACGAAGCCGTGGACCGACGGGCCGGACGGGGCGGCGTCGCCGCCGCCGGCCGAGGCGTACGCCTGGAGCGGCTGCGGCGCCGTCGCGGCGGCCGGCTGCGCCCAGGACGGGGCGTGCGCACCGTCGCCGTACGGGTCCTGGTCCGCGCCCGGGCCGACCGGGGCGCCCACCAGGGCGGGCTCCCGCTCCTCGGCCTGGGCCGGGACAGCGGCCTGGGCCGCAAGAGGTGCCTGGGCCGTGAGGGCGGTCTCCGACGGGGCCGCCGAGGCAGCAGCCGCGGTGTCCTCGCTGCTCTGGGCCATGCCGCCACGCGTCTTCAACGCGACCTCCTTGATGAACAGGGTGACGAGGAAGGCGAGCAGCGCGCAGGGCGCCGCGTACAGGAACACGTCCGCCACACCGTGCCCGTAGGCGCTCTCCATGACGGTGCGCAGCGGCGCCGGAAGGGCATCCAGGTCCGGGATGCCGCCGCCGCTGTTGCCGGCGGCGTGCGCGGCTGCCTTGGCGGCCTTCGGGCCGAGCTCGGCCAGACCGTCCTTGACGTAGTGGGTGACGCGGTTGGCGAGCACCGCACCGAGGGCCGAGACGCCCACCGCACCACCGAGGGAGCGGAAGAAGGTCACGACGGACGAGGCGGAACCGAGGTCCTCGGGGGCGACCTGGTTCTGCGTGGCGAGGACGAGGTTCTGCATCATCATGCCGATGCCGAGACCCATCAGCGCCATGAAGATCGCGATGTGCCAGTACTCGGTGTCGTAGCGGATGGTGCTCAGCAGACCGAGTCCCGCGGTCAGCAGCACGCCACCACTGACCAGCCAGGCCTTCCACTTACCGGTCTTGGTGATGACCTGGCCCGAGACGGTCGAGGAGACGAACAGTCCGCCGATCATCGGGATGGTCATGATGCCGGACATCGTCGGCGACTTGTCGCGCGCCAGCTGGAAGTACTGGCTGAAGAAGACGGTGCCGGTGAACATCGCGATACCGACGAACAGCGAGGCCACCGAGGCCAGCGTGATCGTCTTGTTGCGGAACAGCCGCAACGGGATGATCGGCTCCTCGGCCTTGGTCTCGACGAGGACGAAGACCGCGCCGAGCACCACCGCGCCACCGACCATCGCGGCGGTCTGCCACGACATCCAGTCGTACTTGTCACCGGCCAGCGTCACCCACACCAGCAGCAGCGAGACCGCCGCGCTGATGAAGAAGGCGCCCGCCCAGTCGACCTTGACGCCCTCGCGCTTGACGACGGGCAGCTTCAGGGTCTTTTGCAGCACGATCAGGGCGATCACCGCGAACGGCACACCCACGTAGAAGCACCAGCGCCAGCCGAGCCAGCTGGTGTCGGTGATGACGCCGCCGAGCAGCGGGCCGCCGACGGTGGCGACGGCGAAGGTGGCGCCGAGGTAGCCGCTGTAACGGCCGCGCTCCCGCGGCGAGATCATCGCGGCCATCACGATCTGGGCCAGGGCGGACAGACCGCCCACGCCTATGCCCTGCACCACGCGGCAGGCGATCAGCATCCCGGTGTTCTGCGACAGCCCCGCGACGACCGACCCCGCGACGTAGATCACCAGCGCGAACTGCACCAGCAGCTTCTTGCTGAACAGGTCGGAGAGCTTGCCCCACAGCGGCGTGGACGCCGTCATCGCCAGCAGCGACGCGGTCACCACCCAGGTGTAGGCGCTCTGTCCGCCGTCCAGGTCATGAATGATCTCCGGCAGCGCGTTCGACACGATCGTCGACGACAGGATGGCGACGAACATGCCGAGCAACAGCCCGGACAGCGCCTCCATGATCTGACGGTGCGTCATGGGCGCCCCGTCGGAGGCGCCGTGACCGCCTCCGTGCTTGGCGTGGCCGCCCCGCACACCGGCTGGTGTGGTCGTAGCCATGTGGTTCCTTTTCATCCTGCGGGTGTACGGGTGGTGGAGTCGTGGTGCGACGGCCAGGCCCCCGGGTCGTGGTGGGCCCGGGACCGGCAGTCGCCGAAGCTCGTACGGAGCCGGGCGAGCAGCTCGTTGAGGCGGCCGACGTCGGTGTCGGACCAGTCGCCCAAGTACCGTGCGAGCGTTGCGGTGTAGCGCTCGGAGAGCTCTTCGAGGAGCTCCCGTCCGCCGGGGGTCAGGCGCAACAGCCGCGACCGTTTGTCCGCCGGGTCGGGCTTCCGCTCGACCCAGCCGCGCTCGCAGACGTGCGCGACGTGCCGGCTGGTCACCGACATGTCGATCGCGAGCAGCTCCGCGAGCTGGCTCATCCGCATCTCACCGTGTCGATCGAGAAGCGTGAGCACGCCGGCCGAAGCGGGCGGGCAGTCCTGGGGCAGGACCCGGCCCATCTCGCGTTTGACGGCGCCGATGGCGCTGAGTTGCCTGGCGAGCTCTTCGTACTGACTCCGAGCGGCCACCGGCTCCTCCATACGTCATTCACACGTCTCGATCACGTCTTCTTTTGTTGCTTGGGGCAACCATAGGCAAGGTTGGTTGCTGAAGGCAAACGAATGGGTGGCCCATGCAGGTAAAGGGGTGCCAAAGCCTGGCTCGATATCTGGTAAGTGCGGGCAAAGGTCCATGTAAAGCCGCAGGTCGGCAGGGGTGTCCGAATCCGGGTAAATGACGCCGGAGAGTGGTGTACGAGTGGTGCACCTCACGCGCGATCGCCGCCTTTCCCCCTCCCTGGAGGTCGCTTCCCACGCGCCCCAGGGGTGCCTCCGGGCCCCTCGTTCGCTAGGGTCCTTGCCCATGGCGACCAACCCGCAGAACCAGGCCGAGGGCAACTACGACCCGGCGGGCAGCACGCAGATGTTCCGCGCCTTCGTGGACGAGGGCGGTACCCCGCAGGCCGGCGGCCGTCGGGCGCCCGCACCCCAGCAGTCGAGCGGTCCCCGGGTGGGTGTCATCCTCGCCGTGATCGTCGGCATCCTGGCCGTCGCCGGCGCGGCGTGGCTGGCGCTGTCGTAACGGCTGTCGTCCTTCTTCGCGCGTACCCACGAAGGGCCCGGCGTTCCCTGCCGGGCCCTTGTTGAGTGTGGGCGTGCCCCGTCTGTCTCGGGCACCTACCGCGTACGCGCGATTCGTAGCGCATCCCGAAGGGCCTCGCGCAGCCTGTGGACGCAGAATCGGAGTTCGTCGGCGGATGTCGCGTCCGGTCCTTGCAGCAGCTTGCCCGAGAGCTCCAACATCTCCTCACCCGTATCGAGTTGGGCCTCCTCCACCTCGTCGGCCAGCCGCGACAGATATCCGCCACCGCTCTCGTCGGCGGAGAGGTAACACGGCTTCCCGTCCGGCCCCTGCCAGGGGAGCAGTCGCATCTTGCCGCTCATGAGGCCACCGCCATCTCCCGCAGGAACGCGTGCTCGCGCTGCGCCTCCGCGTACTCGAAGGCCAGGAGGTACGGACGTACGAGGGGGGATGTGTCGCCGTCGAGGGGGGATTCGGGGTAAGGGGGGAGAGGGGTCGGCGCCGGCCTTGGCCCGCACGTGATGGTGGGGACCGGTTGAGTGGGTCGTCGCCGCAGCCGGGATAACCGGGCGATGAGGCTACGCATAGGGTTCCGCATGTCGACGCTCCTTGCACAGCGTTGGCCACGCCCCGGGGCCGTTGCAGCGGTCGCCGGGGTCCTTGCTGAGTCACCGTACGCAACCCTGTTAGTACCTGTCTATAGCTAGACCTATCTATGCCCGTCTAATTACCCGTGCGTACAGTCCCGCTCGTGATGGAGTTCGATCCGACGCGGCCCAAGTGGACGCAGATTGCTGACGTCATCCGCGGGCGGATCGCGGATGGTACGTACCCGCCCAGCCACCTCATTTCCGAGGTGCGGATGGAGCAGGAGTTCGGCGTCGCGCGCGTAACCATCCGCAAGGTCACCGCCGCCCTTCGAGAAGAAGGGCTCATCGTGACGACCCCGGGCATGGGGTCGTTCGTGACGCAGCGTCGGCCGAAGGGTTGACGCACCCGGAGCCCTCCGAAGGACTCCTAGGGGGCGGGCGAACAGATCCCGTAGGGGATGCGAGAGCCCCCTGCGGGGCCACAACGTGGGGAGCTGGGGTGGTGTTCCCGGGGGAGGGCGCTGAACCGATCGGTCCCGACGGGCTCACCGTCGGCCGGACGGGCGCGCTCGTCGGGGTCAGCGTGAAGACGCTGCACCACTGGGACACGATCGGCCTGGTGCGCCCGGGCGGCCGCACCTGGGCCGGGTACCGGGTGTACTCCGGCGAGGACATCGCCCGGATCCACCGGGTCCTCGTCTACCGGGAGTTGGGGTTTCCGCTCGCCGAGATCGGCCGGATCCTCGACGACCCGGACACCGACGCGCGAGACCATCTGCGTCGCCAGCGGTCACAGCTGGTCGAGCGGATCTCCCGCCTTCAGAAGATGCTCGGCGCGGTCGATCGCATGATGGAGGCGTCGGAGACCGGGATGCGGCTGACGCCGGAGGAGCAGGTCGAGATCTTCGGCGACGACTGGCAGCCCGCCTGGGTCGAGGAGGCCGAGGAACGTTGGGGCGACAGCGCGCAGTGGAAGCAGTACGCCGAGCGGGCCGGCACGATGACCCCGGAGGACTGGCGGCGGGTGGCGGCCCGGACCGACGCACTGAACGCCGACCTCGCGGCCGCGCAGCGCACCGGCCTTGCCCCCGGCTCCGGCGCGGTGAACGCCCTCGCGGAGCGGCACCGCGCCTTGCTCTCGACGTACTTCGACTGCACGCACTCGATGCACGCGTGCATGGGGCGGATGTTCGTCGACGATCCCCGGTACGCCGAGTACTACGAAGCCGTCGCGCCGGGCTTCACCGTCTGGCTGCGCGACGTGATCTTCGCGAACGCCGCGGCCCACGGCGTCGACCCGGAGTCCGCGGTGTGGGAGTGAGCGCGTCGTAGCCGTCCGGGTGGCGGCGGGGGGCAGAGGGCCGCAGCGGACGACAGGTCCGACAGCAGGCGACAAAAAGAAACGGCAAGGAGGTCAACCACTCCTTGCCACTCTCAACTTATAGCGCATGGGGGGCCTTGCGGCAAGGCCCCGGTCATGCCGCAGAATCGCCGACCGAAGCGCACAACCTGCGGAAATGGGGGACTTGATGATCGACGTGATCGTGGTCGGCGGCGGACCGACCGGCTTGATGCTGGCCAGCGAGCTGCGGCTGCACGGCGTGCACGTGGTCGTGCTGGAGAAGTTGACCGAGCCGACCATGCAGTCCCGTGGACAGGGCCTGCACGCGCGCAGCGTCGAGATGATGGATCAGCGCGGCCTGCTGGACCGGTTCCTCGCGGTCAGTGAGAAGTTCCAGGTCGGCGGTCTGTTCGGCGGCATCGCCAAGTCGTGGCCGGAACGGCTGGACACGGCCCACCCCTACGGCGTCGCCACTCCGCAGCCGGTCACCGAGCGGCTGCTCAACGAGCGTGCCCTCGAACTCGGTGTCGAGATCCGGCGCGGCTGCGAAGTGGTCGGGCTGAGCCAGGACGAGGACGGGGTGACCGTCGAGCTGGCCAGCGGGGGCACCCCCGCCGATGAGGGCGTGGCCGGTGGGGGTCTCCCCGGCAGTGGGGACGCAGCCGCCGGGGGAGGGGGCAACACTCGGCTGCGCTTGCGCTCGCGTTACCTCGTCGGGTGCGACGGCGGCCGCAGCGCGGTGCGCAAGCTGCTCGGCGTCGGTTTCCCCGGTGAGCCCGCCAAGGTCGAGACGCTTGTCGGCGAAATCGAGTTGGCCGAGGACCCGGCTACGGTTGCCGCCGTCGTCGAGGAAGCCCGCAAGACCCAACTACGGTTCGGCGCAACCCCCAACAAGGACGGGGTGTACCGCGTCGTCTTGCCCGCCGAAGGGTTGGCCGAGGACCGTGCGAGCGCGCCGACGCTGGAGGAGTTCGAGAAGCAGCTGCGGGCCGTCGCGGGCACCGACTTCGGTGCGCACTCGCCGCGCTGGCTCTCCCGGTTCGGCGATGCCACCCGACAGGCCGAGCGCTATCGGGTCGGCCGGGTGCTGCTGGCCGGCGACGCGGCGCACATCCACCCGCCGACCGGCGGGCAGGGGCTCAACCTGGGCGTGCAGGACGCGTTCAACCTCGGCTGGAAGCTGGCCGCCGCGGTCGACGGCTGGGCTCCGGAGGGGCTGCTGGACAGCTACCACGCCGAACGGCACCCGGTGGGCGCCCGCGTGCTGGACAACACCCGCGCGCAGATCACACTGCTGGGAAGCGATCCGGGTGCGACCGCGCTGCGCGAGCTGTTCTCGAAGCTGATGGACTTCGAGGAGGTGAACCGGTACGTGACCGGGATGATCACCGCGGTCGAGGTCCGCTACGACTTCGGCGAGGGCCATGAACTGCTCGGCCGCCGGATGCGGGACGTGGGGCTGAAGCAGGGGCGTCTCTACGAGCTGATGCACGGCGGCCGCGGGCTGCTGCTCGACCAGACCGGCCGGCTCTCGGTGGCGGGTTGGGCGGATCGGGTCGACCATGTCATCGACGTCAGCGAGGAACTGGACGTGCCCGCGGTGCTGCTGCGACCGGACGGCCATGTGGCGTGGGCCGGTGAGGACCAGCAGGAACTGCTCAGCCAGCTGCCACGGTGGTTCGGCGCCGCCAACAGCTGAGCGCGCAGCGGCGGCCCGAGGGGCAGGGCCCTGCCTCACCCACTCACTCCTGGAGTGGACGGAGTGCTAAGCGAGTGTGGACCGTCTGCTAACGACATCCCTCTTCCCGCGGGGCAATCTTGCAATCGCCGGCCGCACTTCCCCACTTCGGGGCAAGGGCGAACCAAGCCGGCACAGCACGTGCGTGGCGTATGTCACGGGGGCGGCACGCACGTCACGTGAGAATGACCAAGAGGGGAACACGTCATGCGTATTCGTCACATCGTCGCCGCGGGTGCCGCCGCGACCGCACTCTCGCTCGGTGCCGCGCTGCCGGCCTTCGCTGACGGTCACGCTTCGGTCGCCGCCGGCCAGGCGGCCGCCGCGAAGCGGAAGGTCGTGGTCTACCAGGACGCCAATTACAAGAACAGGAGCACGACCTTCACCAAGAACGTCCCGCGGCTGTCGAAGTACGGCTGGAACGACACCATCAGCTCCGCCATAAACAAGGGCAACCGTTGGGTCACGTTCTACCAGCACAAGAACTACCACGGCGCCCCCTTGTCCCTGGCGCCCGGCGGCGGGGAGGCGCACTTCGGCAACCGTGGCCTGCCCGACTCCGCGAGCTCCATCAAGTTCCGCTAAACAGCATGTTCCGTTAACAGCGAACTGCTGACGGGCGGGGTGCGGCGCCAGTCGCCGCACCCCGCCCTACCTGCCACCACACCCCGCTCAACGCGCACTGCGCCTTGCACGACGAGAGGCAGCCATGTCGCCCTCCCGCGCCCGGGCCACCACCACGCTCGCACTGCTGCTCCTGGCCACCACCGCCTGCACAGCGGCCGAGCACGAGTCCACGCCGGCCCCGCACTCCCCGCCTGTGTCCCGGCAGGCCGGGCAGCTCCGGCTGCCACTGGACGCCTATGCAGCGACCGTGGCCGAGAACCGCGTCGTGGAAGACGCACAGGATATCCTCATGCGCCGGTGCATGAAGGACCTGGACATGGAGTGGAAGACCCTGCCCTCGGTGGACGCCCAGGACACCGAGCCGCCGAACCTCCGACGATACGGAGCCGACGAGTCGGAAGCCGTCCGCTACGGATACCACCCGCGCCCCGACCCGCCGTCGGTGGTACGGCGCAACCGCGCCTGGGACGAGCGCGAGGCGCTCCCGGCCGAGGTGCAGCGCGCGGCCTACGGGACCTCCGGCAGGGGCGGCTGCCTCAAGACAGCCCGGAATCAACTCGTCGGCGACACCGCCCCACCCGACTACCACGCCTTCAACCAGCTCACCGTCACGGCCCTGGAAACCTCCCGGCGGACCCCCGAAGTACGCGGCGCCCTGCGCACATGGCACGCATGCATGGCGAAGGCGGGCTTCGACTACCCGGAGCCCTTTGCCGCCTCCGACAGTGAGCGCTGGGAGACGGCCGAGCCCACCGCGGCCGAACGCGCCACCGCCCGCGCCGACGTGGCCTGTCAGAAGTCTGCGAAGCTGGTGACGGTATGGGCAGCGGCCGAGACCCGCATCCAGCGCCGCCTGATCCAGCAGAACTCCGGCCGCCTGCACGAGGCGAAGGCCCGGAAGGACCGCTGGCTGGCAGCCGCCCGCCGCGTCCTGAACCGTGAGGGCGGCTAGTTCCACGGTCTACGCCCGTCCGTTCACGGCCTGCACCGGCCCCTTTACGCCCTGCGCCGGTCCCATCACGGCCTACGTCCGCCCCGCGCCCAGGCGTTCCGCCGCGCGGTGCGCGTCGCCCAGGACGCGGTCGAGCCCGCCGTACAGCAGTCGCCCGTTGCGCTTGACCGGGTGTCCGTCGACCAGGACGGTGTCGACGTTCCCGGGGTGCGCGGCGGTGACCACGGCGCCGACCGGATCGTGGGTGACCGGGGCGAGGTTGAGCGCATCGGCGCGGAGGAGCACCAGGTCTGCGCGCTTGCCGGGCCTCAGGGAGCCCACCTCGTCGGCCAGGCCGAGCGCCGCGGCGCCCTCGATGGTGGCCATCCGCAGCACGTCGGCGGCCTTGACCGCCCCTGACCCCGACCCCGCCCCGGACCCCGCCGGATCGCCGTCGCCGTAACCGTCGCCGTTGCCGTAGCCGTTGCCGTCGAAGTGGCTGCTCATCAGCGCGGCCCGCATCTGGGAGAACATGTCGCTCGGCGCGGAGGTGACCGCGTCCGCGCCGAGGCCGGTGGTGATGCCCGCCCGGCGCAGCCGGCCCGCCATCGGGGCGCCGAAGCGCATCGAGGCTTCGATCGCGGGGGTGATCGCCACCGCGCCGCCGGACTCGGCGATCAGCCTCAACTCCGCGTCGGGCAGCGAATTGCCGTGTACGTAGAGCGTGTTGGGGGTGAGCAGGCCCTGTTCGTGGAGGGCGGTGACCGGGCGCCGTGCCACCGGTCCGGCGCTCACGTGGACGGCGAGCGGCAGCGCCAGCTCGCGGGCCAACTGCCAGTCCTCCCGTACGGTCTCGGGCGGTGCGAAGGACGGGCCGACGGGGGCCAGGGCCAGGGTGAGCAGCGCGTCGCGGGACGGGAAGTGCTCGGTGCGCACGCGTCGTACCCAGTCGGGACGGCGGGCGGTCTCGTCGAAGACGGGGTAGCCGTAGCCGAAGACGGCGCGGATGCCGGCCTCGCGCAGGGCCTCGATGGCGGCGGCGCTGTGGTCGGGCGAGTACTGGACGTGCGAGAAGTCCTGCACGGTGGTGATGCCCGCGTCCAGGCACTCCAGGGCGCCGAGAAGGTTCCCGGTGCCCACCTCGGCGGGCGTGAAGCGGCCGGCGAGGTCGCCGAGGATCCGGCTGAGGTAGCCGTCGAGGCTCTCGTCGACCGCGGCGGAGCGCAGGACCGCCTGCCAGAGGTGGCGGTGGGTGTCGACGAAGCCGGGCAGGACGATCAGCGCGCGGGCGTCGATCACCTCAAGGCCGGGGTCGGGCGCGTCCGGGGTCAGGTCGGGGCCGACGGCGGCGATCCGGCCGTCCTCGATGAGCACGTCGGTGTGCGGACGGGCGTGGGGGTGGGGTTCGGTGTCGATGACCAGGCCGTCGCGCAGGAGCAGGCGCGGTGCGTGACGGCGACGGGACGGGGGGTGGGGGTCGTAGGCGTGCTGGGCGTGCTGGGGGTGGTGGGGGTGGTGGGGGTGTTCGTGTGGCGTGTTCTCGATGGTCTCCATGGCTCGTCACCCTCTACACATTCGGAAGAAAGCTTTATAAAAAGCTATCATGATGTCGAACTATTCTGTCGAGGTGACCGCACGCCCCGCCCCGGAACCCGGCCCGGCCCCCGACCCCGTCGACGCGCTGATGAACGCCTGGCGCACCGAGCTGCCGGACGTCCTCCACCCGACGACCGAGCTGTCGAAGCGCATCGCCCAACTCGCGAGCGCCCTGGATCAGGCCACCCGCGGCGTGCTGCCGGAACTCGGCCTGACCGTCGCCGAGTTCGACGTCGTGGTCGCGCTGCGCCGGGCCGGCGAGCCGTACGCCATGAAGCCCAACGAGCTGGCCCGCTCCCTGCTGCTCTCCTCCGGCGGCACCAGCAATGTCGTCAACCACCTCGCCGACCGGGGGCTCGTCGTCCGCGAGCCGTCCCCGGACGACGGCCGGAGCACCATGATCCGGCTGACCCCGGACGGCGTGGAGACCGCCGAGCGGGCCGTCCGCGCCAATTCCGACGCCCACCAGGCCGTCTTCGCCGGCGTCTCCCCCGCAGCCGTGACGGCGGCCACCCGGGCGCTGCGCGAGGTGGGCGTCCGCCGCCCGGCACCCCGCCCCACCAGGACCGGACGGAACCGGAGCCGGTCCTGACACGACCGTCCTGACGAGCCCTGACGCGACCGCTGCCGCCCCTGTGGAGCGGCGGCGGGGGTACGGCCGCAGCGGTACAGCCGCAGCGGTACGGCCGCGGACGGTCTACGCGGCGTCGGCGGCGGCCTGGAGCGCCGCGATGTCGATCTTCTTCATCCCGAACATGGCCCTCATGGCACGGGTGGCCCGCTCCTGGTCCGGGTCGTTCAGCAGCTCCGCCATGCCGCCCGGGGCCACCTGCCAGGACAGGCCGTACTTGTCCTTCAGCCAGCCGCAGGGGCCTTCCTCGCCGCCTTCGGAGAGCTTGGCCCAGTAGTAGTCGATCTCGTCCTGGTCGGCGCAGTTGATCAGCAGCGAGATGGCCTCGTCGAAGGTGAACTCGGGGCCGCCGTTGATCGCCATGTAGGGCTGGCCGTCGAGCTCGAACTCCACGGTCAGGACGGTGCCGGCCGGGCGCGGGCCGGCCTCGTTGTAGTGGGTGACGTTCGTGATCTTCGAGTTCGGGAACACCGAGCAGTAGAACTCGGCGGCTTCCTTGCCCTGGGTGTCGAACCAGAGGCTGGTGGTGATCTGGGGCATGTCCATCTCCCTGTGCCGGTGTCGCTGCCGGGGCCGCGCCTGCGCTGTCCCCCTTTAGACCGTCGCACCGGCCGGAAGTCATCGCTATCCCGGGAGATTCTCCGGCGGCCGAACGGGGGCCGCGCGGTGGCCGAACCGTCCCAGCAGCCGAACGGGGCTACGCACCTGGCGGGGTCACGACCGCTTCCAGGTGAAGGCCACGTCCTCGGTGTCGATGTGCATCCCCAGCGGCACCCGCCAGGCGTCCACGCACACCCGCCAGCTGCCGGTCCTGCGCTTGCCGGGCGGGAGCGGCAGCGGGAGCGCGTGACGGGAGGTGATCGTGGCCCAGTCGATGCCGAGGGCGCCGATGATGTGCGTGCCGAAGGTGACCGTACCGGCCGTGACGGGGGCGTCCCCGGTGTTGAGGAAGTCGAGGGTGACCCGCTCGCACCAGCGGACGTCGGTGTCGCTGCGGACCGGCGCGCCGACGAGGAGGCCGCCGCGGGCGCCGGGACCTGCGGGGATGGTGGGGGAGGGCGGCTCGGCGGGGGCCGAGGGGCCGGGGGAGCCGGGCGGCCGAGGGGCGGAACTGCCCGGCGCGGAAGGCGGGTTGGGGTGCGTGTGGTCGTCGCCGCGGGCGCCGGTGGGGGATGTGGAGGGGGTGGGCCGGCCGGTGCCGGTGCCGCCGTCGCGGTCACTGCCGTCTCCGTTGCCGCTGCTGTCGCCGGCGTCCCCATGGCCTCCACGGCCTCCGTGGGCTCCGTGGCCTCCACGGTCCCCGGTGCCGCTCCGGTCGCCCTGGCCGTCCAGGGGCGTCAGCGCCACGCCCTCCCGCGGGGGTACCGGCTTCGTCGGCGCGCGCCCGTCGGCGGGACCCGCGGCTCCCACCGCGACATAGCCCTCGTCGGCCGCGCTGCCGCAGCCGGTGAGCAGGACACCCAGACACAGCACGGCCGCCGAGGCGGAGCCGAGAGTCGTTGTCGTCCGTCGCATCGGGACAGTGTTGCTGACGGAGCGTCAGGTGTATAGGGGTGGGGGCTGTACGGAAACGGGTGTTGGGCAGGACTGGGTGTTGCACAGGGTCGGGTGCGCAGGGAGGGGCGGGCGCACGAGGATCGGACGCACGAGGGCCGGGCGAGGACGCCCGGGGTCTTCCCTGGGTGTCCGCCGAGCGGCGAGCGGCTGCCGGCCCCTCGGCGGACCGTTCCTCAGTCGGAGATCAGGCCCTCGCGCAGCTGCGCCAGGGTCCGGGTGAGCAGTCGGGAGACGTGCATCTGGGAGATGCCGACCTCCTCGCCGATCTGGGACTGGGTCATGTTGGCGAAGAAGCGCAGCATGATGATCTGGCGCTCGCGGGCCGGGAGTTTGGCCAGCAGGGGCTTGAGCGACTCGCGGTACTCCACGCCCTCCAGGGCGCTGTCCTCGTAGCCGAGGCGGTCCGCGAGGGAGCCCTCGCCGCCGTCGTCCTCGGGGGAGGGGGAGTCGAGCGAGGAGGCCGTGTAGGCGTTGCCGACGGCCAGTCCGTCGACGACGTCCTCCTCCGACACCCCTAGGCACAGCGCGAGTTCGGGGACGGTCGGGGAGCGGTCCAGCTTCTGGGAGAGCTCGTCGCTGGCCTTGGTGAGGGCGAGGCGGAGCTCCTGGAGTCGGCGCGGGACCCGTACCGACCACGACGTGTCACGGAAGAAGCGTTTGATCTCACCGACGACGGTCGGCATCGCGAACGTCGGGAATTCCACCCCGCGTTCGCAATCGAAACGGTCGATCGCCTTGATCAGGCCGATCGTTCCGACCTGGACGATGTCCTCCATGGGCTCGTTGCGGCTGCGGAAGCGGGCCGCCGCGTAGCGCACGAGCGGGAGGTTGAGCTCGATGAGTGTGTCACGGACGTACGTCCGCTCCGCGCAGTCCTTGTCGAGCGAGGCCAGCCGCAGGAACAGGGAGCGGGAGAGCGTGCGGGTGTTGATGGCGTCGTCGTCGTGCACGTGCGGTGCGGGCGCGGGAATCGCGGGAAGCACCTTCGAGCTGCCCAGTTCTACGGACATGCCACCCCCTTGAGGTCGCGGACGGGTCGCTGCGGCGTCCCGGCCCGAGGCGGACCGAGAACTTATACCTCCACCTGAATACCGGAGGCAGCGCTACGGCAAACGCGGTTCCAGCAGAATGTCACATGTCGGCAACACGCTGTAGCGCCTTGTCGACATATCTGCGCAGGCCGGCCGGGTGGTGGTAGTCCGTCCCGGTTAGGCGTCGATCCTGTTTGCGGATCGCAGCCGAGCGAAGCTCCGCGACAGTAGCCGCGAGACGTGCATCTGCGACACCCCCAGTTCGGCACTGATCTGTGACTGCGTCAGATTGCTGTAGTAACGCAGCAGAAGGATCCGTTGCTCGCGCTCGGGCAGCTGGACGAGGAGGTGTCGGACGAGGTCGCGGTGCTCGACGCCGGCCAGTTCGGGGTCCTCGTACCCGAGGCGGTCGAGCAGGCCGGGAAGGCCATCGCCCTCCTGGGCGGCCTCCAGTGATGTGGCGTGATACGAGCGGCCGGCCTCCAGGCACGCCAGCACCTCGTCCTCGCCGATCTTGAGGTGTTCGGCGATCTCGGAGGTGGTGGGGGAGCGACCGTGCAGCACCGTCAGGTCGTCGGTCGCGCCGTTGACCTGAACCCACAGTTCGTGGAGTCGGCGCGGCACATGGACCGTACGGACATTGTCTCGAAAGTAGCGTTTGATCTCGCCGACGACGGTGGGCATCGCGAAGGTCGGGAACTGGACGCCGCGGTCCGGGTCGAACCTGTCGATCGCGTTGATCAGGCCGATGGTGCCGACCTGGATGACGTCCTCCATCGGCTCGTTGCGGCTGCGGAAGCGCGCCGCGGCGTAGCGGACCAGCGGCAGGTTGGCCTCGATCAGGGCGGCTCGGACGCGGGTGTGCTCGGGGGTGCCGGGTTCCAGGTCCGCGAGCTCCGCGAACAACACCTGGGTGAGCGCCCGCGTGTCCGCGCTCCGGCTCTCGCGGGGTGGAGCCTTGGGCGCAGTACGGGCCGTCACGGTCACGCCACCCTTCACAGTGCTCACAGGCATGGACTCGCAGTGCATATATCCGGCAAGGAATCAATCCGGCAAAAGCGGTCATAGCATCACAAGTTATGTGCACTGTATGCAAGCACCCCATAATGCCGTGTTGAACAGAGAGTTGGGTCGTGAGAGGGGTATGGCGACGGAGGCGCGCGGGGGGAGTGGAAGGTGGTACCGGGCCGGGGTACAGCAAAGCCCCCCGCCGGAGGGGCGAGGGGCTCGGCGAGGGGGAGTGCCGTGGCTCAGAATTCGTAGTCGGCGATCACCCAGGTGGCGAATTCGCGCCACTGGGCGGCGGCCGCCTGATGGGCCGGGTGCTCCAGGTAGCGCGTGAGGGCGTCCTTGTCGGCCACCGCCGAGTTGATCGCGAAATCGTACGCGATCGGGCGCTCGGTGATGTTCCAGGCGCACTCCCAGAACTCCAGCTCGCCGATCGTGTCCTTGAGCGCTTCGAAGGCACGGGCGCCGGCCTGTACGCGCTCCTCGTCGCGGGAGACGCCGTCGTTGAGCTTGAACAGGACCAGGTGGCGGATCACAGGGGCCTCCGTGCGGCGGGTGATCACCGGGGCGGTCCGGAAGTGGACGCCCCTAGTTGATCAGCTGGGTCATGAACTCGCCCACGCCCTGAGCAGCGGACGAGATGCCCTCGAAGCCTACTTGGACCAGTTGGGCGGCGCGCTGCGGGGAGGTGATGATCGTGTACAGCACGAAGACGATGAGTAGGTACATCACGATCTTCTTCGCCTGCGCCATCGCCCTGTCTCTCCCCTGTGGCAGTCCCTCACGGCAGTCCCTGCGGCGCCCGTCTGCGGTGCGGGCTGCTAGGGCCCGTCCCTAGATGCAGTCGGGCGAGTGTAACCACACGTGTTCGATCACGGCAGCCGAAGTGCCGCACGCTGATCCGGACTTTATGGACCAAAGGCCCGCCAAGGGAGGCCCTTCGGCGGGCTGTTGGGGCGGCCCCGGGAGGCAGCATGGGAGGTGGCCCCAGGGATCTGGCAGGAATCCGAGGGCCCCGGGACCGGGACCCCACTGCGGGGTCCATGCCGCGCGCTTCCCCCTGACTGCGGCGTGGACTTTGGGGTTCGGTCCTCATCGGGGGGAGCGGTGGACGCCCCCTTGTTGCTGCTTCCCCCGACCGACTCGAAGGCCCGTCCCCGAGCCGCCCGGCCCCGACCCCGGGCCCGGCCCGGAGACGGGCCTTCGTCGTCCCTCACCGCGCGCTGCGTGGCCTCCCGCGCGGTCTCCTTTGCGTCCCCCTTGCCCGGCCCGGCGCAACCGGCCGCAAGGGTCGTGGCGTCTCTCCCCACGTACCACCCACCACCTACGACGCGGCGTGGCAGGCATCATGTACGCGACAGAACGGAGCGTGGTCGGCACCGCGGTGCGGTGGACGACCGCGGGAACGACGAAAGGAACACGGCTCCGACGATGAAGATCGACTGGGACCGGCGTACCTGCGCGCGCCGCGGGCACATCACCTACCTCCCGGACGAGGAGCACCTCCGGGAGAACCTGCGGGCGGCCACCGCCCTCGGCGAGGCCTGGCGCTGTCTGCGCTGCGGCGACTTCGCCCTCGGTGCCCCACGCGGCTCCGGTCCGGCCGCGGACGCGCCACTGGTCCCGCGCGGCAAGGTCCTGCGCGACCTGTTCATCCTGCGGTTCCTGGCCGTGGAGCGGGCGGTGCGCGGGGTGTTCATCGTGCTGGCGGCCGTCGGCGTATGGCAGTTCAGCAACCGCAAGGACGCGGTCCGCCAGTTCTTCGACGAGTACATCGCCGTGCTCCGCCCGGTCGCCCGGCACTTCCACTACGACCTGGACCACTCGCCGGTCGTCGGCACCATCCAGAAGACCTTCGGCTACCAGCACTCCACCCTGATGCTGGTGGCCGGACTGCTGCTGGCGTACGCCCTGGTGGAGATCGTCGAGGGCGTGGGCCTCTGGCGCGCCAAGCGGTGGGCGGAGTACCTGACGGTGGTGGCGACCGCGGCGTTCCTGCCGCTGGAGATCTACGAGCTCACCGAGAAGGTCAGCTGGCTCAAGATCGCCACATTGGTGATCAACATCCTCGCGGTGCTCTACATCGCGGTCACCAAGCGACTGTTCGGACTGCGCGGCGGCCGCGCGGCCTTCGACGCGGAGCGGCACAGCGCCTCCCTCCTGGAGGTCGAGACCTCGGCCGGGGTGCCCGCCGCCGCCCATAATGGCTGACCGCACGACCCTAGGGGGGACCCACAACATGCCCATGAACTCCGCACGGCCCGAGCCCGATTCGGCGTCCGCCACGGCCGCTCGGCGAGCCCTGAAGCCACGTCGGCCGGCCGTCGTCCTGGCGCTGCTGGTCGGCCTGCTCGCCGCGGCCGTCGCACCGGCCACGGCGGCCGGGCGCGCACCGGTCGAGGCGACCCGGGTGACCGCCACCGCGGCCGTCGCCACCGCGGCCGTCGCCCCCGCGGCCGTCGCCCCCGCGGCCGTCGCCCCCGCGGCCGTCGCCCCCGCGGCCGTCGCCCCCGCGCAGCCGGCCGCGTACGGCCACCACGGCTCGTTCCACGCCGGGCACGGCGCGTACCACTCCACGCCGCACCTCAAGACCGTCTTCAAGTCCAAGAAGTCCGGATGGAAGTCGAAGGACTCCTCGAAGAAGAAAAAGAAGCGCGGCTTCTTCAAGAAGCTCGGCATCTTTCTGATCGTGCTGTTCGTGGTCTTCCTCGTCGTGGTGGCACTGGTGATCTGGCTGATCGTCCACTTCATCCGCCGCGCGCTGCGGGGCCGGCGCAACGCCTAACCGCCGCCCCGGACATGACGAAGGCCCCGATCCGGGAGGATCGGGGCCTTCGTCATACGAGCGGTAGCGGTGGGATTTGAACCCACGGAGGAGTTGCCCCCTCACGCGCTTTCGAGGCGCGCTCCTTCGGCCGCTCGGACACGCTACCGAGAGAGAGCTTAGCCCACGGGTGGCCGTGCGCCGAAATCGGATTCCCGGAGGCGGTCGGCGCGGCGCCCCGTCGGCGCCCCGCCGGCGGTCAGCGGTCGCGGAAGAAGGCGGTGAGCTCGGCCGCGCACTCGGCCTCCAGGACCCCGGTGATCACCTCGGGGCGGTGGTTGAGACGTCGGTCACGGACCACGTCCCAGAGGGAGCCGACGGCGCCGGCCTTGGCGTCGCGGGCGCCGTAGACGACCCGGTCCACCCGGGAGAGCACGATCGCGCCGGCGCACATCGTGCAGGGTTCGAGGGTGACGACGAGGGTGCAGCCGGTCAGCCGCCACTCCCCGACGCCGCGCGCGGCCGCGCGCAGCGCGAGGACCTCGGCGTGGGCGGTCGGGTCGCCGGTGGCCTCGCGCTCGTTGTGGCCGGTGCCCAGGACCGTGCCGTCCGCGGACAGCACGACGGCGCCCACCGGGACGTCACCGGTCCCGGGGGCGCGGGCGGCCTCCTCCAGCGCCCGCCGCATCGGCGCGAGCCAGGGGTCGCGCAGAGGGTCGGGCGCCGGTACCGGGGAGGCGCCGGTGTGCGGAACGAGATCTGCCATGTCACCAGTGTCGGTGACGGCCGCCCAGGGGGCGGTGGCGCTACCGCACGGCCTCCAGGAGGTCCGAGCAGCCGAGGGCCTCGGCGATCTCGCCGACCGCGTCGCCCTCCAGTGCCAGCAGGTCCTTCTCGCCGACGCCGAAGTCCTCCAGGAGACGGGCGTCGCCGAGCGGGCCGTGCGGGACGGAGATGCCCGCCGAGCCGTCCGTCTCGTCCTCGTCCCTGTCGGGTTCGCCGTCCTCCGTGCCGTCCAGGTCGAGCGCGTCCAGATCGTCCGCGTCGAGGTCGTCGCGGCCGAGCAGTTCGTCGGTCAGCATCGCACCGTACGAGCTGCGCGCGGCGACGGCGGCGTTCGAGAGGAAGACGCGGGGGTCGTCCTCACCGTCCACCCGGACGACGCCGAACCAGGCGTCCTCCTGCTCGATGAGCGCCACCACCGTGTCGTCCTCGACCGCAGCCTCTCGGGCCAGGTCGGCCAGATCGGCCAGGGTCTCCACATTGTCGAGCTCCGTATCGCTCGCTTCCCACCCGTCTTCGGTGCGCGCGAGCAGTGCGGCGAAGTACACCGTGACTCTCCCACTGGTCATAGGCGTGCCGGCCGGGGCGGGGCGGCGCTGCACGCCGTTGGTCCCGCCCCTTTCGGAATCGTGGCAGAAACATGGCGTTCGCGCGCCGTCTTCGGCGCTGCGTCGTGCGGAGGTTGTGCGAGATGTCGCTCACGTGCCGCAGTGCGGGCGGGTGCGCGGGCGTGTGCGCGGCGTGGTTCCGCTACCAGCGGAACTCGCTCTGCTACCAGCGGAACGTGCGCATCCGCATGGCCTGGCGCATCCGCTCGGCCCGTACCCGGCGCGGCTGGACCCGGTTCCGCAGCTCCTTGGCCTCGTGCAGTTCACGCAGGAACTGCGCTCGGCGCCGTCGGCGCGCCGCCTCGCTCTGGGCGTCGGCCTCCGCTCCCGGGCCGCCCGGCCCGTCGGAGACGGCCTCGTCCCTGTCGTGGGTCCGTTTGCGGTCGGGCACGCTGCACACCACCTCGGGCGCGATCTTCGCCGCATGACCGGACGGCCAATCGGGCGTACCTGCCCACTTTCCCTCGCTCCGGCGGTTTGATGCCACCGGGCCGCGTCGCCGCGGGCCGGCGGCCGGGCGCTGCACGGCGGGCGCCGGCGGTCTCCGGCTCGGCTACTGTCGATGTCATGCGGATCCACGTCGTCGACCACCCGCTGGTGGCGCACAAACTCACCACACTGCGCGACAAGCGCACCGACTCCCCCACCTTCCGGCGGCTCGCCGACGAGCTGGTCACCCTGCTCGCGTACGAGGCCACCCGGGACGTGCGCACCGAGCAGGTCGACATCGAGACCCCGGTGACGGCGACCACCGGCGTGCGGCTGTCGCACCCCCGCCCCATGGTCGTCCCGATCCTGCGGGCCGGTCTGGGCATGCTGGACGGCATGGTCCGGCTGCTGCCCACCGCCGAGGTCGGCTTCATGGGCATGGTCCGCAACGAGCAGACCTACGAGGCGCACACGTACGCCACGCGGATGCCCGACGACCTCTCGGGTCGCCAGGTGTACGTCGTCGACCCGATGCTCGCCACCGGCGGCACGCTGGTCGCGGCGATCCGCGAACTGATCAAGCGCGGCGCGGACGACGTCACCGCGATCTGCCTGCTGGCCGCCCCCGAGGGCGTCGCGGTCATGGAGAAGGAACTGGCCGGCACCCCGGTGACCGTGGTCACCGCCGCGGTCGACGAGCGCCTCAACGCGGACCGCTACATCGTCCCGGGCCTCGGCGACGCGGGCGACCGGATGTACGGCACCGCCGGCTGATCGAGGCCCTGGATCCTGGTTGATCCTGATTGGTCCTGGTTGATCACGTCGCCCCGCCGAGTCGTCGCTCGGCGGGGCGACGTGATCTGGACGGGGCGGCATGCTCTCGGTGGGGCGCTGTGTTCTCGGTGGGCGGCCGCCGGGCCGCGCCGAGCGCTGCGGGAGGGTCCGAGTGCTGCGGGATGGTGCGAGCGACCCGTCAGCGGCACCGACGGGCGTTGAGCCGGGCGGCCTGGCGCGTCAGGTGGTCCCGCTCGGCGAGGTTGGGTGCCTTGTGGGCCGCCTCGGCGTACAGCCGTGCCGCCGTCGCCAGGTCGCCGTCGCGCTCGTGGAGGTACGCCGCCACCGCGGCGTGGCGGGGCAGCGAGGCGTCGTTCAGCGCCGCGAGCGCCGCCAGCCCGGCGCGCGGTCCGTCGGCCTCGCCGACGGCGACCGCGCGGTTGAGCCGGACGACCGGGCTGTCGGTCAGGCGCGTGAGCTCGTCGTACCACTCGACGATCTGCACCCAGTCGGTCTCCTCGGCGGTGGGCGCGTCGGCGTGGAGGGCCGCGATGGCGGCCTGGGCCTGGAACTCGCCCAGTTGGTCACGGGCGAGGGCCGCCTGAAGGATCTCGACGCCCTCGGCGATCGACGCGGTGTCCCACCGGCCGCGGTCCTGTTCGGCGAGCGGCACCAGGCTGCCGTCGGGCGCGGTCCGGGCGGCGCGCCGGGCGTGGTGGAGCAGCATGAGGGCGAGCAGCCCGGCCGCCTCGGGGTGGTCGATCGCGGCCGCGAGCTGCCGGGTGAGCCGGATGGCCTCGGCGGCGAGGTCGACGTCGCCGGAGTAGCCCTCGTTGAAGACCAGGTACAGGACGCGCAGCACGGTGGCGACGTCGCCGGGCTGGTCGAGACGCACCCCGGAGACGGTGCGCTTGGCCCGGCTGATCCGCTGCGCCATGGTCGCCTCGGGAACCAGGTAGGCCTGGGCGATCTGGCGGGTGGTCAGTCCGCCGACGGCGCGCAGTGTGAGCGCGACCGCGGACGACGGCGTCAGCGACGGGTGGGCGCACAGGAAGTAGAGCTGGAGCGTGTCGTCGACCGCGGGCGCGGGCCCGGGCGCCGGTTCCTCGCCGGTGAGGTCCTCACGCCGGCGGCGGGCGGTGTCCGCCCGGGTCGCGTCGAGGAACCGGCGCCAGGCCACGGTGACCAGCCAGCCCTTCGCATCGCGCGGAGGGTCGGCCGGCCAGACGCGCAGTGCCTCGATGAGCGCGTCCTGCACGGCGTCCTCGGCCGCCGCGAAGTCGGCTCCGCGGCGGACGAGGACGGCGAGCACGCTCGGCGTGAGGCTCCTCAGCAGGACCTCGTTCATCGATGAGGTCACTCCGTGGCGGTGCAGTGCTCGTGCCCGCCGAGGAACGGGCGCAGTTCGAGCCACTCGTGGATCGGCTTCCCGCCGGCCCCGGGGGCGGCCGACAGCTCCCCGGCCAGCTCGACGGCGCGCTCGTGGCTGTCGACGTCGATCACCATCCAGCCGGCGATGAGGTCCTTGGTCTCGGCGAACGGGCCGTCGGTGACCGGTGGGCGTCCCTCGCCGTCGTACCGGACCCACGTCCCCTCGGGGGCGAGCGCCTGCCCGTCGACGAACTCACCGGTCTTCTCCAGCCGGGCCGCGAAGTCCTGCATGTACTGCACGTGCGCCGAGATCTCCTCGGGCGTCCACTGGTCCATGGGCACGTCGTTGACCGCAGCCGGAGCGCCGCGGTAGTGCTTGAGCAGCAAGTACTTGGCCATGGTGCTTCTCCTCGGTGCTGGTGCGACCCATTGTGGTCGCGTTCACCTCGGGGACGGAGCCGGTCATGGGTTCTCGACATCGCCGTCCGAATTTTTTTGGCTCTGGTGTGGGCCCTCGTGGATGGGCCCGGATGGGCTCGGGTGTGATCGGACGCCGGGGAACGCGTGGTGCGGGGGCCGCAGGTGCGGGGTCAGCACCGGGTGTCGGTCGAGGGAGCCGGTGCCGGGTGGGTCAGCAGGGCCAGGGACTTGGCGGCGGCCTGGGGGGTGGCCAGGGACTTGAAGGCGTCGCCGATGATCAGGTCGAGGTCGGCGCCCTTGCGGGTGTCGGTCTTCTGGTCGACGCCGGCGATCTGGGTGGCCAGGACCTTCAGCGGGCCTTCGGTGGCGGCCGCGGGGCCGAGCAGTATCCCGACGCCCTTGATCTTCTTGTCGTAGGCGGCCGGGGCGTTGCCCACCTTGCCGATCTTGAAGCCGCGCTTCTGGAGCTCGTCGGCGGTGCGCTTGGCGAGGCCGGAGTGCTGGGTGGCGTTGAACACGTTGACGGTCAGGGTGCCGGGGGCGGGCGGCTTCTGCACGGCGGGTGCGGCCGGTGCCGCGGCCTCCTTGGCGCCGTCCGGGCAGTGCTTCTTGTCCTGGGCGGCCTGAGCGGTGCTGCCCCCACCACCGAAGACGTCGATGAGCTGCAAGGTGCCCCAGCCGACCAGGCCGAGGGCGCAGACGGTGGCGAGGATGGTGAGGACGATCCGGCGACGGTGTCGGGGACGGCGCATCCGCGGGTACCTGTCGCCCGTGATGCGGTACTTCTTACCGCCCATGCCTGGGGGCGTCAGCATGCTCATGGCCGCAGCGTAGTGCGGGTGACACGCCATGCCTACTAGATGATCAACGCGTGGCGCGAGAGCCAACCCAAAAGGGTCAATTCGGGCGGGGCGGGTTGGGGTGAGTTGGGTGGTGCGCAGGGGTTTGCGGCCCTTGGTGCGGGAGTTGCGCGGGCTCAGTCCAGTTCGAGCACGCGGGCGTGCAGCACCTGGCGCTGCTGGAGCGCGGCGCGCACCGCGCGGTGCAGCCCGTCCTCCAGATACAGGTCGCCACCCCACTTCACGACGTGCGCGAAGAGGTCGCCGTAGAACGTCGAGTCCTCGGCGAGCAGCGTTTCGAGATCGAGCTGCTGCTTCGTGGTCACCAACTGGTCGAGGCGTACCGGGCGCGGGGCGACGTCCGCCCACTGGCGGGTGCTCTCCCGGCCGTGGTCGGGGTACGGCCGCCCATTTCCGATGCGCTTGAAGATCACACGGAAAGCCTACCGGGCGAGCGGCACCGGGCGCAGCCATGCCGCAGCGGCGCAAAGGGATCATTGGCCGCAAATTCGGATCTTTGGCGGAGGAAGGGCCAGGTGACGAAGGCCGCACGCGACTGGCGGCTCCCCGCGTGTCGCGCCCGGCGAATCACCACATACGGGCGGCCAACAGGCTCGGCAGCCAGTACGTGACCCGGGCCCCGTGCGGGTCCACTCGCACCGGGGCCCGGTCGTCCAGGCCGACCTGGACGGGGGCGGCGTGCTCGGCCAGCGCCACGCCGAACTGGGAGACCGGCCGGCCCTTGCCGGTCGACCCGCCGGGCGCCCGGGTGATGATCGTCGCGTAGGCGGTGGCGTTCGGTGCCAGTCTGAGCACGGAGCGCTCCTGACTGGCCCCGATCGCCGGGACGGCGGGCTGACGGCCCTCGCCGAACCGCAGCAGAGGGTGGCGCGGGGCGGCGAAGTCGCAGGTGCGGTCGGAGTAGTTGGTGACGGTGAGCAGCATCCGGTGCGCCCGGTGCGGCAGCGCGCCGGCGTGGAACCTGAGCATCTCGGCGGTGCAGGCGACCCGGCCGCCCCGGGCCCGGGGCGGTCCGCCGCCGTCCGTCGGCGCGGGCGAGGCGGGCGCCGGCGAAACGGCCGTCGCCGGGTCGTCGGGGCGGGCGCCGCCGGTGCCGCGGCAGCCGGCGACCAGTACCAGCGCCGCGGTCGCGGTCAGACCTGCGGCGAGGGCCCGGCGGGCGGTGGTGGTGCGGAAGGCTGGCATGGCGGGCTCTCCCGGGACGGCGACGTGTACACGACCTTCGGTGCGGGCGCTGGTGATCGGCTAACGCGCGGCTAACGCGTAGCGGGCGCGCACCGGGAAGCGGCCGCGGCCGGAGGGGAACCTGACGAAAGTCGGGGGGCGGACCTGTCGGACGGCGGCAGCGGCGGGGGTCCGGCCGTCCCTAGCGTCCTTATACGCATCGACCGGTGCGTACGAGGACGCAGGGGACGACGAGGGGAGCGCACGGTGCGCGGTCTGAGGGAACGCAGCAGGGCGGGGGACGGTACGGCGGCGGGGGACGGTACGGCGGCGGGGGACGGCACCCCGGCGGGGGACGGCACCCCGGCGGGGAAGCGGGGGGCGCGCGGGCGGTCGCCCGGACGCTGGTTGTGGTCGGTGGGCACCGTGCTGATGGTCCTCGCCGTCCACAGCAACTGGCATGTGGCGCCGGCCGCCTGGCTGTTCCCGGTCTTCCTGCTGCGCTATGCGCGGCTGCGGCCGGCCCGTCGGGGGCTGCTGAGGGTCGGATACGCGGCGGGGCTGGCCCAGTTGGCGTGGGCGCTCTCGACCGGGATGGCGTTCGTGCCGGCCGTGCTGGCGCTGTTCGCGGTGCTCGCGGCGGTGCAGACGCTGCCGTTCGCCGCCGACCGGCTGATCGCGGCGCGCACCGGCTCGGCGGCCTCGACGCTGGTCTTCCCGGTGGTGCTGGTCTGCGGTGAGTACCTCTTCGCCCGGCTCGCCGACTTCGGCGACTTCGGGGTGCTCGGGTTCACCCAGCACGATGTCCTGCCGCTGCTCCAGCTCGCCTCCGTCACCGGCGTGTACGGCATCAGCTTCGTGGTGGCGTGGACCGCGTCGGTGGCGCACTGGGCCTGGCAGCGCGGCTTCCGGTGGTCGGAGATCCGGCGCGGCGCACTGGTGTGGGCCGGGGTGCTGGCCCTGGTCCTGGGAGCGGGCGGGGTCCGGCTGCTGTGCTTCGCGCCGACGACCACGACCGTACGGGTCGCCGGCGTCAGCGCCGGCCGGGCCGCGGAACGCGCTGCCCAACGGGCGCTGGCGGAGGCCGTCGTGGCGTCGTGGCGGCCGCAGAACGTCGTGCGGGCCGCGCCCGGCCCGGTGCGTAGGGCGCTGGCCCCGGTCACCGACGACCTGGTGGCATCCACCGACCGGGAGGCGCGGGCCGGTGCGCGGATCGTGGTGTGGCCGGAGACCCAGGCCGGGGTGCTCGCGGCCGATCAGCCGCGGCTGCTCGCCCGGGTCGCCGCGATCGCCCGCGAGCGCCATGTCTACGTCGACGCCGCCTACGCCCTCTACGTCCCGCAGGCCCCCTACGTGCGGAACGTCGCCTCCCTGGTCACCCCGGAGGGGAAGGTCGCCTGGACGTACGACAAGACGCACCCCACCCCCATGGAGCCGATGCGGCCCGGCAACGGGAGCGTGCCGGTGATCGCTTCGCCGTACGGGCGGTTGGCGACGGTGATCTGCTACGACGCAGACTTCCCCGCTGTGATGCGGCAGGCGGCCGACAAGGGCGCCGGCCTGGTCATGGTGCCGGCCAACGACTGGCCGGGCTTCGGGTCGCTGCACGCCCAGCGGGCGGTCCTGCGGTCCGTCGAGTACGGCTACGCCATGGTTCGGCAGTCCGTGCACGGGGTCGCCACGGTGGTGGACCACCAGGGCCGGGTCCGGGCCCAGGCGGACTACTTCACCGCGGACCGGCAGACGCTGGTGGCCCAACTGCCGGTGCAGCCGCGGACGGCGACGGTGTACGCGCGCACCGGCGACCTGTTCGGGTGGGCGTGTGTGGCCGGGACGCTGGTCACGGTGGTGCTCGGGCTGCGTGCCCGCCGCGGGCCGTCCCGGCCCCCGCAGGCCGCCGTCAACCACCCGCAGGCGTAGGCGAGGAGCTCGCCGCGGGAGGCGCCGACGCCGTGGACCCCGGCCGGGCGGTGTCGGTGGGCGTTCCGCCGGGCCGCTCGGTCGGACGGGCCGTGGGGGTGGCCGTGGGCGCGTGCCGGGGCCGGCGTTCCGGGTCGGCGCCCGGTGTCCGCGCGCCGGACGGTCCGACGCTCCGGTCGGGGCCCTCCGACGGCCTGCTCGGGGTCGGTTCGGGGGTCCGGCCGGGGTGGCGCGGGGACGGGGAGGGGACGACCGGGCTCGGCGGCGTCGCGGGCCGCACGGGCCGGTCCGCCGGCCCGTCGTCCCGGGTGCTCACCAGATGGCCGAGCGCGATGGCCGCGGCCGCGGCGGCAGCGGCCAGCGGCAGCCCGAACCGGCGCAGTCGGAGCGGCTGTTGGCCGGGCGCCCGGCCACGGCGGCGCGGCTGCGGCCCGGGGGGCGCGGCCGGCC
Source organism: Streptomyces sp. NPDC048506 (assembly GCF_040651315.1). Lineage (NCBI taxonomy): Bacteria > Bacillati > Actinomycetota > Actinomycetes > Kitasatosporales > Streptomycetaceae > Streptomyces > Streptomyces sp. NPDC048506. The sequence continues at coordinate 138,382 of NZ_JBEZIX010000001.1, forward strand.
GCAGGTCCCGGATGTCGATGCTCTCGGCGCGGGCCGTGAGGGCCCGCCGCAGCCGCTCCTCGACCGGCCGCTGTCCGGGCGGTGTCGCGGGGCCGTTCATGACCGCGCCTCCAAGATCTTCTCCAACGAGTCCAGGGCGCGGCTGGCGAGGGACTTCACCGAGCCGCGGCTGATGCCCAGCGTGGCGGCGATCTGGGCCTCCGTCAGATCGCCCCAGTAGCGCAGCACGAGGACCTCCCGACGGCGCGCGGTCAGCCCGTTCAGCGCGGCCAGCACCTCGCGGTGCTCCTCGTCCAGCACGATCCGCTCCTCGGCGGACGGGGCGTCCACCTCGTACGGCGGGGTGTAGTCGCGTGCGGTGCGTCGGCGGCGCAGCACCGAGCGGGCGGCGTTGACGACCGCGGTGCGCAGGTAGGCGAGTGCGTTGTCGACGTCGTCCAGCCGGTCGCCGTGGCGCTTGTAGAGGGCGGCGAAGGCGTCCTGGACCACGTCCTCGGCGGTGGCGCGGTCGTCGACGAGCAGGACGGCCAGCCGGACCATGGCGAGCCGGTGTGCGTGGTACAGCTCGCTGATCGTCGGCCGGGGTTCGGGCGGCGGACCGGCCCCGGCACCGTCCGGCAACTCGCCCCGACCGTCGCCCGGTTGACCGTGGACGAGGTGGAGGGGTGGGCGGCCGGGGCGGTGGGGTGCCTCGCGGTGGGCGGCGGCCGTCGGGCGGACGGTGCGCAGCAGCCACCGCCACAGGGCGTGCCGGGGCCCCGGCAGGGCGAACCGTACCGGGGCGACGTGCGGGCCGGCGGAGTACTCCATCGCTTCCTCGGGCGGGCGGGCCGGTGGTGGCTCAGCCGCGCTTGCGACGGACCGCGTAGACGGCGCCGCCACCCGCGGCGATCAGCGCGGCGGCGCTGCCGCCCAGGGCCAACGTGGTGGCGGAGGAGGCACCGGTGTGCGCGAGTTGCTTGCCGCGGCCGCGCGCGGGTGGCGTGCTCGGCTCGGCGCTCGGGCGGGGCGCGGCGGTGCTCGGCTGCGGGCCCGGCAGCGTGGGCGAGGCGCTCGGCCGGGGGTCGCCGGGCGAGCTGGGTCGGGCGGTGGGGACGGTGCTGGTGCTGGGGACGGGCGTCGGCTGCGCGGTGCTCTCGGACGGCCGCGGGGTGGGCGACGGGGTGGCGGAGTGCGGGGGCCGCGGCTGCGGCGAGCGGTCCGCGGCGTGCGCGGAACCGGCCGCCACCGCGGTGAGCGCCAGCGCCGCCAGCAGTCCGGCGCCGGCCGCACCGCGCAGACGGCGGCGGGCGGCGCGTGGCCGGGAGGGGCGGGGAGTGGTAGGGGCGTACGTCACGGTCGGCTGCTCCACGTTCGTCGGCGGGCGGCGCCTGATGGCGCCCTCACCCGTGACGACGTGCGGCGGGGGCCGGGGTTGCCGAGCGGGACGAAAAACTTCTCCGCGCCCGGCGGACCCCCCTCGACTCGGCGGAGCCCCTCGACCCCCTCGACCCGGCGGACTCCCCGCCCGGAGCGTGGCGGCGGCGGACCGCTCAGATCGTGGCCGCGTCGATCACGAACCGGTAGCGGACGTCGCTCGCCAGCACCCGCTCGTACGCCTCGTTGATCCGGTCCGCGCTGATCACCTCGATGTCCGCGGCCAGCCCGTGCTCACCACAGAAGTCCAGCATCTGCTGGGTCTCCGGGATGCCGCCGATCATCGAGCCGGCGAGCGACTTCCGCCCCGGGATCAGCGCGAACGGCGCGACCGGCAGCGGGCTCTCCGGGGCGCCCACCTGGACCAGGGTGCCGTCGGTGCGCAGCAGCCCGAGGTAGGCGTTGAGGTCCAGGTTGGCCGAGACGGTGTTGACGATCAGGTCGAAGGTGCCCGCCAGCGCCTCGAACGTGGCCGGGTCGGAGGTCGCGTGGTAGTGGTCCGCGCCCAGCCGCAGGCCGTCGTCCTTCTTGCGCAGAGACTGGCTCAGCACGGTGACCTCGGCACCCATCGCGTGCGCGATCTTCACGCCCATGTGACCGAGGCCGCCCAGCCCGACGATGGCCACCTTCTTGCCCGGGCCGGCCTTCCAGTGGGCCAGCGGCGAGTAGAGGGTGATGCCGGCGCACAGCAGCGGGGCCGCGGCGTCCAGCGGAATGCTGTCGGGGATGCGCAGGGCGTAGTTCTCGTCGACGACGAGGTGGGTGGAGTAGCCGCCGTACGTCGGCTCCCCGTCCCGGCCGGTCGCGTTGTACGTGCCGACGTTGCCGAGCTCGCCGGTGCAGTACTGCTCCAGGCCGGCCCGGCAGTTCTCGCACTCCCGGCAGGAGTCGACGAAGCAGCCGACGCCGACCCGGTCGCCCGCCGTGTAGCGGGTGACCTCGGCACCGACCTCGGCGACCACACCGGCGATCTCATGGCCGGGGACGATCGGGAAGTTCCCGCCGTCGCCCCACTCGGCGCGGACGGTGTGGATGTCGGAGTGGCAGATGCCGGCGTACTTGATCTCGATCAGGATGTCGTGGGCCCCGAGCTCCCGGCGCGGAATCGTGATCCGCTCCAGGGGTGCCTTCGGGGCGGGGGCGGCGTACGCGGAGACGGAGGTGTGGCTCATGCCAGGCAGCATCGGACGCGCCGTGGCGCCCAGCCAGTGCTCCCTTGAACATATGCACGCCGTGCCTGGTTCTGCCGGAACCAGGCTCCGTCCCGGACGCGGATCAGTGGAAGATCACCGACCGGAGCTTCAGCCGCTCCGAGGCCTGACCGTAGACGGCGCGGAGGGTGAAGCTGTCACCGGTGCAGTCGGGGCCGGTGAAGACCGTGGCGGCGGAGTCGGTGGCATTGCGGGGCGAGTGCGCGGGCGGCGCCTCGGGGGCGTCGACCTCCGGGAGGGTGAGGCACACCTGGCTGGGCGGGTCGGCGAGCTCGCCCATCTGCTGCGTACCGCTCGGGGCCCGGTACACGTAGGTGAAGGAGCCGGTGGCGGCCTCGGCCACGGCGGCGGGCAGGGTCAGCGCGAGCGCGAGCGCGCCGACGGTGGCGGCGACGGTGTGGCGAAGTCGCATGGGGAGGTTCCTTCCGTTCCGGTATCCGTGCGGAAGGTGGGCTGCCCAGGCGTGCGCCCGGTACGCCGCGCACGGCGCCCTGTCACGCGAAGGGGGACGGACGAATCGATCCGTCGAGCGTTGTACGAGTCGCCGGTGCGGTGACGGCGGGTGCCGGGGTCGGTGCCGGGGCCAGTGCCAGGGCGGGTGACGCCGGGGCGGCGGCCGGGACTGGGCGACGGCGGCAAGGCGCCCGGCTGCTACGGCTGTTGGGACACCGCCGTACGGGCCCGCAGTACGCCCGCGATCCGCGCGCACCAGTCGCGGGTCTCCCGCTCGAAGGCCAGTCCGCGCAGACAGGTCAGGTACGGGCCGATCCGTGCTCCGTGGGCCAGGAAGTCCGCCTCGTCGTGCTCACCGCGCAGCCGCGCCAGCAGCTTCTCGAAGATCTCGACCTTGGCCGCGGCGGTGCGGGCCCGCTCGTCGAGCTGCGCGATCACCGGTGTGGCGTCGATCCGGTCCACGGCCTGCACCTTGACCAGCAGATCGTCGCGGATGAAGGACGGCTTGGCGGTGGCCGCGGCAAACCGCTCCAGCTCGGCCAGCCCCTCGTCGGTGACGCGGAACAGCCGCTTGTTGGGGCGGGTCTCCTGGACCACCTGTCGGCCGGCGACCAGCCCCGCCGCCTCCAGCCCGGTCAGCTCGGCGTAGAGCTGCTGGGGCAGCGCATGCCAGAAGTTGGCGACGCCGACGTCGAATGCCTTCGCCAGCTGATAGCCGCTGTACTCGCCGTCCAGCAGCGCCGCCAGCACCGCGTGCTTGAGAGCCATGACCTCTTCCCATACTCAAGAATATGACTAATCATAGTCGCGACTATTCCGGATGGGCAGAGCGGAGCGGGGAGAGGGGAGACGTCATGGCGACGACCGTGGAGCGTTTCAAGGCGGCGGTGGAGGCGCGCGAACTCGACGCGGTGGAAGGGCTGTTGACCGAGGACGTCCGCCTCTACAGCCCGGTGAAGTTCACGCCCTTCGAGGGGCAGCCGATGGTGCTGGGGCTGTTCGGGGTGTTGCTGCGTACCTTCGAGGACTTCCGGTACGTCGGTGAGCTGGCCGGCAGCGCCGAGACGGCGGCCGGGGCGGACGGCGGCCGGGCCGACTCGGCGGTCCTGATCTTCCGGGCCACCGTGAACGGCAAGCAGATCCACGGCATCGACCTGCTTCAGTTCGACGAGGCGGGCCTGATCAAGGAGTTCACCGTGATGGTGCGCCCGCAGTCCGCGGTGCAGGCGCTGGGTGAGGCGGTGCTGTCCGGGCTGGTGGCGGACGGGCTGGTGCCGCAGTCGTAGGGGCGGGGCGCACGGGCCGGCCCCCGTGGGGCGCGTGGGGGCCGGCCGCTGAAGGATCAGTCGGTCACCGAGATCGCGGCGGCCGGGCAGATGGCCGCGGCCTCGCGCACCGCGTCGTGCAGCTCGGCCGGCGGCTCGGCGTCGAGGACGACGACGATGCCGTCCTCGTCGCGCTGGTCGAAGACGTCCGGCGCGGCCAGCACACAGCTTCCGGCGCCGCAGCACTTCTCCTGGTCGGCGTGAATGCGCATGGTTCTCCCAAGTGGTGCGTACAGAAAGGGCGGTGGGTGTTCGGGGCAGGGCGGGGCGGTTGCTGCCCCGGCGACCGGGCTACCAGGCTTGGCTACCAGGCGACCGGGAGCGCGTGCACCCCGTAGATCCCCATGTCGTGCCGGAACGGGACGTCCTCGAAGGGGACGTCGAGCCGCAGGTCCGGCAGTCGGCGCAGCAGCGTCTCGATGGCGATCTGTAGCTCCACGCGGGCGAGCGGCTGGCCCAGGCACTGGTGGACGCCGAAGCCGAAGGCGACATGGCGGCGGGCGTCGCGGGCGACGTCGAGGGCGTCGCCGTCGGCGAAGACCTCGTCGTCCCGGTTGGCGCTGTTGAGCGTGCACAGCACGCCCTCGCCGGCACGGATGGTCACGCCGCCCAGGGCGACGTCCTCGCTCGCGACCCGCGGGAGGCCGTTGTGGACGATCGTCAGATAGCGCAGCAACTCCTCCACGGCACCCTTGACCAGCGACGGTTCCGCGCGCAGCCGTGCCAGCTGGTCCGGGTTGCGCAGCAGGGCGAGCGTGGAGAGCGCGGTCATGTTCGCGGTGGTCTCGTGGCCCGCGACCAACAGCAGGCGCCCCATGGAGGCGATCTCCTCGGAGTCCAGTTCGCCGCGGGCGACGAGTCGGCTGACGATGCTGTCGTCCGGCTCCTGCCGCTTGGCTTCGGCGAGTCCGCTGAGGTAGTGCAGGAGCTCCGTCGAGGCGGTGCGTACCTCCTCGGGCGTCGAGCGGAGGCTGAGCAGGATCCGGCTGCGCTCCTGGAAGAACTCGTGGTCCTCGTACGGGACGCCGAGCAGCAGGCAGATCACCAGGGACGGCAGCGGCAGGGCGAACTCGGTGACCAGATCGGCCGCGTTGCGGCCCTCAGTCATCCGGTCGAGCAGATCGTCGGCGATGCGCTGCACCTCGGGGCGCATCGCCTCCACCTTCTTGATCATGAAGTCGGCGGTGAGCATACGGCGCAGCCGGGCGTGCTCGGGATCGTCCTGGCGGATGAAGGTCGGCCTCCCGGTGAGCAGTTCCCGGCTGCCGGCGGTGAGGAAGGGGAACCCTGGGCGGGTGGCGTCGGCGCTGAACCGCGGGTCGCCGAGGACCGCCCGTACGTCCTGATGCCGCGTCACCAGCCAGCAGGAGGAACCGTCCCACAGCGTGGCCCGGGTGATCGGGGCCTCCCGACGGGCCTGTTCGACGCCGGGTGCGGGGTCGAAGGGGCAGCCGCTGGCCCGCGCGGCCGGGATGGCGAGCGCCGGGCCGGCGGTGCGCTCCACGTCGGTACGTTGTGCAGTCGTCATTCGGCTGGTCCTTCCACGATCGGGACACGGCTCTGCCGTGGTAAACGGTGCGGGTGGCGCCATTCCTCGACGGGCTGCGTCGCGACGGACCACATCGCGACGGATCTCGTCACGACGGGTCAGCTGCGACGGATCGCGTCATGACGGGTCACGTCACGGCGGATCGCGTTGCGACGACGCTGCGAACAACCGCTGGCCGGCCGGCCAGCTTCGTAGCTAGTTACCTAAGTTAAGCAACTAAGCGGCACGCTAACTCACCCTGAACGAGGGAGGGAAGGGGCGTTCGGGGAGTGCGCGAGGTTGGCTCAAACCGAGCGCGGAGCGGTACGCAGGGTGCGCGGACGAGCACGGAACCGATGTTCCAAAGGGCCGCTAAAGTGCCTGCATGCCGGACCCCGGAAGAGACCAGGACCCCACCGCCGCACTGCAAAGAGTGCTGGCCACGCTGTCCTACCTGCTCACCCGCTCCCGGGCGCACGAACGCCAGGCGACCGCGGCGGGCGTCACCGCGGCACGGTCCGATCTCTGGCTACTGATGACCCTGGAGGAGTGCGGAGGCATCAGCCGGGTCGGTGATCTGGCCGCCATGCTGATGGTCGAGCCCCCTCATGTCACCCGCCAGATCAGCCAGTTGGCGGCCCAGGACCTCGTCGAGCGCACCCCCGACTCACTGGACCGCCGCGCCCGCCAGGTGGCGATCACCCCGCACGGCAGGGCCGTCCTCAAGCGCCTCCAGGAAACCGTCCAGGCCAGCCTCCACGAGGTCCTGGCCGGTTTCGACGATGCGGACATCGCCACCACCGTCGCGGTGCTCAACCACCTGGTCGCCTGGGCCCGGCACAAGCACGCCGAGGAAGACCGCGAGCAGGGGCGGGGCGAGTAGGGGGAGAGGGGGAACAGCGGAGGGCACGGCGGGGCGAGGGCCACGGCCCTCGCCCCGCCGTTGGGCGCATACGCCCGGGCCGGTGGCCGTTACTCGATCTCGACGCGGCCGCTGTGTCCCTGGCCGTTGGCCGAGGCGGAGCCGGTGGTCTTGTCGGCGTCGGCGGACTGTGCGCCGGGGGTGCCGAGGTTGCGGCGGACCGAGTCGAGGATGGTCAGGCCCTGCCCGACCAGGCCGGCGGCGATCTCGCCGAGGCCGTCGGTGCCGTTGAGGACGTTGACGTTGGCGTTGGCGAGGCCCGCCGAGGCCTCCTTGACGATCTGCGGGAGCTGGTCGATCAGCATCCGGTCCAGGGCCACCCGGTCGTACGAGGCGGCGGCCTCGGCCTGGATCTTCATCCGTTCGGCCTCGGCCATGGCGAGCAGCTTGATCCGCTCGGCCTCCGCCTCGGCGGGCTTGACGACCTCGGCCCTCAGCTCCTGCTGGCGCAGCAGGGCGCGTCGCTCGGCGAGCTCGGTCTGCGCCGCCAGGACCTCCTGCTGTGCATGGGCCTGGGCGAGCGGGCCGGCCTGGGCGGCGTGCGCCTGGGCGCGGTCCACCTCGGCGGAGTACTCGGCCTGCACCACCGCGGTCTGCCGGGAGTACTCGGCCTGATTGCGCGCCGCCTCCTGCTGCGCCTCGACGGAGGCCTGGGTGGCCTGGGCCTGGGCGATCTGGGCCTGTTGCTGGATGGCCGCCTTGTGCGGGGCGGACATCGCCTCGATGTAGCCGGTGTCGCCGTCGTCGATCGACTGGATCTGCAACGAGTCGACGATCAGGCCGATCTTGGCCATCTCGGTCTTGGAGGTCTCCAGGACCTCGGTGGCCAGCTTCTGCCGCTCGGTGACGATCTCCTCGACCGTCATCGAGCCGATGATGGACCGCAGATGACCGGCGAAGATCCGGCCGGTCAGGATCGACATCTGGTCCTGGTCGGACAGGAAGCGCTGACCGGCGTTGACGATGCTCTCGGTGTCGTTGCCGACCTTGAAGGCGATCACGGCACGCACCGTGAGCGCGATGCCCTGCCGGGTCACGCACTTCTCGGCGACCTCGGCCTCACACAGCGCCAGGGTCAGAAAGCGGACCTTGCGGAAGACCGGCAGCACGAACTTGCCGTGACCGGTCACCACTCGGAATGGCGCACCGCCCTGTCCACGCCTGCCTCCGGAGATCAGCATGGCTTGATCAGGGGCAGGGACGCGGTAACCGAACATCCTTCGTCTCCTCAACCAGCGTTGCCGGCATCCCCGGGCAACGCGTCCAACGGATCAGCCCACTCCATGACGTCGACCTGGCGGTTGCCACGGGACTCGATCACGAGCACGGCCGCCCCAACCGGAAGGGGCTCGGCGGACCAGGCGAGGAAGGCTTCGGTGCCACCCCTGACCCGCACCAGAACCTCACCGGGACCGGCAGCCCCGCGAGTGCCGATCAGCAGCACTCCCGTACAGCCGATCACGGCATCGTCCAGTGCCATCGGCGGCTGCCCTCCCCCCGTTACGTTCCTGGAAAACGACCATAGCGCTCCGACGAGCGGTGGCCTACGGGGGGATGTCGGCGAGTTGGGCAGCCGTCGCGCGGCGTCATTTTCGCGTCAAGAGGTGTCGGAAACTCTTGCCATGGACACGGCGAGGGGTGTGTCGGTGGGGGCAGTCCGTGGCGGTCCCGGCCGATGGGAGTCAGTTTGCAGTGGCCCCTGGGGCGTGCAGCGTGTCGAGGGCGGCGAGGACGTGGGACGGTTCGGCGCGGGTGGTGTAGTCGGTGTCTATGAACGCCCACCGGATGGTGGCGTCACGGTCGATGACGTAGGTGGCCGGCAGGGGCAGGGTGCGCGGATGACCGCCGTTGACACGTTGCAGGTCGAAGCCGAAGGAGTCGTAGAGCGCGGCCAGGTCGTCGGGCAGGTCGAACGCGAGGCCGTACTGCTTCGCGGTGTCCGAGCCGAGGTCGCTGAGGACGTCGAAGGCAAGGGAGAGCTTCTCGGCCAGGGTGAGGGACTCGTCGGGGATCTGCGGGGAGACCGCCACCAGCTGGGCGCCGCGGGAGGTGATCCCGTCGTGGTGCTGCTGGAGCGCACGCAGGGCCAGATTGCAGTACGGGCACCAGGCGCCACGGTAGAAGGTGAGGACGACGGGGCCGGCGGACAGCAGGGCAGCGAGGGATATGGGCCTGCCCGTTGCTGACGGGAGGCTGAAGTGGGGTGCGGTGTCCCCTACTTGAAGGGCGCGGGCGGCCTGGCCCGAGGCGGCGAGGTCGCGGCCGGCGCGCTCCATCACCTCGCGTGCGGCGGCCGGGATCTCGGGGTAGCGGGAGCGGAAGAAGGCAGTGAGTTCGTCGGTGAGGCTCATTGCGGTGGTTGCTCCTGGGGTGAGGGTGGTTGCTCCTGGGGCGGAGGCGAGTGCTCCAGGAGTGAAGGTGAACGCTCCAGGGGTGACGGTGCGGGGTGTGCGCGCAGCGGGCCGAGGGCGGCGGTCACCGTGTCGGTCAGCGACCGGGCGTCAGCACCGGCGCGGGACCTCAGGTTGACGCCGTACGCAAGGGTCGCCAGCACCGCCGCGGCGTCGTCGAGATCGGTGGACGGCTGGAGCTGCCCCAGGCCGGCGGCGGTGGCCAGGGCGGTGCGCATGGCCGACTGGAGTGTGCTGTGGTGCTCTTCGAGCAGGGTGCGGATGCCGGGGTCGGCACATTCGGGGCCGGCATAGGCATTGGTGACCATGCAACCCCAGCCGGCGACCGGGCCGGAGCACCGCACGTCGATCAGTCCGCCGAAGAACTCTTCGATGGCGGTCAGCCCCGAGCCGGCCGAGGACAGCTGGGCGAAGGCCGGCACCGAGTGCTGATCTATGTAGCGACCGAGCGCGGCGGTGTAGAGGCCGTCCTTGTTCCCGAACGTTGCGTAGAGGCTGGACCGGCTCACTCCGGTCGCGGTCACCAGCGCCTGTATTCCGGTCGTGGGCAGTCCCTGGCGCCAGAAGATCTGGATGGCGTCGTCGAGCACGACGTCGGGGTTGAAGTGCTTGATGTCCGGCATGGCGGGGCTACTCCTTTCGCGGTGCGCGCTCCCACCGCATCTTGGAACGGTTATTCCAAGATACTCCAAGCGCCGTCCGACGCAAAGGAGTTGGCGAGCCGCCTGTGGAAAACTTCCGGAGTCGACCCTTCCGCCCTGCTGCCCCTTCCCGCAGCCCTGCCGCCCCGCAGTCGTTCGCGCCCGCGGCCCTGCTGACCTTCCACCCCGCCGTAGTTCCGTCACACCCCCTTCTCGCGGCAGGAGCCTCAGGGACGCAGTACTCCCCACCACAGCGCCCACGGAACGAACCCCGCCGCCGTGACCAGCACGACCGTCGAGCGCATCCACCGTGCCGCCCCGAGCGCGCGCCACTCGCGCCGCTCGCGGATGACCGCCGCAGCCGTCACGCACAGCACCACGACCACCGCAACGCTCAGACCCTGTACCACCAACCACCCCACCGGGCGCCCGGCCACCACCGGTGCCGCCGCTCCGTCGCCCAGTACGAAGATCGCGAGCGGCGCCAGTACCGCGCCCACCACCGCCACGAAGCCCAGCCCGGCCAACCAGCGGAACAGCCGCACGCACCGCCCCGTACGAGGCCGAGGCCGCTTGCGTGAGGTGATCCGGCGCAGCATGCCGCCCACCGGGTAGGCGGCGAAGCCGAGGAGGAGCAGCGCTGGGACGGCCCGTGCGTACCAGGCGCCGCTGACGGGAGTGCTGGGGATCGCCTGCGGCAGAGCGGGGGCGGCGCTGGAGCGGGGCGGGTGGCCGGAGGCGACCGCGCGCACCCACGACGTCATGGTGTGGACGTAGCCGGGGGGCAACGCTCCCAGTCGCTTGCCCCGGTAGGAGGGGCCGCCGATCCGGTCGAAGCCGTCCGAGGTCCGGTGGCCGTTGTGGGCCGCGCCGGGGACGAAGCGCAGCACGACGTGATCGTTGCCGACTTCGGCGAGCGTGCGCTGGAAGATCCGCGCACTCTCCTGCGGCGGCACTTGGTTGTCGTACGCGCCCCACAGGGCCAGTACCGGCGTCCGGCGGAGGCGCTTCAGCGCCGGCAGCACATCGCGGTCGGCCTCCGGGAACAGCCCGGTGGAGTCGACGAGTTGGGCCGCCGGGCCGGTCGTCGCCGACAGGAAGGACCCGGTGACTCCCCGGTGCCGCAGATGGGTGGTGAGGTTCCAGACCTGGGAGCGCAGCGGCGAGTGGCCGGAGCCCCCGATGGTGATGACATAGGCGACGTCGGAAGAGCGCGCGGCGGCCATCGGTGCCACCCAGCCGCCCTCGCTGAACCCCCACAGGCCGACCCGGCGCGGGTCCACGCCGGCCCGGTTGCGCAACAGCCGCACCCCCGCCAGGGCGTCCTCGGTCAGCAGCCCGAAGTCCCGGTGCATCGTGGAGTACTGCACCGTCCGCTTGTCGTAGACCAGCGTCGTGATTCCCGCGCGGGCGAAGGCCTCGGCCTCCTGCCGGTACTCCTCCCGGGGGCCGGGGCCCGAGCCGCCGACGAGCACGATGCCGGGGCGTGCCCCTGGTGGTGCCTCAAAGGCGCGTGCCGTCCCGGAGGCCCGTAGCGCCCGGCGGGTCGTTGCCGTCCCGGAAGCCTGTGTCGTGCGGGAGGTCAGGACCGTCCCGTGCAGCGTGAGGCCGCCACCGCCGCGGAACGTGACCTCCTCGCGGATCAGGCCGTCGTCGCCGGCATGAGCCGCCGGCGCGGGAAGCAGCGCGGCGCCGACGGCCCACAACAGGGCGAACGCCACACGTATGAGAGCTCTGGGCGAGAGTGACATCACGTGCGCTCCGCTCGCTCGATCTCGGGCAGGCCGATCAGACGGACGAGGACGGTGCGGGCATCGGGCGCCGCGTCCTCCTGCGTGCCGGAGTAGCGGTGGAGCAGCGCGATGTACTCCTCGAAGAACTCCCTGAGCCGGTCGGGATCGACCCGCAAGGTGGAGCGGGAGAAGAGCGCCGCGTCCGCCCAGACTCCGAGGTCGTCGCGCGCCCCCTCGAACCGCTGGACGGCCTCGACCAGTTCGGCGAAGTTCAGCCGGTGCATCTCCGTCAGCGCCTCCCGCATCTGCGGGGTCTGGCGGCTGTACGGCGGGAAGCGGCGGTCACCGGGCACCGCCCGCCACCACCGCTCCCGGCCCTTCGCCAACTCGGGCGCCTCCTCGATGAACCCGTGCTTGGCCATCTGGCGCAGGTGATAGCTGGTCAGCCCGGTGCTCTCGCCGAGTTCGCGGGCGAGCGCGGCCGAGTTGACCGGCCCCTTCCGCAGACACTGTTCGATCTTCTGCCGCATGGGGTGCGCGAGCACCCTGAGGGCCTCGACGTCGGTGATCTCTTGCGGTTCGGGTGGCATGGCAGGCAGCGTAGGAGTTGCAAGGGATCTTTGCAAAACAATTTTGCAACCCGGACGCCCAGTTCGGGACGCGACCTACTCTCGGCCGTCGAGGTCGCGCTGGTCGTCCTGGTCGTCCTGGTCGCGCTGTTCGTCCTGGTCGTCCGGTGCGGGCAGGCGTCCGCCTCTGCTGTCCGCGACCCGCAGCACGTCGGTGAGCGCGATCGTGGCCCGCTTGAGCATCACCCGCAGCGTGAGCGGGCCCGCGGTCAGTTCGTCCAACACGTCCTCGGCATCGACGAGTAAGCCGGCCGCGTCGCGCATCTGCTCGGCCTCCATCCGGTCCGCCTTCCGGGAGAGGTACCCACCGGCGGCGTCGGTGCTCAGGTAGCACGGTTGCCCGGCGGCGGTCTCCCACGGGAGCAATCGCAGTCGGGCGCCGGGGAGTTGAGGGTTGTCCGGGTCGTAGGTCATCGCATGCTCACCTGATTCCGGGCCGTGTCCCCGGGCCGTGTCGGCGGTCGCGGGGGTCTTTCCGTACACCTCCAAGCGTCAGTGACGGCGAGTAGTCTCGCCAGTGCACAGAGTGTGCCGGTTCATTCGTCACGAGGGGGTTGACGCACATGGGCAACACATACGGGGATTGGCTCCGTGGGCAGCGGGAAGCCGCGGGGCTGACACAGCAGCAGTTGGCGGATGCGGCGGTGATGACCCGCTCGCACATCGCGCACATCGAGGCGGGCCGCCGGATCCCGTCGAAGGAGGACGCGCGGCGGTTGGACAAGGCGCTGAACACGGGGAATGTGTTGAGCAGCTTCCGGCCGGGGGACGATGTGGCGGTCGCCGATCGCTTCGCAGTGGCGCTGGAGCTTGAGCAACAGGCCACGGTGATCCGAGAGTTCGCACCCGCACTCGTGCCTGGACTGTTCCAGACGGAAGGGTATGCGCGTGCGGTCATGGGGGCCGTCTTCCCTCCGTGGAGTGAAACGGAATGTGACAGGCTCGTCCGCACACGGCTTGACCGCGCGAAGATCCTTGCCGAGCCCGTGGCGCCCGTAGTGTGGGCGGTGCTTGATGAGGCGGTGCTGCGCCGCCCGGTCGGCGGCCCGCGGGTCATGGCGGAACAGATCTCGCACATTGTCCGTCTGGTCGAGGAAAAGCGGGTGCGCGTGCATGTGTTGCCCATCAGCCTGGGCGCTCATCCGCTCCTTTCGGGGCTGGTCAAGCTGATGTGGTTCGAGGATCAGCCCCCGGCAGCCTGGTGTGAGGGTGTGTCTGTCAGCAAGCTGCATGACTCCCCAGACGTGGTTCAACGACTCGTACAGGTCTACGATTTGGCGTTGGGGGATGCATTGCCGCTGAAGGAGTCTCTTGCCCTGATGAGGGCGACCGCGAAGGAATACGGACACCATGACTGAGCACAGCATCCCGAAGGGCACTACCCGGCGTGGCTGGCGCAAGTCGTCGTACAGCGACGGCGAAGGGTCCGAGTGCCTCGAAGTCCTGGACGGCCACCCCACCGGCGTCCCCGTCCGCGACTCCAAGGACCCGCACGGCCCGGCCCTGCTCTTCTCCGCCGACGCCTGGTCGGCGTTCGTCGGCTCCCTCAAAGCTGCGGATTGACGGCCTCGGCCTTGAAGAACGTGTAGTGGAAGGTCCCGCCGTCCTCCGCGGTGCGGCGTAGGTCGGCGATGCCGTGGTCCCAGTCGGCGGCCGTGGTCAGCCCGGCGTTCAGCGCGTCGTCCCGGACGGATTCGATCATGGTGATGAAGGTCCGGCGGGTGAAGCCGTCCACGAGTGCAGGGCGGGTCCCGTCGGCGTAGACGGTGCGCGGGCGGACGACGACGTCGGCGAAGCCGGCACCGGTGAGCAGCGGCTGCAACTCCCGCCCGAGGAGGGCGTTTCCGCCCGCCTTCGACTGGAGGTGGACCTGGTGGCCGATCACCTCATGGGCATGGCGGCTGTCCGGGTGGAAGACCGCCGACCCGTGGTCGCCCTCGATCACGGTGAGCGTGCCGCCGGGGCGCAGGACGCGCCGTAGTTCGACCAGGGCGCGCGACGGCTCCCGAAGGTGTTCCAGGACGAAGCAGGCGAAGAGGTGGTCGAAGGAGGCGTCCGGGAAGGGGAGGCGGTGGATGTCGGCGCGGCGCCAGGTCACATCGGCGTTCGGGGATTGGGACGTGACATGGGCGCGGGCCCGTGCGAGCGACTCCTCGGACAGGTCGATCGCGGTGACCCGTGCGCCGGGGCTGCTGTTGACCAGGTGGAGGGTCTGCGCGCCCACACCGCAGCCGGCCTCCAGCACGCGGCTGCCGGCCGGGTACGCCGTACCGGCGTGCAGCAGCGCCGCCAAGGTGTCGGCCTGGTCGCCGAGGCGGGTGGCTTCGTGGGGTGAATATCCGTGGACATAGGCGGTGTTCGGGTAAGCGGTGTTCGCGTAAGGGGAGGTAGGCATGGGAACACCGTGACGCGGAGAATGGACCGGTGCACAGGTCCAAAGGAGAACGGTCCGACAGGTCCATAGGCTCGACCGTGGGCGCCGGGTCCTCGCCAGTGGGCGCCGGGCTCTCGGATATGGGGTCCTCGGATTCGCGGTCCTCAGATGTGGTGTCGACGGATGTGGGGTCCTCGGATTTCCTGCAACTCGACATGGGTGAGGCGCCCGTTGGGGGCCGTGCCGACTGGCTCGCGGACCAGCTGCGGCGAGCGATTGCGGACGGCCGGCTGCCGGTCGGGAGCAGACTGCCCGCGACCCGGACGCTCGCAGCCGACCTGCGGGTTTCGCGGGGGGTGGTGACCGAGGCGTACCAGCGGCTGGGCGAGGACGGCCAGTTGGCCGGGCGGGGCCGGGGCGGCACGATCGTCGTGGCCGCGCCCCTGAAGGCGGTGCGGCCCGCGGGCGCGGCGTACGGGAGCGGACCCTCTGCCCCGCGGGGCGGCGCCTCCTCGTCCGGGCGCGACGGCTCCCCTCACGGGGCCGAGAGGACCGGGCCGTTCGTGGGGCCGCTCGGCGCGGACGTCTTCGACAGGCTGCGGGCCGCGCCCGCGCGGATCGACCTGTCGCCCGGTGTGCCGGACCTGGCCGCGTTTCCGCGGGCGGCCTGGCTACGGGCCGAGCGGGACGTGCTCGCGGACCTCCCGGCCGGCGACTTCGGGTACGGCGATCCGCGCGGCGCCCCCGCGCTGCGGCTGGCCGTCGCCAACTGGCTGGCCCGTAACCGGGGGGTCAGAGCGGACCCGGACGAGGTGCTGATCGTCGCCGGTACCGCGCAGGCGCTCGGGCTGATCGCGCAGGTGCTCCACCGTGACGGGGTGCGGGAGATGGCGGTGGAGGACCCGGGGTCCCTCGGGGCCCGGCAGCATCTGGGCAGTCGGGGGTTGGCGACACCGCCGGTACCGGTCGACGAGGAGGGGGTGCGGGTCGATGCGTTGCGGGCGAGCGGTGCGCCGGCCGTGCTGCTCACGCCGGCGCACCAGTTCCCCACCGGGGTGGTGCTCGGCGGTGGTCGTCGCCGTGAGCTGATGGGCTGGGCGGCGGACGGCGGCCTGATCGTCGAGGACGACTACGACGCGGAGCACCGCTACGACCGCGCGCCGGTCCCCGCGCTGCGGTCGCTCCTCCCCGAGCAGGTCTGTTACGCCGGCAGCGTCTCCAAACTGCTGGCGCCGGCCCTGAGGGTGGGCTGGCTGCTCGCGCCGGCCGGGTACCGGGAGGCGCTGGCCGACGCCAAGCGCTTCGCCGACCTGGGCAATGCAGTCCTGCCGCAGTTGGTGCTGGCCCGGCTGATGGATTCGGGCGAACTGGAGCGCCGGCTGCGGCTGCTGCGGCGCCGCCATCGACGGCGTCGGGACGCCATGATCACGGCGATCCGGGAGCGGCTGCCGGGCGCGGTCGTGCACGGCGCCGCGGCGGGCCTGCATCTGACGGTCACCTTCGGGGCGGCGGGCCTCGGCCCGGCCGGTACGGGGATCGTCGATACGGAGCTGGCCGCCGCGGCACTCTCCCGTGGCGTCAAGGTCCAGCCGCTGTCCTGGCACCGTCAGCGGCCCGGCCCGCCGGGGCTGGTCCTCGGCTATGCGGCGCGCACGGCGGGCGAGATCGCGGACGGGGTGGCCGTCCTGGGGGAGCTGCTGGCGGGGCGGTGATCAGCGGAAGGGCAGCGACCGGCCCCTCTCCTCCTCCGGGCGGGGGCCGAAGATCCGCCGGTCGGCCTCGGCGATGGGGACGTCGTGGATGCCGGCCTCGCGGCGCCGCATCAGGCCGTAGGCATCGAATTCCCACAGCTCGTTGCCGTAACTGCGCCACCACTGGCCGTCCGCGTCATGGCTCTCGTACTGGAAGCGCACGGCGATCCGGTTCTCGTGGAAGGACCAGAGTTCCTTGCGGAGCGAGTAGTCCAGCTCACGGGCCCACTTCTGGCGCAGGAAGGCCACGATCTCGTCCCGGCCGGTGAGGAAGGTGTCGCGGTTCCGCCAGATCGAGTCCTCGGTGTACGCGAGGGCGACCCGCTCCGGGTCGCGGGTGTTCCAGGCGTCCTCGGCCGCCTGCACCTTCTGGAGCGCGCTCGGCTCGTCGAACGGGGGGGGGAAGGGTGGGCGCGGCGCCATGGCGAGCTCCTGTCGACATCGGGAGAACGGTCGTTCTCCACTCGTTCCGCTAGTGTAGAGAACGACCGTTCTCCTGAAAAGCGGAAGAGCTGGATCGCTGAGAAGCCGGCCCGCTGGACCGCTGGAAAGCTCGGAAGTGCCATGGATCTCGACGAAGCCCGAACGCGGATACTCGACGCCGCGGACCAGCTGTTCTACGACCGCGGGATCCAGTCCGTGGGCATGGATGAACTGCGCACCGCTGCCGGGGTGTCGCTCAAGCGCCTGTACCAGTGCTTCCCCGCCAAGCAGGACCTCGTGGAGGCGTATCTGCGACGGCGGGACGCGCGCTGGCGGGCCTCGCTCGCCGGGTATGTGACCGAGCACGGCGGCGCCCCGGACAGGCGGCCGCTGGCGGTCTTCGACTGGCTCCACGACTGGTTCTCGGAGCCCGACTTCCGCGGGTGCGCCTTCATCAACTCCTTCGGGGAGTTGGGGGCGACGTCGGACGGCGTGCGGCGGGTCGCCCGGGAGCACAAGCTCGCGCTGCTGGCGTATCTGACGGAACTGGTGCGGGCGGCCGTGCCGGACGGCGCACCCGATGCGCTGGCCGGGCAGGTGGCGCTGCTGGTCGACGGCGCGATCGCCGGTGCGGCGATCAGCGGTGATCCGGCCGCGGCGCGACAGGCCCGGACCGCCGCCGAGAGCCTGTTGACGGCGGGTGCGGCCGGCGGAGGTCGGGGAAAGCCCTGAGGGCGGGCTCGGGGGCTCCGGCGTTCACCGCCGTGAAGTCAGGGGCGTGCCAGGGTTCTCCCTGATACCCAACTGCGCGGCATTTTCCTACTGTTGGGGCATGAAGAAGAACTCCACCACGAGACGCGTACGCCCGGAGGCTGACCGGCGGGGATCACCGGACAGCCCCCGAGCGGAATCGGTCCTGGCAAGGCGCTGCCAGGCAGCCGCTTTTAGGCGGGTGCTTCTAGGTAACCGCTTTTAGGACAGCGCCCGCTCCAGGCAGGCCAGCGCGGAGGCCAGCTCCTCGCTGGTGATGGTCAGCGGCGGGGCGAGTCGGATCGTCGAGCCGTGGGTGTCCTTGACCAGGATGCCCTCCTGTAGGAGGCGTTCGCTGATCTCGCGGCCGGTGCCGAGGGCGGGGTCGACGTCGACGCCGGCCCACAGGCCGCGGGCGCGGAAGCCGGTCACGCCCTTGCCGACCAGCGCGGTCAGGCCGGCGCGCAGTTCCTCGCCGAGGGCCGCGGCGCGGCGCTGGAACGCGCCGGTGGCGAGCAGCTCGACGACGGCCGAACCGACCGCGGCCGCCAGCGGGTTGCCGCCGAAGGTCGAGCCGTGCTGGCCGGGGCCCAGGACACCGAGCACCTCGCGGCGGGCGACGACCGCGGAGACCGGGACGATGCCGCCGCCGAGCGCCTTGCCGAGGAGGAGGACATCGGGGACGACGGACTCGTGCTCGACGGCCAGGGTGGTCCCGGTCCGTCCCAGCCCGGACTGGATCTCGTCGGCGATGAACAGGCATCCGCTGCGGCGGGTGAGCTCGCGGACGCCGGTCAGGTAGCCCTCGTCCGGGATGATCACGCCGGCCTCGCCCTGGATGGGCTCGATCAGCACCGCGGCCGTCGTCTCGTCCACGGCCGCTTCGAGCGCGGCGAGGTCGTTGTACGGCACGGTGCGGAAGCCGGGGGCGAAGGGTCCGAAGCCGACGCGGGCCGTGTCGTCGTCGGAGAAGCCGACGATCGTCGTGGTGCGGCCGTGGAAGTTTCCGCCGGCGACCACGATCGTCGCCCGGTCCGCCGGGACGCCCTTGACGTCGTAGGCCCACTTGCGGGCGACCTTGATGCCGCTCTCCACGGCTTCGGCGCCGGTGTTCATCGGCAGCACCATGTCCAGGCCGGTCAGCTCGGCGAGGCCCTCGGCGAAGCCGGCGAGCTGGTCGTTGTGGAAGGCACGGGAGGTGAGGGTCAGCCGGTCGAGCTGGCGGTGCGCGGCCTCGATGAGCGCCGGGTGCCGATGGCCGAAATTGAGCGCCGAGTAGCCGGCCAGCATGTCGAGGTAGCGGCGCCCCTCGACATCCTCGACCCAGACGCCTTCGGCGCGCGCCACGACCACGGGCAGCGGGTGGTAGTTGTGCGCCAGCACAGGGCCCTCGGCCTTGATCAGCTCGGCGGACGAACGGCCGGTGGAGGAAGGGCCGGTGGAAGAAGGGTCGGTGGAGGAACCGGGCGACTGTACGGGGAGGGTGCGGGTGGGAGCGGTCATCAGCGGATCTCCTGGGTGCAGCACTTGATGCCGCCGCCGGCCTTGTGGAACTCCGAGAGGTCGACGGGGACGGGGACATAGCCACGGGCGTTGAGCTGGTCGATCAGGCCGGTCGCCTGGGGGGTGACGAAGACGTGCCGGCCGTCGGAAACGGAGTTGAGGCCGAAGGCCATGGCGTCGTCGCGGTTCGCGATCACCGCCTCCGGGAAGAGCCGGGCGAGCACCTCGCGGCTTCCGGGCGAGAACGCCTCGGGGTAGTAGGCGATGTTGTCCTCGTCGAGGACGAAGAGCGCGGTGTCCAGGTGGTAGAAGAGCGGATCCACCAGCTGGAGGCCGATGGTCGGCACGCCGAAGAACTCCTGCACTTCGTGATGGGCGGCCCGGGTCGTACGGAATCCGGTGCCGGCCAGCAGGTAGCGGCCCGTCGGGACGAAGTCGCCCTCGCCCTCGCACACCGACTCCGGCTGGTAGACGTCGAATCCGGCGGCCTTGAACCAGGTTTCGTACGCGGTGGACTCCGGTCGCCGTTCCGGAGCATGGAAGAGCGAGCCGAAGACCCGGCCGTCGATGACGACCGCGGAGTTCGCCGCGAACACCATGTCGGGCAGGCCGGGCACCGGCGGTACGTGGTCCACCGTGTGCCCGTGCTCGCGGTAGGCCTCGATCAGCATCGTCCACTGGCGGCCCGCGAGCGCCGTATCGACCGGCACGTCCGCGTGCATCCATGGGTTGATGGCGTAGTGCACGTCGAAGTGTCTCGGCGCGCAGACCAGATAGCGCCGTGGGCTCGCCACACGACTCGTCGGCACAGAACTATCCCTCCGCTTCCTCTGGGACGTGGATGACGACATGCGGGGATGACCAGTCGTCACTGATCGTCACCCGCGGTGCATCAACGGTAAGAAGCGGTGCTTTCCGGCCACAAGAATCAAATGCTGCGCAGCCACGCAGGAAACCTGCGCAATCCGACCCCTCAGCGCTGCTTTCCTGCGTCCTTGCGCGGCCCGGCCCCGCCGCGGGCCGCCGACCCGCCCGAAGCCCGGCCCGACGACTGGCTCGCGGCCCGGCCCGAGGGCCGGCCCGACGGTCGTGTCGAGGATTGCCGGGCCCCCGCCTCCGGGCTGTCCGGCAGCAGGTGGGACAGCACCATGTAGCTGATCGTCTTGCGGATGAACGGCTCGGTCCTGATCCGTTCCAGCACCTCCTCGAAGTGCTCCACATCCGTCGCCCGTACGTGCAGCAGGGCGTCGGCGCCGCCGGTCACGGTCATCGCGGCGGCGATCTCCGGATGGTTGCGCACCACCTCCGCCAGCCGCCGCGGCGGCGCCGCGCTGTCGCAGTACACCTCGACGTACGCCTCGGTCAGCCACCCCAGTGCGGCCGGCCGCACGGTCGCGGTGAAGCCCGTGATGACGTTGCTCTCCCGGAGCCGGTCCACCCGCCGCTTGACCGCGGTCGAGGACAGCCCGACGGCCGCCCCGATCTCCGCGAAGCTCGCCCGACCGTTGTCGATCAGCGCCGCGATGATCTTCCGGTCGAGGTCGTCGGAGGGGGCAGCCTTGTGGTTCATGGCGGGCGACTCGCAATCGGGCGTGGTGGGGCAGGTGGTTCGCTCGGGTGGGCCGCTCAGGCGGTCCGATTGAGGATGATGTCCACCCGCAGCCCGTCCCGCCAAGCATCTGCGGGGGTGTATCCGTCCTGACGTGGGCCGTGGGGGTCGATGGAGCCGTGGTTGGCGCCGAGAAGGATCTCGGTCGCCCAACGCGCTATTCCGTCTTGCTAAGTACCGGTAGTCAGCGTTACGGTGTACCGGTAGTCAGTAGCGCTGAATAGCTCGGGGAGGAGGTGTTCCATGACCAAGCTGGTGACGGAGATGCTCAAGGGCACGCTGGAGGGCATCGTCCTCGCGACCCTGTCCGGTCGGCCTGCCTACGGCTACGAGATCACGGCGGAGCTGCGGGAACAGGGTTTCTCCGACATCGCCGAAGGGACCATCTACGCGCTGCTCATCAGGGTCGAGAAGCGCGGCCTCGTCGACGTGGAGAAGGTCTCGTCCGAGAAGGGGCCGCCGCGCAAGGTGTACTCCCTCAATGCTCAGGGGCGGGAGTACCTCGAAGAGTTCTGGAGGACCTGGAGCTTCCTCACGGAACGACTGGAACGGCTCCGCGAAGGGGGCGGGTAACCATGTCCGGTGTCGAAAAGAGCGGCTTCATCTCGAAGGTGATCGGGCCCAAGAAGCGCTGGTGGGCGTATAAGGCGCGGGTCAAGGAGCTTCCCGAGAACTACCGCGCGGCGGTCGAGGCGATCGAGCGGTACCTGATGCTCTTCGTGCCGATCGACGAAGACAGCACTGCGTCGATGTTCGAAGATCTCGCCGACCTGTTCGAGCAGGCCGCGGTGGACGGAACGCCGATCCGCGAGGTCGTCGGGGAGGACCCGGTGGAGTTCGTCGAGGCGTTCGTCGAGAACTACTCGGAGGGCGGCTACGTCCCCGCCCGTGAGCGGAAGCGGCTGACCGGCGCCATCGAGCGCGCCGCCGGCTGAAACACCGGAAAAGAAGCCAAGACCGTGTCGTAGCGCTCATAGCGCTCATAGCGGCACGGCACATCGTGCCCGGGGGCCGAGCACCACTTTCATCGACCGGCTGCGCGACGCGGGCATGCCCGGCATGCCCGGCATGGCCACCTCTCGCCGCGAGCGCCACGTCACGCCGGGGCGGGTCTCGCAAGGTCGAACACTCTATGTATCCAACGCTGTATGCAGGGGGATTTATCATGCGAAAAGGCAATAACGGCTTCTCCGAAGCAGGGCTGCGCAGGCTGCGCGAGGTGCTGACACGGCACGTCGAGTCCGGGAAGATTCCCGGACTCGTCGCACTGGTCAGCCGGGGCGAGGAGACCCACGTCGAAGCGATCGGGACGATGCGCCATGACGGTGGCGCGCCGATGTGCCGGGACACCATCTTCCGGATGGCCTCGACGACCAAGCCGGTCGCGGTGGCGGGGGCGATGGTCCTGCTGGACGAGTGCCGGCTGCGGCTGGACGACCCGGTGGATCGGTGGCTGCCCGAGCTCGCCGACCGGCGGGTGCTGAAGCGGCCCGACGGCCCGCTGGACGACACTGTGCCGGCGCGGCGGCCGATCACCGTACGGGACCTGCTCACCTCCACGTTCGGGCTCGGACTGGATATGACGGCGCAGGACTCCCCGATGATGGGCGCGCTCTTCGAGCAGCGGGTCTACGGCGAGAACGGATGGCTGTTGCCGGCGGTGGAGCCGGATGAGTGGATGCGGCGCCTGGGCGCGCTCCCGCTGATGTACCAGCCCGGAGAACGGTGGCAGTACAACATCAGCGACGACGTGCTCGGCGTGCTCGTCGCCAGGGTCACCGGCCAGTCGTTCGAGGACTTCCTGCGCGAACGCATCTTCGCTCCGCTGGGGATGAAGGACACCGGTTTCCACGTGCCCGCCGACAAGATCGACCGGCTGCCTCCCCTGTACGCCCCCGATCCGCAGACCGGAGAGTTCACGGTGGAGGACGCGGCCGAAGGGGGGCACCACAGCGGGCCTCCGGCGTTCCCGTCAGGCGGCGGCGGACTCGACTCGACTGTCGACGACTATCACGCCTACTTCCGGATGCTGCTCAACCACGGGATGCACGACACCGAACGGATCCTGTCCCGGCCCGCTGTCGAGCTGATGACCACCAACCGCCTCACGCCCGAGCAGCTCGCCGCCCGAGAAGCCTTGGCACGCAGCCTCGTCCATATGTCATACGGCCTGGGGCAGCAGGGCGGTTGGGGCTTCGGGATGACGGTGCGCACCTACCGCGGCGACTACGCGCCCGTCGGCCAGTTCGGCTGGGACGGCGGATCCGGCACCACCACCTACGCCGACCCGGCCAACCAGCTCGTCGGCATCCTGCTCACCCAGACCGGGATGTCCACGCCGGATTCGGCGCTGGCGATCAACGACTTCTGGACCACCCTCTACCAGGCAATCGACGACTGACGGTGAGGACCTGCCTGGTCGAGGTCGGTCTCACGTGGGCGTCGCGGTGGGTGGCGGCATCGGCCGTGTTGTCCGCGCCGATGCCCGATGCGCCGATGAGCCCGCCCATGCCGGCCAGAAACCCGCGCCGGCCGAAGCCGCCTTGCTGTTCGTTCGCCAACCCGCTCGCCTGCTTCCGTACGTCGCTGCTCGCGTACACCGCGCTGACCGCTCCCCGGGGTGGCCTGACCTTAGGTCCACCCCGTCAGCGGAACAAGGGTTCCGGCATGCGGGATTTGACGGAGCGGGAGGTGGGTGGCGGAAGGTCGGACGGGGGCCGGCGCGCCGCAGGTCATGGCGTACGGACGGGGCGGGCGAGGTGGCGTAACGCGGTCGACATCCGGGCCGCGGCCGGGCATGCGACCGAGCGCGCGGGGCCACCGGGTCCGGGCGGTCCCCCCGTGCGATCCTGGTGCGTCATGGATCTGCCGGACGGACGGTGGACGGACGTGCGGCGATGACGAGGGTGCACCGATGAGACTCTGCTTCCTGGTGGAGGAGCAGTACCGCTACGACGGCATGCCGCTGGACGTGATCCGCCAACTCCACGCCTGGGGACACCAGGTGGACGTGCTGCGGCCGGGACGTTCGCTGATACCCCTGTCCGAGGCGATACGGGCGGGCAGCCATGACGCCTGGATCCTCAAGACGGTCTCCGGGGGCCCGGGGCTGTCCCTCCTGGAAGCCGCCGCCGCGGTCGGGCTGACGACGGTGAACGACGTCCGGGCCATCCGGGGCGTACGCGACAAGGCGCTCGCCGCGGTGCTGGCCCGGGCCCACGGACTGCCGGTCCCGGTGACGTACGCGGCGGCCCGAGCCGAGGAGTTCGCGGAGATACCCGAGGCGCAGTTCCCGCTCGTGGTGAAGCCGGCGGACGGCAGCTCGGGGCGCGCGGTCCGGCTGGTCGAGACGCCGGACCGGCTGGTGGACCAGGCACCCACCGGGGAGTCCGGCGGCGCGACCGGCGGGCTGCTCATCGCCCAGCCCTACGTCCCCAACTCCGGTACCGATCTGAAGGTCTACTGCGTCGCCGGCGAGCTGTACGCCACCGAGCGGTGCTCCCCGCTGCACCCGGGGCACGCGGTGCGGGAACGGCAGGTGCCGCTCGCACCGGACGTCGCCCGGATCGTCGAGGAGGCCGGCGCGGTCTTCGGCCTCGACCTGTACGGGGTGGACGTCCTGCTCGGACCCGACGGTCCGGTGGTCGTCGACATCAACGACTTCCCCAGCTTCCGCCGGGTGCCGGACGCGGTCGCCCGGGTGTCCGCCGCCATCCTGCATCTGGCGCGCAAGGGGGGCGGGCGACCGTTCCCGGACCGGGCCGTCCCCATGGCGACGGTCGTCCCCGCGGCGACCCCGCTGACGGCGATCGGCGGGGACCGGTGAAGGTCGGCCTGATCACCGCGGACCCCGGCCATCCGGTGCTGGCCGCGGTCAGCGCGCTGCTGACGCCGGATCACGAGGTGGTACACCTGGACCCGGAGGGCGACGCCCCGGGCGTCGGCGGTGCGACGCGTGCCGACGTCTACCTCCTCAAGGCCCGTACGCCCCGGGCGCTGGCCCTCGCCGCGCGACTGGAGGAGCGTGGCGCCCCGGTCGTCAACTCCGCGGCGGCCACCGCACGGTGCCAGGACCGGGTGGAGATGGCGCGGCTGGCCCGCGCGGCCGGACTGCCGTTCGCCGGGACCCTCGCGCTGACCACGACGGAGGAGCTGGCCGCGGCCGGGGCGCCGGCCGCCCCGCTGGTGATCAAGAGCCGGTACAGCCGGCGTGCCGACCTGGTGGCGCGGGCGGACAGCGCCGCACGGCTGCGGGAGCTGGCCGCCGCCTGGCCCGAAGAGCCGGTGGTCGTCCAGGAGTTCACCGCGAACAGCGGCTGGGACCACAAACTGTGGGTGGTCGCCGGACGGCTCTTCGCCGGGCTGCGCCGCTCGGAACTCAGCCCGGAGGGCCGGGGGCCCACGCGGCCGCTGGCGGCCGGGGAGCTGCCGGCGGGCTGGGCGGAGGCCGCGCTCCGGGTCGGCGAGGTCTTCGGGCTGGACGTCTACGGGGTGGACGTCCTGGACGCCGGCGGGGGCGCGCCGCTGATCGTGGACGTCAACGCCTTCCCCGGCATCCGCGGCCAGGCGGGAGCCCCCGAGGCGCTGGCGGAGCTCGCCCTCCGTGCCGCCACGCGGAACGAAAGCAGGGCGTCGGAAGTCATCCCGAACTGATCACCGGGCGAAGCTGATCGAACCCAAGCGACGGCCGGGCGGAACCTGATCCTCCACAAGGCCTACCGCGCCGACCGGAGGGGTAGCGCTGCCCCGTCAGGGGGGCGTGTCCGGTGCGCCTTCCTTCCGTACGCACGGGGAGAGGCCAGCAACGGTGACACAGCCATTCGAACTGCCCGACTTCTACACGCCCCATCCGGCGCGGCTGAACCCGCACCTGGAGGCGGCGCGTACGCACTCGAAGAAGTGGGCGCGCGACATGGGGATGCTGGAGGGCTCGGGCATCTGGGAGGAGACGGACCTCGACGCCCACGACTACCCGCTGCTCTGCGCGTACACCCACCCGGACTGCGACGCCGAGGCCCTCTCGCTGGTGACCGACTGGTACGTCTGGGTCTTCTTCTTCGACGACCACTTCCTGGAGATGTTCAAGCGGACGCTGGACCGGGAGGGCGGCAAGGCGTACCTCGACCGGCTGCCCGCCTTCATGCCGATGGACGACACCGCGCCCGTGCCCGAGCCGACCAACCCGGTCGAGGCGGGGCTCGCCGACCTCTGGGCGCGCACCGTGCCGCACATGTCCCGGGAGTGGCGCCAACGGTTCGCCGAGAGCACCGAGCACCTGCTCAACGAGTCGCTCTGGGAACTGTCCAACATCGACATCGCCCGGGTGCCCAACCCCGTCGAGTACATCGAGATGCGCCGCAAGGTCGGCGGCGCGCCCTGGTCGGCGGGCCTGGTGGAGTACGCGACCGGGGCCGAGGTCCCGGCGGCCGTCGCGCGCTCCCGCCCGCTGCGGGTGCTGCGCGACACCTTCTCCGACGGCGTCCACCTGCGCAACGACCTCTTCTCCTACCAGCGGGAGACCGAGGAGGAGGGCGAACTGAGCAACGGCGTCCTGGTGCTGGAGACCTTCTTGGACTGCACCACCCAGGAGGCCGCGGACGCCGTCAACGACCTGATCACCTCCCGGCTCCAGCAGTTCGAGAACACCGTGGTCATGGAGCTGCCGGCGCTCTTCCTGGAGAAGGCGCTGGACCCCGGGGCCTGCGCCGACGTGCTGGCCTACGCCAAGGGGCTCCAGGACTGGCAGGCGGGCGGCCACGAATGGCACATGCGCTCCAGCCGCTATATGAACGGCGGCGGCTCGGCGGCCCGCTCCACCTGGTCGCCGTTCCCCACCGGCGGACTCGGCACCTCCGCGGCGGACCTGAAGAGGGCGCTGGCGACGGCCGGCGCGCACCGCTTCCGCAGCTCCACCCACGTCCCGCACCAGCAGGTCGGACCGTCGCGGATCCCCGACATCCGCATGCCGTTCACCACCACCCTCAGCCCCCACCTGGAGGGCGCCCGCCGCCGGGTGATCGCCTGGGCGCACAGCGTCGGCATGCTCCGGCCGCAGCCAGGCGTGCCGCTCTCCGACGTCTGGGACGAGCCGGCGATGGCCCGGCACGACCTGGCGCTGTGCGCGGCCGGCATCCACCCGGACGCCACCGCCGAGCAACTCGACCTGACCTCCGCCTGGTTGGCCTGGGGCACCTACGCGGACGACTACTACCCGCAGGTCTTCGGCCGGACCAGGGACCTCGCCGTGGCCAAGGCGTGCACCGCGCGGCTGTCGGCGTTCATGCCGCTCGACCTCGCCGACCCCACGCCGGAGCCGGTCAACGCCCTGGAGCGGGGACTCACCGACCTCTGGACGCGCACCGCGGCACCTATGACGCCCGAGGCGCGCCGCGGCTTCCGCGACACGATCGACACGATGACCGCCGGCTGGCTCTGGGAGATCGACAACCAGATCCAGAACCGCATCCCCGACCCGGTCGACTACATCGAGATGCGCCGCGCCACCTTCGGCTCCGGCCTCACCATGGCCCTCAGCCGCATCGGCCACGGCCGGCAGGTCCCGCCGGAGGTCCACCGCACCGGCACCCTGCGCTCGCTGGAGAACGCCGCCGCCGACTTCGGCTGCCTGATGAACGACGTCTTCTCCTACCAGAAGGAGATCGAGTACGAGGGCGAGGTGCACAACGGCATCCTCGTCGTCCAGACCTTCTTCGACTGCGACTACCCGACCGCGCTGGCCATCATCAACGACCTGATGACCTCCCGCATGCGCGAGTTCCAGCACGTCGCCAAGGAGCGACTCCCCATCGTCCACGAGGACTTCGACCTCTCGCCCGAGGCCCGTGCGGCGCTCGACGGATATGTGCGCGAGCTGGAGAACTGGATGGCCGGCATCCTGACCTGGCACCGCGGCTGTCTGCGCTACGTCGAGCCCGAGCTGCGCCGTCCGCCGGGCTCACCGGGGTGGCCGGGTGCGCCGACCGGGCCG
Source organism: Streptomyces sp. NPDC048506 (assembly GCF_040651315.1). Classification (NCBI taxonomy): domain Bacteria; kingdom Bacillati; phylum Actinomycetota; class Actinomycetes; order Kitasatosporales; family Streptomycetaceae; genus Streptomyces; species Streptomyces sp. NPDC048506. The sequence continues at coordinate 166,049 of NZ_JBEZIX010000001.1, forward strand.
GGCACGTCCGCGGCCCGGCTCTTCCAGCGGTCGCCGGCGGCCGTGGGATAGCCGGTGTGCCGGGGGTCCCCGTCGGCCGGTGGCGCCGTGGCGCGCCGACCGGCCCGCGGGCCCACGGACGGACGGGCCCGCGAGCCGATTGGCGGACGGGCCCACGAGCCCATTGGCGGACGGCCCCACTGGCGGACTGGCCCGCGCCATGCCCCCTGTGCTCCTCCCGTGCGCACTACCGCGTCATGTGCCACGGACCTATGGTTCATGACCCCGCGGATGCGGGGGCCAGTGGTGAGGGGGCGAGCGATGGCGGCAGGGAGTGCGGCGAGCGGTTCGGCAGGCGGTTCGGCGTCCCGGCGGGCGCAGGAGGCCCGGACGCAGGAGCGTCTGTTACGGGAGGCGTGGCGCTCGGCCCGACAACAGGCCGAGCGCTGGGAGGCGGCGAGCGAGGGGGAGCGGCGGATCGCCGCCCAGCTGCTGATGCTGACCGAACGGGGCTGGCGGCTGCTGGTGGACCGGCGCTGGCCGGGCACCCGGGCGGCCAATGTCGACATGCTGCTGATCGGGCCCGGCGGGGTCTTCGTCATCGACGTCAAGAACTGGCGGGCCGCACCGGAACCGTCCTGCGGCCGGCTGCGGGCCGGCGGCTTCTCCCGCGACGAGCACCGCCGCAAACTGCTCGCGGTCACCAAGACCGCCGAGGGCGCGGTGGCGTCCCTGGGGATGTCACCGGTGGCGGTGCGTCCGCTGATGGCCTTCGCCGGACAGTGCGTCGACGACGAGGTGGGCCGGGTACGGCTGCTGGGCGAGCGGGAGATCGGGCCCGCGCTGCTGTCGGAGCGCACCCGGCTGACGGCGGGCGCGGTCCGGGCCCTGACCGAGCACCTGGGGCAGGTCTTCCCCGAGTACGAGGACCCGGCCGGCGCCCGATCGGCCCGAACAGCCCGGCCCGCACGCCCCGCCGCCGGGCCGCCGGACACCGGGGCCGACGGCCTCTTCGACCTCGACGGGCTGCGCGAGGCCGCGCTCGACGAGGCCCGCCGGGCCCCCATCGAGCGGTGGATGACCTTCCTCGACCCGGACCAGCTCGCGCTCGTCCGCCGCAACTGGGCCGGCCCGGCCCGGATCACCGGCCCGGCCGGCACCGGCAAGACGGTCGTCGGCCTGCACCGCGCGGCCTACCTCGCCCAGCGCACCAACGGCCGGGTCCTGTACGTCACCTTCGCCAACAACCTGCCGCGGGTGCAGGCCACCTTCCTGGCCACCATGGCCCCGGCGGTGGCCGACCAGGTCGACTTCCGCAGCCTGCACTCCTGGGCGCAGGAGTACCTGCACGCCCGCGGCGTCCCCGTCCACCTGCACGGGGGCAAGGCGGAGACCGCCTTCAGCCTGGCCTGGAAGCACGTCGGCCGGGACAGCTGCCTCGCCGAGATCGACCCGCTGTCCCGCTACTGGAAGGACGAGATCGACTACGTCATCAAGGGCCGCGGCATCACCTCCTTCGAGGAGTACGCCGCGCTGGCCCGTCGCCGCCGCCGCGCGAGCCTGCGCCGACCGCACCGCCAGGCGGTCTGGGACCTGTACGAGGCGTACGAGGCCCAGCGCGGCGAGCGCGCGGTGCACGACTTCAACGACGTCCTCTCGCTCGCCCTCGCGGAGGCGTCCGGCCGCACCGGTCACTCCGGCTACGCGGCCGTGGTGGTGGACGAGGTCCAGGACCTCACCCTCGTCGGGGTGCGCCTGCTGCACGCCCTGGTCGGGGACAGCCCCAACGGCCTGCTGCTGGTGGGCGACGGACAACAGGCCGTCTACCCGGGCGGGTTCCGGCTCTCGGACGCGGGCATCGACATCCGGGGCGACCGCGGACAGGTGCTGCGCGCCAACTACCGCAACAGCAAGGAGATCGTGGACACCGCGCTGTCCCTGGTCGCCGAGGACGCCTTCGAGGACATCGACGGGCAGCGCACGTCGGGTCGCCGGGACGTCGATCTGACGTACCACCACGGACAGGTGCAGCGCGCCGCCCTGCCCACCAGGGCCGCCCACGACGAGGCGCTGCTGGCCGCGCTGCTCGCCCTGACCCCGCAGGAGCTGGCGGACTCCGCCGTGCTCTGCCCGTCCAAGCACGCCATAGAGTGCTACCGGCGCCTGCTCACCCGGGCCGGAATCCGGGTCTGCCTGCTGGAACAGTACGACGGGCACCCGGTGGAGGCCGTGAAGCTCGGCAGCTACCGCCGTGCCAAGGGCCTGGAGTTCAAGCGCGTCTACCTCCCGCGGTACGAGGCCCACCTACCGGCCGACACCAAGCCGGACGACGGCGCGGCCGCCACCGAAACCGCCCGTGAGCGCGCGGAACTGGCACGGAGTCAGCTCTTCGTCGCGATGACCCGGGCCCGGGACGTGCTGTGGCTGGGGAGCGTGACGGGGGTTGGGTGAATATTCCGTTATAGGTGAATAGTCCGATATTGCGCCGGGAACTGTCGGGCCATGCGACACATGACCGTTTATCTGGGCGCCGCGGCCGTCGCCGGGGTGGCGCTCGCCGCGTTCGGCCCCTTCGGTGCACAGGCCAGCACCGGCACCATCACCTTCCACATGCGGGCACACAACAAGGAGTACTACATCGAGGACCCCGGCGACGACCACTGCTACGGCCTCGGGGACGGGGGCGGCGAGCTGATCAACGACACCCCGCTCGACCTCGTCCTGTGGCCCTCCCGCGACTGCACGGGGAAGGCGATGGCCACCGTGTACTCCGGGGACGCGGCCCGGTTCGCGCGCTACGGGAGCCTGCGGCTCGACCCGAACAGCGCCCCGGATCCGTCCGACGACCCCTCCGACTACCCCGACGACCCCTCCGACTACCCCGACCCCTCGGAACCGTCCGACCCGTCCCGCTCTCCGGACCCCGCCGACCGCCCGGACCCGTCCGATACGGCGAGGCCGTCCGATACCGCGGGGCCGTCCGATCGCCGGGACGGGGACGACCGTCGGGATGCGAATGATCGCCGGGATGGGGATGACCGTCGGGATCCGGGGGATCGTCGTGACGGGGACGACCGTCGGGATCCGGGGGATCGTCGTGACGGGGATGACCGTCGGGATGCGAATGACCGTCGTGACGGGGACGATCGCCGGGATACGAACGACCCTCGGGATACCGGGGATCGTCGGGATACCGGGGACCGCCGGGACGCGAATGACCGCCGGGACGCGAATGACCGTCGGGACGCGAATGACCACCGGGATCCGTCCGACCACCGGGATCCCTCCGACCGGCCGGGTCCGTCCGACTCCGCGTCCCCCGCCGATCGGCCGAACCCCGCGCGCACCCCGGCGGCCTCGAAGACCCCGGCCGTCGTCCCGCCCTCGGCCTCCAAGTCGCCCAACCGGCCGAGTGCTCGGCCGAGCGCCCGTCCCCGGGTGGCCAGCCGTCCGGCAGGCGACGCGCCCGTCGGATAGCCGCCCCCTCCGCCGCAGCGCCTCCGCGTCCTCGGCGAAGGCCGCCGCAGTCGCATCGGCCGTGCCTCCCCGCCGGGGCAGCCGAACGGCGAAGTCCCGCCCACCGGGCGGGACTTCGCCCGTTTCCCGGCCGTCGGACGTCCGGTGGTCCGATGGTCCGGTGGGCTCCCTCTCGCTCGGCGCCACCGAGCCGGCCACCAGGTCGGCGGTGGGGCCTGCTACACCACCAGGACGGGGGCGAGCTCTCTCCCTCGCGCGCCGTTCCGTTCCTAGCGTTCTGCGTGGTGTGGCGACCGGGCCACCGGGCCATGGAGAGGGCGTGTGAAGCGAATGTTCGGGCGGCGGCGCGAGGCCGCGACAGCTACCGCGGCGGGGTCGGGCACGGTGCCCGATGCGCTCACGTTGGAGGGGGTCGGCCGTGACCACGGGCGTGGGGTGGTCGCCCTGCACCCGGTGGACCTCGCCGTGCCCCGCGGCCGGTTCCTCGCCGTCATGGGGCCGTCCGGCTCCGGGAAGTCGACCCTGTTGCAGTGCGCCGCCGGGCTCGACCGGCCGACGGCGGGGGTGGTGCGGATCGGCGGAACGGAGCTGTCCGCGCTCTCCGAAACCGCGCTGACCCGGCTGCGGCGGGAGCGCGTAGGGTTCGTGTTCCAGGCACACCACCTCGTGCCGTCGCTGAGCGTCGTGGAGAACGTCGCCCTCCCGCTGCTGCTGGGCGGCGCGCCCGTGGACGGGCGGGCCCGCCGGGGCCTGGCCGCCGTCGGGCTCGGCGAGCGGGCGGACGCCGCGACCTGGGAGCTGTCCGGCGGGCAGCGGCAGCGGGTGGCGCTCGCCCGCGCGTTGATCAACGACCCCGACGTCGTCTTCGCCGACGAACCCACCGGAGCCCTCGACCCCGCCGCCGCCGAGGACGTACTCGCCCTGCTGCGGCGGGCCGTCGACCGGGACGACCGCACCGTCGTCATGGTCACCCACGATCCAGCCGCCGCGACCTGGGCGGATGCCGCGCTCTTCCTCGTAGGGGGGCGGGTCGCGGGGCGGGTGGAGTGCCCGGACGTCGATGAAGTGACCCGTGTCATGCGGGACCTGGGGCGCGAGCAGAGCGCGGCGATGCGGGCGGGGCGGGCCGCGTGAACGTCACCCGTCTGCTCGCCGCCCGAGCGGCCCGCACCCACCGCACTGCCTGGGCCGCCGCCTGTGCCGCACTCGCCCTCACCTCGCTGCTGCTCGGCACCTTCGGGCTCGCCCTCGCCTCGGCCGGGCTCGGCCACCCGCGGGTGGCGCGCTACGCGGCGGCCGACCTGGTGGTCGCCGGCGACCAGAACACCCGCTTCACCGCCACGCCGTGGGGCAGCGAGCCGGAGACCGCGACGGCCGGACTCACCGAGCGGGTGCGGGTGCCGGCGGCGGCGCTCGCCGTGGTCCGGCGGGTGCCCGGGGTGCGGTCGGCCGTCGCCGACGACGTGTTCCCGGTGGGCCGGGTCGGCCGGCACCCCGAGACCGCCGTCGGACGGCCCTGGGACGCCGCCCGGCTGGCGCCCTACGGCCTGCGGAACGGGCGCGCACCACAGCGTGCGGACGAGGTCGTGGTGGGGGGCGGGGCAGGCGCCGGGGTCCGTGCCGGCGCCCGCCGGGTGCTGCGCGCGGGCAGCAGCGACGCGCCGTACACCGTGGTGGGCGTCGCCGACGGACCCCGCGCCGCCGTCTACTTCACCCGGGGCGAAGCCCGCCGGTTGGCCGGGCACCCCGGGGCGGTGGACGCCATCGGGATCACCGCCGCACCCGGTACCGACCCCGCGGAGCTGCATGACCGGGTGCGCCGTGCGCTGGACACCGCGGGCCTGGGGAGCGCCGGCCGGCGTGCGGACGGGGACGCGGCGGCGCTGCGGGTGCTGGCCGGGAACGGGCGGGGTCAAGCCGAGTTCCTGGCCGCCCGGCCCGCCCGTGCCGGACTGCTGGAGCTGCTCGGGTCGGTGGCCGGCACCGTCGTCCTGATCGCGCTGCTCGTGGTGTCGTCGACGGTGGTGCAGGCGCTGCAACAACGCGCCGAGGAGCTGGCCCTGTTGCGCGTGGTCGGGGCGACACCCCGGCAGCTGCGCGCCGCGGTGGGCGGGGAAGTCGGCCGGGTCGCGGTCCGCGCCGCGCTGCTGGGGGCGGTGGGGGCGTTCCCTGCCCACCTCGGCCTGCGGGCGCTCCTGGACGCCCGCGGGGCGCTGCCGCCCGGGCTCGAACTCCCGATGCCGCCGGCGCTGTGGCCGGCGCCGCTGGTCACCGCGGCGATCACCGTCCTGGTGGCGCGGCTGGCGGCGCTGATCGCCTGTGCCCGCACCGCGAAGGTGCGGCCGGCCCAGGCGCTGCGTCCGGCGGTGCCCGGCAAGGGGCGCAAGGTCGGCGGGCTGGTGCTGCTGACGGTGGGGGTGAGTTCGGCGGGGACCGCGGCCCTCCAGCACGGTGCGGCCGCGGCCGCCGCGTCCGGGGCGGCGGCGGTGACGATGGTGAGCGCCTGTGCCCTCCTCGGGCCGTGGATCGCCGAGGGCGCGATGCGGGTACTGGGCCCGCCGCTGCGGCGGTTCGGCGGCCCCGGTGGGCGGCTCGCCGCCGCCAACGCAACCGCCACCGCCCGCCGTTCGGGCGCCGCACTCACCCCCGTCGTCCTGGTCACCGCCTTCGTCGGGGTCCAGCTGTCGGCCGGTGCGACGCTCACCCACGAAGGGGCCGCACAGGCCGACCGGGCGCTGCGAGCCGGCTTCGAGGTGCGGGCCGCGGGCGGGTTGCCGGCCGGTGCGCTGGAGCGCATCCGGGCGGTGCCGGGGGTGCGGGCCGCGACGGAGTGGGTGGCCGGCACGGTGGTGCTGGCCGGGCGGGAGGCAGGCTCGCCCCGGCTGGAGCGGCTGCCGGTGCTCGGCGTCACGCCCGGACGACTGGAACGCACCCTCGACCCGGACGTCCGGGAGGGGACGGTGCGGCAGCTGCGGCCCGGCACCGTCGCGGTCGGCACCGACCGGGCCGACTCGCTCGATCTGCGACCCGGCGACACGGCGGTGCTGCGCTTCGGGGACGGGGCGCCGGCGCGGCTGCGGGTGGTCGCCACCTACGAACGGTCGCTCGCCCTGGGGGACTTCCTGCTCTCCGCCGACGAGCTGCGGCGCCACGGCGCGGCGCCGGACCGGGCACGGGTGCTGGTCGCGGCCGACGCACCGGGCGGGGACCGGACCGCGGTCGCGCGGGCGTTGGCGGCGGCGGTGCCCGGCGCCGAGGTGACGACGCGCCCCGGGCCGGTACGTGTCGAGGCGGCTGACCAGGCGCTCGGCGAGGTGGTCACGGTGGCGGCGGTCGCGGCCATCGGGGCGTTCACGGCCATCGCCGTGCTGAGCACCCTGTCGCTGATCGCCGTCGGCCGGCGCCCCGAACTGCGGCTGCTGCGCCTGGCCGGTGCGGGGCGTCGCCAACTGAGGCGGATGCTCCGGCTGGAGGCGGCGGTCACCGCGGTGACGGGCCTGGCGGTGGGGGCCGCGGTGGCATCGGTGCCGCTGCTGGCGTTCGGCGCGGCGGTGGCCGGCACGCTGCCGTACCTGCCGCTGACGCAGGCGGGGGTGGTCGTGGCGGCGGTCGTGGCGACGACCGCGGCGGGAACGCTGCTGCCGGCTCGGGCGGCGCTGCGCGGACGGTACCCGGGACGGCCCGGTCGGTGAGCCCGCCCCGTCGCCGCGGGTCAGCTCCCGTTCAGGTACGCCAGGACGGCCAGCACCCTGCGGTGTCCGCTGTCGCTCGGCGGCAGGCCCAGCTTCGCGAAGACATTGCCGATGTGCTTGCTGACCGCGCGGTCCGACACCACCAGCAGTTCGGCGATGGTCGCGTTGTCCCGGCCCTCGGCCATCAGCTGGAGCACCTCCCGTTCGCGTGGGGTCAGGGCGTCGAGCGGATCGTCCCGGCGCCTGGTCAGCAGCTCCGTGACGACCTCGGGGTCCAGCGCGGTGCCGCCGGCCGCGACCCGCTCCAGGGCGTCCAGGAACTCGTCGACCCGCCCCACCCGGTCCTTCAGCAGATAGCCGACCCCGCTCGCGCCGCCGCCCAGCAGCTCGGCGGCGTAGGTCTCCTCGACGTACTGCGACAGCACGAGCACCGGCAGGCCGGGCAGCTCCCGCCGCGCCGCGAGCGCCGCGCGCAGCCCCTCGTCGCGGAAGCCGGGCGGCATCCGCACGTCCAGCACCGCGGCGTCCGGCCGGTGTGCCAGGAGCGCCGGCAGCACGTCCGGCCCGGCGGCCGCCACCGCCACCACCTCGTGCCCGGCGGAGGTCAGCAGCAGCACCAGACCCTCCCGCAGCAGGGCGTTGTCCTCGGCGATCACCACGCGCACGGCAGCTCCACTTCGATCACGGTCGGCCCCCCGACGGGGCTGGTCACATCCACGGTCCCGTCGAGCGCCGCGACCCGCCGCCGGATGCCGAGGAGCCCACTGCCCCCCGGCGCTCCCACCGGCACCGGACGCTCCGCGCCGCCGCACCCCTCGTCGCGCACGGCCACCCGCAACACCCCGTCCCGGCGCGACAGTTCCACCGCGGCCCGGTCCGCCCCGCTGTGCCTGGCCGCATTGGTCAGCGCCTCCGCGACGACGAAGTACGCGGCCGCCTCCACCGCCGCCGGTGCCCGCGGGCCCTCGGTCACCCCGTCCTCGCGCACCGCCACGTCGAGCGCGCTGCTCGCCGCCAACGCCCTTACCGCACCGGCCAGTCCCCGGTCGGTGAGGATCGGCGGGTGGATGCCGCGGACCACCTGGCGCAGCTCGGTGAGGGCCTCCTCGGCCTGGTCCTGTGCGTCGTCGAGGAGCCTGCGCGCCGCCTCGGGGTCCTTGTCGTACGCGCGCCGGGCCAGCCCCACCCGCATCGACAGCGCCACCAGGCGGGCCTGCGTGCCGTCGTGCAAGTCCCGTTCGATGCGCCGCAGTTCGGCGCCGTGCGCGGCCACCGCGCCGGCCCGGGTGACGGTCAGCTCCTCGACCCGCTCGGCGAGCTCGGCGGTGTGCCGGCTCTCCGGCGAGGGCGTCAGCAGCGCCCGTGACCAGGCCGCGTCGAGGTCGGCGAGGCGCCCGATCAGCGGCAGGACGACGGGCCGCCGGCGCAGCAGCCCGCACCACACCCCGTCGACGAGCAGTCCGACGGCCCACAGCGGCAGCGCCAGGTACGCCAGCAACCAGCCGTAGCCGAAGTGCGCGGCGAGCCAGCGCAGATCCCGGTACGTGCCCGGGTCCGCGATCGCCGTCCGCACCCGCTCGCCCAACTCCCCGGTCAGCGGGCGGTACGCCTCGGGGACCGCCCGGCCCGTCCAGCCCGCCACCCGGCGCCGCTTGAACCCGGCCATCCTGCGCAGCATCAGCACCGTCTCGGGCAGTACGCCCGCGCCGACCACGATCGCCGTCGCGACCGCGGTGAACATCAGCACGGCGAGGAACAGGTACGACAGCAGCGCCAACCCGGCGGCCGTCATCAGCTGCCCCGTCGCCCGTCCCGCCCGCCGCACCGTATCCCCCATGCCGTCAGGCTAGTTGACCTGCGGTGCGGCGGCGGGCGGGCGGTCTCCCCGCCGGAGGGTGTAGCGCACTACACCCTCCGTTCGGGAGGGTGCCCCATCGAAACGGGCGCCGGGTCGCGGCATTGTCATCACCGGCACAGCACGCCACGCTCCGCACTCCTCCTGGAAGGGAACCCCCATGAAGGCCCTGCTCTGGTTCGTCCTGATCGTCGCGGTCGCCGTCAACGTCTCCACCAGCTTCGCCTTCGACGGTCTACAGCAGATCCTGATCAGCGTCTCCAGCGGCGTGGTGGTGCTGGGTTCGGCGGTGGGGCTGTTCCTGATGAGGGGGAAGCGGGCCTGACGGCGGAGTCGCCGCCCGGGAAAGCCCTGCCGGGCCGTTCGGCTCACTCCGGGCAGCGCGTCACTCCGGGCGGTGCGTCACTCCGGGCAGCGCGTCACTCCGGGCGGTGCGTCATGTGCCCCTGCGCATCAGCAGATGACCCCGGCGGAACCGTTCCCCCTGGAGCGGCTCACGCAGCATCCGGCCGACTTCGGCGAACCCGGCGTCGCCGGCCAGCGCCGCCAGGTCGTCGATCGGCCACCGGTAGGCCGTCGTCACCTTGTGGTCGAACGCCGTGACCGGCGCGCCCTCCGACTCGAAGAAGCCGAGCAGGAGGTGGCCGCCGGACGCGAGCACCCGCCGGAACTCCGCGAGGTACGACGGCACGTCCTGCGGTGGGGTGTGGATGACCGAGTACCACGACACGATGCCGTCCAGCGTGCCGTCGGCCAGGTCCAGGGCGTCCATGGAGCCGACCTCGAACCGCAGGTCCGGGTACGCCTCGCGGGCGAGATCGATCATCACCGGCGACAGGTCGACGCCGAAGACGTCCAGCCCCAGGTCCCGCAGGTGCGCGGTCACACTGCCGGGACCGCATCCCAGCTCGGCGACCGGCCCGCCGCCGGCGGCCCGCACGGTCTCGGCGAACGCGGCGAGCACCGCGCGATCCAGCGGAAGATCGTCGAGTGCATTGCGGAAGAGCTCGGCATAGAGGACAGCGACGGCATCGTAGGCATCGGCTGTCGCGCACAGGTGCGAGGAAGGATCGGTCACGAGCGAGGACACTAGGGCCTCCCTCTGACAGTCCGACCACCCGCCCGTAGGGCAGGACTTGGCCCGAACGGGGCGAGCGGCCCGGCGCCCTTGACGGTCCGCAGCACCGGCGCGGTCTCCAGGGTGAGGATCGCGCCGTGGTCGCCGAGGCGCTGGGTGAGGTAGCGGTGCAGGGCAGCCGGATCCGGGCACAGCGCGTGCGCGACCACGTTCGTCCGGCCGGTGGTGGCGGCGACGAAGGCGAGCTCCTCGTGTTCTGCCAGGGCGGTGGCGACCCGGTCGAGCCGGGCCGGGGTGACGGTCATCCACAGCATCGCCTGCGTGGTGGCGCCGAACAGCGCGTCGTCGCACTCGACGTCGAAGAAGAGCGCGCCGCAGGCCTGTAGGGCGGCCAGCCGGCGGGCGACGGTGGCGGGTGACCAGCCGGTGGCTGCGGCCAGGTCGGCGTGACTGGTCCGGCCGTCCCGCTGCAACGCGGCCAGCAGCGCGTCGTCCGACTCGGCCAACTCCGTTGTGGGCAACGGGAGTCGGGTGGCGTCCGACGCCTCGTGGCGGGGGAGCAGGCGGCGTTGCTGCTGCTCGTCGAGGGAACTCGCCCGGCCCCGCCAGGCGGTGGGCCCGCCCAGGTAGGTGTGGAGCAGGTAGTGGGCGGAGACCTCGGTGATCCCGGCGGTGCGGGGGATGTCGTGCAGCAACAGTGCGTGCCGGCCGGCGCCGGCTGCCGGGGCGTGTACCACCGCGATGATCTCGGTACCGCCGGAGGCGAGCTTCACCCAGGAGGTGTCCGCCCGCCGGGCCAGTGCCAGCGCGAGGTCCTGGGCGCCGTGCGGTGCGGCGGTGAGCCGGACCAGCCACTGTGCCCGCCCCGCGTGGTGCGGATCGACCAGGCCGACGACCCGGAGCCCGGCCCGGGCGCACAGCCTCCGGTAGCGGCGGGCCACGGTCTGCGTCGAGACGCCGAGCACCTCGGCGATCCGGCTGAACGGCGCCCGCCCGTCGATGTGCAGGGCGTGCACCAGTCCGCGGTCGACCTCGTCCAGCACGGCCGGAACATCCTTCACGGCAGCTCCTTGACGGCACCTCGGACCGCCGACACGGATAGATCCTTCATGGATAAATCCTTCACTCAAGGGCGCTGAAAGGAAAAGAACCGCTATCACAACGCCGTAGGTGGAAGCTCCACCGTACGCCTCGGCACGCTCGGCCCGGCATCCACCGATCGGAATGCCCGACCCGACGTCCGGCCGGAAGGCCCGGACGTCCCACCCGAACGTGCTGAAGGGAGCACCCGTGCCGCACACCGCGCCGACCCCCGTCCCGAGGCCGTCCGCCCCGCCGCACCCCCGCCGCTGGGCCGCCCTGGCAACGCTGCTGATCGCCGAGGCGATGAACCTGCTCGACGCCACGATCATGACGGTCGCCGCGCCCGTGATCCACGCCGATCTGGGCGGGCCGGCCTCCGACATCCAGTGGTTCGGCGCCGCCTACACGCTGCCGTTCGCGGTCCTGCTGATCACCGGCGGCCGGCTCGGCGACATCGTCGGGCGCCGCCGGACCTTCCGGATCGGGGTTGCCGGGTTCGTGCTGGCCTCGCTGGTCTGCGCGCTGGCCGGCTCGCCCGCCGTACTGATCGCCGCGCGGGCCGTCCAGGGCGCCGCGGCGGCGCTGGTCATCCCGCAGACCATCGGCCTGATCCGGAGCATGTTCGACGGCGACGAACTGGCCAGGGCCATGGGCAGCATCGGCCCGGTGATGGGCCTGGCCGCGGTCTGCGGGCCGGTACTCGCCGGCGTGCTGACCCACGCCGATCTGCTCGGCTCCTCCTGGCGGGCGGTCTTCCTCGTCAACGCCCCGCTCGGCGTCGGCGTCCTCGCCGCGGCTCCCCTGCTGCCGGAGGACCGCTCCGACCGGCGGCCGCGCCTCGACCTCACCGGTACGGTGCTGGCCGTCCTCGGCACCGGACTGGTCGTCCACCCGCTCATCGAGGGCGACCTCGGGTCCGGCTCGCCCCGGGCCTGGGGCGCCCTGGTCGCGGGCCTCGCCGTCCTGGCCGGGTTCGGGGCGCACCAGCGCCGCCGCAGCGCCCGGGGCCGCAGTGCGCTGGTCGAGGCGGGCCTCTTCCGGGATCGCGGTTTTCCGGCCGCGCTGGCCGCCTCGCTGCTGTTCTTCGCGGTGATCAACGGCCTGATGCTGGTCATCGTGTTGCAGCTCCAGCTGGGGCCGCACACCGATGTCCGGTCCGCCGGTCTCACCCTGCTGCCGTGGTCGTGCGCGATGGCGCTGTCGTCCTGGATCGCCGGTGCCCGGCTGGTCCCGCGCCACGGCTCACGGGTGATGTTCGCCGGGCTCGCCGCGCTGCTGGCCGGCGCGCTGGCCGCGGCCGTGGTCTATGCCGCCGGGCCGGCCACGTCCTACCCGTGGCCGCTGCTCCCCGCACTGGCGGCCGGCGGGCTGGGGCAGGGGCTGTTCGCGGTCCCGTTCTTCACCACCGCACTGCGCCGGGTCCGCCCGCACGAGACCGGCTCCGCGGCCGGCCTGCTCAACGCCGCCCAGCAACTGGGCGGCACGCTCGGCACCGCCCTGCTGGGCACGGTCTTCCTGCGCGCGACGACCACCGGTGCGCCGACCCCCGAGGCCGCACTGCGCGGCGCAGGGTACGCCTGCTGGCTGGCCGCCGTCCTCCTCGTCGGCACCGCCCTCGCCGCGGCTCTTATGCGCGCACCTCTCCGTACCCGCTCATGTGCACACCGGACCGTCAAGTCCCGTGCCGGCCACGGAGGGTGACGGTTGCCTGGTGGGGCCGTCCGCGTGGCGGCGGGGTCCCCGCCGAACCCCGCATGCGGAGCGTTATCTGCGGCAACTCTCCGCCGGAACGAGAAGAATTTGCTCTTTTGTCTGAATTTTCACGCATATTTCCTTGTTGGTGAGCAGGTGGTGGACGTAGCTTGGGAGTTGACGGAGCCGGAAATATGGCTCGTCACCAAGGAACCGATCTAGGAGGCAGGTATGAGCTTCCGCATCCTTCCCGCACACGGCTGGGGCGGCTGGGGCCACGGTGGCCGCGGAGGCGGCCGCGGAGGTCGCTACGGTGGCCGCTACGGCGGCCGATTCGGAGGTCGCTTCGGCAGGTATGGCCGTCGCTTCGGGCGCGGCTTCTTCGGCTACGGCTACTACCGCTGACCCAAAGCTCTGAGCTCAAGGCTGGCTCGCGCCCCGCGCGGGTCCGCCTTGCGGGTTAAGGCCCCACGGGCCTCGGCCCCGAGCAGCCCGATATGGCGTGACAACCATGCATCTGCGCAGCTCACGCCGGCGGCAGACGCGCATCGAAGCGTCGCCGGCGCCCCAACAAGGCACTGGGGAAACGCCGGTTGGCCGGAGTCTGTGGGGTCCTCAGGCGGATCCCACGATCCGTACCCGACGGGTGGGCATCCGGGAAGCCCTTCGCCGATTCTGGCCACTGACCCACGGTGACCGGCGCTGGATCCTCCTGGTCTGCCTGAGCGCCATCGTCGCCGCGCTCGCCGAGACCGTGGCCATCCTCCTCTTCGCCCAACTCACCGACCACGCACTACAGAAGGGCTCGGTCGACGCCTTCTGGCAGCCGGCCGGCCTCTGGCTCGGCGTCGCTGTCGTCGGCGCGGTGGTGGGCTATCTCGGCAACTCGCTCGCGGCCTGGACCGCCGAGCGCTTCGTCATGCGGCTCCGTGCCCGCACCTTCGCCCATCTCCAGGTGCTGCCGCCGCACTTCTTCCAACGCAACCGCCGCGGCGACCTGGTCGAGCGGATGACCGGAGACGTCGACGCCATCGAGGCGATGGTGGTCACCGGCCTCGTCCAGTTGGCCGCCGCCGCGTTCGGCATCGTCTTCTACGCCGGCGCCGCCCTCCTGATGCGCTGGGACCTGGCGTTGGTCACCTTCATCCTGGCCCCGGTGTTCTGGTTCGCCACCACCCGCTTCACCAGCCGCGTGAAAGAGGTCTCCCGCCGGGAGCGCGCCGCCGACGGCGCCATCACCTCGGTCGTCGAGGAGGGCCTGGTCAACGTCGTGCTGACACAGGCCTACAACCGGCAGCACGACGAGGAACAACGGCTCGACCGACAGGCCCGCAAATGGTTCAGGGCGTCGGTGACCAGCGCCCGCCTCAACCAGCTGTACACAGAGGTCGTCGAACTCCTGGAGACCCTCTGCGTACTGACGATCATCGGCCTCGGCGCATGGGAGATCTCCGCGGGACGGATGACGCTCGGCCAGCTGCTCGCCTTCGCCGCGTTCATCGGTTACCTCTACCCGCCGATCCGCTCACTGGGCCAACTCGGCCTCACCGCCACCGAGGCGACCGCCGGCGCGGAGCGCCTGCTGGAGATCCTCGACGCCCGCCCCGCCGTCAGCGACCCCCCGCCCTCCCTGGTCGCCCCGCCGCACCACCACCGCGCCCTGGGCGAAGTGGAGGCCCGGCACGTCGACTTCCACTACCCGGGCAGCCCCGCCGACGCCCTCGTCCTGCGGGACCTGTCCTTCAGCGCGGTCCCCGGCCAACTCCTCGTCATCACGGGCCCGAGCGGCGCCGGCAAGTCCACCCTGGCCGCGCTGCTGTTGCGCTTCTACGACCCCGACTCCGGCAGCGTCCGCCTCGACGACGTCCCGGTGGACCACCTCCCGCTCGCCCACGTCCGCCGCAACATCACGCTGTTGCCCCAGGACACCCTCGTCCTGCACGACACCGTCGAGGAGAACATCGCCTCCGGCCGCGTCCACTCCCGCGCCACCCACCACGAGGTCGTACGCGCCGCCCAGGCCGCCGACGCCGACGGCTTCATCTCCGCCCTCCCGGACGGCTACCAGACCGTCATCGCCCCGGGCACCGCACGCCTCTCCGGAGGTCAACTACAGCGCGTCGCCATCGCCCGCGCCGTGCTGCGCGACGCCCCGGTACTCGTCCTCGACGAGCCCACCACCGGCCTCGACGTCCTGGCCACCCAGCGCATCCTCACCCCACTGCGCCGCCTCGCCGAGGGCCGCACCACCATCGTCATCACCCACGACCTCGACCTCGCCGCGGAAGCCGACCACATCCTGGTCCTGGACCGGGGCCGCCTCGTCGAATCCGGCACCCACGCCCAGCTGCTGGGTCACCACGGCCTGTACACGCGGCTGTTCCTGGCACAGACGCCCGCGCGCGGATACGCCGGCGACCCGAACCTCAACCCGAACCCGAACCCGAACCCGAACCCGAGCCGTGCACCGGCACCGATCAGCGGCAACGGCGCGGCGCCCCCCTGGGTGCCGGGAGGCGCCTGACGCGCCCCGGCGCGCGGCGCGCAGCCCACCGTCACCCGACCGGCCGAACATCCCGTGCGACCCACTCGCCCCCTTGTTTGCATGTCCAGTGTGTCTGGAGGGCTCACTGCTCGGGCGATGCCTCCATCACCTGCGACGAGGAGGGTCGGATGCGGAGCAGTGACGAGACCGCCAGGGCGGGCCAAGGGGCGTCCGGCCTCAGCGCCTTCGTCCGCGAGGACGTGGAGAGCTACCTGGCGTCACACGCGGAGGACGACTACCCGGACGTGCTGGTGGAGCGGCTGCGGGAGCTGGGGGCCTTCGGGGCGACCGTGCCGGTCGAACACGGCGGCTCCGGGCGCCCGTCGCAGGAGGTGGCCCAGCTCAGCTATGAACTGGCACGCGGATGGCAGTCCCTGGCCGGACTGGTGGGCACACACCTGAAGCTCTGCCAGCAGATGCTGCGGCACGGGACCGAACAGCAGAAGCGAACGTGGCTGGCGCCCATGGCCCGCGGCGAGCAGGTGTTCGCGCGTGCCTACCACGAACGCGGAGTGGGGGACCCGGCGGCCGTGCGGACCACGGTCGACATCAGCGACGGCACCGGCCGGCTGAACGGGCACAAGAGCTGGGTGACCAACGCCCGGCACGCGGACCGGATCGTGGTCATCGCCCGCGCCGACGACGCCACCGTCGGCGTCCTGACGGATCCCCACCGGCCGGGTATCGACATCGGAGCCGAGCTCCCGCGCCCGGGCATGCTCGGGGTGTCACTGGCCGAAGTCACCTACCGGGACTACGCGTTCGACCCGAAGACGGAGGTGATCGGCGGCCCGGAACACGACCTCACCGACGCGCTGCGCACCTACGACGTCACCAGCTACGTCGCCCGTGCACTGGGCTCCGCCGACGCCGTCTACGAAAGCGCACTGCGCTTCGTACGGGAGACGGCCCACCACCGCTCGCCGGAGGCCCGGGGCGCCATCGGACTGCGGATGGGCGAGCTGTCCACCCAGCGATCGGCGATGCACGCGGTCTGGCAGTGCCTCACCGAGCAGCGCCCTCCGCTCACACCGGGCGCGGCGAAGGTCTTCTGCACCTCGGCCCTCCAGGAGCTCGTCCGCGCGGCCTCCGTACTGTGCGGGGGAGCCGCCTACGCCGGGACCCTGAACGCCTTGGGCCGCCACTACCGGGACGCCCTGGCACTACCGATCATCGGCACCCCCAACGACATCCTGCTCTCCCGGATCGGCGAACGGGAACTGGCCGGAGACGACACCTGAAGCTCTGCGGAGGGCGCGGGGCTACGGGTGCTTCCCGCTGCCCTTCCCCTCGCCCGCCCGGCCGTTCCCGGTCGCGTGGTGCGTGCCGCCGGGGTCGGTGTCGGGCGTGCCGTTGCCGGCGCCGCCGGTGTTCCCCGCTGTGCCGTTGCCGGCGCTCGCGGCACCCTTGCCGGGGCTGTCCGTGCCGGCCGTCGCCCGCGCCAGCAGCTCGGAGCAGTACGCGGCGACCTTGTCCTTTCCGCCGGCCGCCGTGACGAGCCGCTGCCAGGCCGTCGCGTCGAGTGCTCTGCCACGCCCTTCGACCCGCTTGTAGGCGCGGCAGTGGGCCTCGGTGTCCTGGGCGGGGGAGGGGCGGTCCGTGGGGCCGGTGCGGCCGGACGGCTTCGGGGAGGCCGTACCGCCCGGCTGGTCCGGGGCGACCACGGAGGGGTGCGCGGTCCCCCGGCCGGTGCCGGCACCGTCGCCGGACGAGCCTGCCGAACCGATGGCCGCGACCGCGACACCGCCCAGGGTGAGGCTGGCGAACGCCACGCCGAGCGTCAGCCGCACCGGGCGCCGGACACTCCGCTCCTCGCGCGGCCGCCAGTCGTCCCGGCGCCGGGTACGTGCCCGGCGCGCGCCCGCGCTGTGGGCGGCGGCCCGGAAGGCGGCCAGGGCCCGCTGCTCGGCCTCGGGATCGAGGCGGTCCGCGCGTATGGCGGCGCCCAGCGCCGTCTCCAGCGCGGCGGAGTCATGCGCGTCCCCCGGGCCGGACACGGTGCCGTCAGGGTGCCCATACCGGTGACGGACCGGAGCTCCGTCGCCGCTCAGCTGTTCACCCATGTCTGCTTCCGTTTCTGTCCGACCGTTTCGATGCGTCGAGGTGCCGGGTCGCGGCACCATCTGGCCGCCCACTGTCGCCCTCGTCGTTCATGTCGACTTCCCCAGCGTTCGGGAGGCCCCATCCGTCACACCCTCGTCCGCCCCGCCGCCGACGCCCAGCTGGCGGGCGAGACGTTTCAGGCCCCGGTGGGCGGCCGTGCGCACCGCTCCCGGACGCTTGCCGAGGACGCGTGCGGCGGCGGGACCGTCCAGACCCACCACGACCCGCAGGAGCACCGCCTCGGCCTGGTCCCGCGGCAGCCCGCGGACCAGTTCCAGGGCCTGCTCGGTGGAGAGGGACTCCAGGGCCTGGTCATGGGTGTCGTGCGGTCCGGGCAGGTGCAGCAGGTCCTGTTCGGTCCCGCCGGCCCGGGGCCGGACGCGCTGGCGGCGCAGATGGTCCAGGGCCCGGTGCCGGGCGATGGTCGCGGTCCAGCCGCGGAACCCCGCCCCGTCCCCCTTGAAACGTCCGAGGTCGCGGGCTATCTCCAGCCAGGCGTCGGAGGCCACGTCCTCCGCGTCGTTGCCGACCAGCCCGTGCAGATAGCCGAGTAGGCCCGGTTGCACGATCCGATAGGCCACCGCGAAGGCGGCCTCGTCGCCGTCCTGGGCCCGCGTGACCGCGGCGCCCAGTTCCCCGTCGTACGTCCGTGCGCGCCGGGGTTGCCCTACCTGGCCCAAAACTGTCCTCGTTCGCACCGGGTTCATAGTCGAGTCCGTGTCGCCGGCCGCGCCTCCGGTCGCATCGACGGCCCATGAGGAACAGCGTCCGCCCGCACGGAAGTGTCACAGCGGCCAGTGGTCCTTCACGCCGTCGTCGCGCCGCATGTGCTCACTCTTCGCCTGAATAACCTGGATCGCCCCTTTCCGGAGACTTCATCCGTCCTGTGCGGGCCAGGTGTAACACTTCCGGCCGCCCGCGCTCTTTCCCTGCGGGCGACCGCGTCGGTCGGCCAGGACAGGGGACACGACCAGTGCGGTGGACAGACGGAAGCGGACCGGGGTACGGCGAGGAGCCCTACGCCGGCGCCGGCCACACCTATGCGCATGGCCACGTGTACGCCCACGACCGCGCGTACACATACGACCACCAGTACGGCCACGAGTACGCCCATGGCCGCGAGTACCGAGGGGGCGTCACCACCGACACGACCTCGCCGCCCTGGGACGGGGTACCGCCCGTGCAGTGGACGCACCCGACGGAGCAGACCACGACGGCGTGGGAATTCCCGCACGGTGACGTCCTCGCAGAGCAGCACCCGGTGTTCGAGACGGAGCAGCACCCGGTGTTGGACACGGCGCAGCTCGCGGTACTCGACACGCACCAGCTCCCGGTGTTCGACGGCGCACCCGGCCACCCCGTGCCGGAACCTGACACGTCCCAGAGCGAGTCGGCGCGGCCCGTCTTCGTCGATTCCTCGGGGCGACGCCAGCGCCGCGTGCTCCGCGCCGCCCGGCTGCTGGTGATCCCGGCCGGCGGCTATGTCGCCGTGCTGATCAGCACGATGCTGGGCGGCCCCAGCATCAGCTCCCCGTTCGTCCCGCACGCGGACTCCGCGCACTCGGCCACGCCCACGGCGACCGCACCCGACTCCTCGTCCTCCTCGTCCGACGCCGGACACCCGGCGCGGAGCACGAGCCCCACCGCGGCGCGAGAGGCCTCCGGCCCCACCGACCGCTCGGCATCCTCCACCGCCCCCACGGCCCCCTCCCGGCCCACGGCTGCGCCCACCACGACCGCCGCCCCGACCCCGACCGCCACCTCTGCCCCCTCCTCCAGGGGACGCGGCCTCGGCTCGTCCCACAAGCGCGTGAAGTGATCCAAGGCCCCGACGTGACCGACCGCCGACACCGCAACGCTCCCGCCCGCCGCCACGGCCGCACCCGCCAGATCACACCCCGCGCCCACTGGCTCCTGCTGAGCGTGCTCGCGGTGACCCTGTCGACGGCCCTCTTGCTACAGGGCTACACCCACCACATGTTCGGGATCACATCCGACGCCGTGACCGGTGCCCGGGGACGGCACGGGGCGGTGCCCGGCCAGGTGACCCACGGCGGCCCCGTGATCGCGGACGCCGCCACCTCCGCGCACACCGCCCGGGTCAAGTACCGCACCGTCGCACTCACCTTCGACGACGGCCCCGACCCCGTCTGGACGCCGCGCATCCTGGACGCACTGCGCCGCAACCATGTGCACGCGACGTTCTTCGTCGTCGGAACCCAGGTAGTGGCCCACCCGGAGCTGGTCCGCCGGATCGTCGCCGAGGGCCACCAGATCGGTGTCCACACCTTCACCCATCCCGACCTGGCCCGGCTCGCCCCCTGGCAGCGTTCCCTGGAGCTGCGGGAGACGCAGCTGGCGGTGGCCGGCGCCGCGGGGGTCACCACCGCACTGCTCAGGCCGCCGTACTCCTCGCAGAACGACGCGCTCGACGATGCCGACTGGTCCGTCCTCAAGCAGGCGGACAGGGCGGGCTATGTCACGGCGCTCTCCACACAGGACGCCGAGGACTGGCAGCGCCCCGGTGTGGGCCGCATCCTCGCCCATGCCACACCCCGCGGCCACGCCGGGCAGATCGTGCTGATGCACGACGGCGGCGGTGACCGGTCACAGACCGTCGCCGCGCTGAGCGCCCTGATCCCACGGCTCAAGGCGCAGGGCTTCCGGTTCGCGACGGTCGGCGCCTCGGTCGGCATGGCCGGGCCGGTCCAGAGCGCCGGGCTCGGCGACCACCTGCAAGGCATGGCCCTCATCGAGCTGCTCCAGGCCGGCGACTGGACCGTGTGGCTGCTCGGCGTGCTGATGTTCGCGGCCGGCGCGATCAGCGTGCTGCGCGCGGCGGTCGTGCTGATCGCGGCCCGCCGGCACCGGCGGCTGCGGACGGGGCGCCACGGCCGGTCCTGGGGGCCGCCGGTGACCGAACCGGTCAGCGTCATCGTCCCCGCGTACAACGAGAGTGCCGGGATCGAGGCGGCCGTGCGCTCACTGCTCGCCTCGGACCATCCGGTGGAGATCATCGTGGTGGACGACGGTTCCACCGACGGCACCGCCGACCTGGTGGAGTCGCTCCACCTGCCGGGGGTGCGGGTGATCCGGCAGCAGAACGCGGGCAAGCCCGCCGCGCTCAACACGGGACTCGCCGCCGCCTCATGCGAGTTGGTGGTCATGGTCGACGGCGACACGGTCTTCGAATCCGACACCGTCCGCACCATCGTGCAGCCCTTCGCCGACCCCCGGGTGGGCGCCGTCTCGGGCAACGCCAAGGTCGTCAACCGCGGTGGCCTGCTGGGCCGTTGGCAGCACATCGAGTACGTGGTCGGCTTCAACCTCGACCGCCGCCTGTTCGACCTCGCCGAGTGCATGCCGACCGTCCCGGGGGCGGTCGGCGCGTTCCGCCGCCGGGCGCTGCTCGCCCTCGACGGCGTCAGCGACGTCACCCTCGCCGAGGACACCGACCTCACCATGGCGCTGTGCCGCGCCGGCTGGCGTGTGGTCTACGAGGAGAGCGCGGTGGCCTGGACGGAGGCGCCCGCGTCACTGAACGCCCTGTGGCGGCAGCGGTACCGCTGGTGCTACGGCACCCTCCAGGCGATGTGGAAGCACCGCGGCGCCTTGGTGCAGCGCGGCGCCGCCGGGAAACTCGGCCGCCGCGGCCTGGTCTACCTCCTCCTCTTCCAGGTCCTGCTGCCCCTGCTCGCCCCCGTCGTGGACGTCTTCGCCCTGTACGGGCTGCTCTTCCTCGACCCGGTCCGGATCATCGGGCTCTGGCTGGCCTTCCTGCTGCTGCAGTTTCTGATGGGCCTGTACGCGTTCCGCCTGGACGGGGAGCGGCCCGGCCCGCTGTGGAGCCTGCCGTTGCAGCAGTTCGTCTACCGGCAGCTGATGTACCTGGTGGTGATCCAGTCCGTCTTCACCGCCGTTTCGGGCTCCCGCCTGAGATGGCAGCGGATGGAGCGGTACGGCAGCCTCCAGGCCCCGGTGGCCGCGGAGGCGCCCGGAATGGACCTGCCTCCGCCAGCTCCCGGCTCCACGCACTCGGCGCCGTACGACGGCGTGCCGCCGCAGCAGACGCCGTACAACGGCGTGCCGCAGCAGACGCCGTACAACGGTGTGCCGCAGCAGGCGCCCTACGACAGCGTGCCGCAGCAGGCACCGTACGACCCCTTCCACCAGCTGGGACCGTACGACGGCCTTCAACAGCCCCCACCCCACAACGGTTTCCGGCCGCCCGCACCGCATGAGACATCGCAGTCGTACTGAGCATCCGTACCGAGAGGACAGTGATCCGAGCCCATGAGCGGACACCGCCGCCGACCGTCGCAGCAGTCCAACGGCGGCGCGCGTGCCGAGGGTGTCCGCACCACCGGCAACCGCGCCGCACGGAACCGGCCCACCGGAGAGGGCACGTCACGCCGTGCACGGAGAGCGGCGCCGGAGAAGAGACGGTGGATCGACTACCCGCACCGGGGCAGGACGGGCCTGCGCCGCTGGCTGCCGTCGAAGCGCCAACTGCTGGCGCTCTTCCTGTTCCTCTTCGGCAGCACGGCAGCGGCCGTCGGCTATGCCTACGCCACGGTCACCATCCCCGACCCCAACCCCACGACACTGCTCCAGAACAACGTCTACTACTGGTCGGACGGCACGGTCCTGGCGACCGACGGCAGCGTCAACCGGCAGAACATCCCGCTCTCGCAGGTCCCCGCGGACGTGCGGTGGGGCTTCATCGCCGCGGAGAACGCCTCCTTCTACACCGACCCGGGCATCGACCCGCAAGGCATCCTCCGCGCCGTCGTCCACATGGCCGAGGGCGACTCCGTGCAGTCCGGGTCGACGATCACCCAGCAGTTCGTCAAGAACACCTACCTGGACCAGTCGCAGACGGTGTCGCGGAAGCTGAAGGAACTGCTGATCTCCACCAAGATCGGCGCCGCCATGAGCAAGCAGCAGATCCTCCAGGGGTACCTGAACACCTGCTTCTTCGGCCGGCAGGCCAACGGCATCCAGGCCGCGTCCCGCATGTACTACGGCCTTCCGGTGCAGAAGCTCAACGCGAGCCAGGGAGCCTTCCTCGCCGCAGCGGTCAACGAGCCGAGCCTCTTCCAGCACGCGGACTCCGACCCCACGGCCAAGGCGACGGCGAAGGCACGCTGGTCCTGGGTGCTCGACCGGATGGTGAAGATCGGCAGGATGACGCCGGGGCAGCGGGCACGGTACGCGGCCGCGGGATTCCCGGCACCCAAGAAGTGGACCCTCGGTTCGGGTCTCCCGGGCCAGACCGGCTACCTGGTCCAGCTCGCCCGGTCGTACGCCCAGGCACACGACCCGAGCATCACCGACAGCAGCCTGAGCAGGGGCGGCTATCAGATACACACCACCTTCGACCGGAAACGGACCGCGGCACTGGCCAGGGCCGTCGCCAAGGTCCGTGCGGAACGCCTCGACCCCGCCCACCGGTCGGTCGACCGGGACGTCCAGGTCGGAGCCGCCTCGGTCGACCCCACGACCGGCCGGATCCTCGCCGTCTACGGCGGCCCCGGCTACGCCCACTCCCACTACTCGGACAACGCCGACACCTCCGGCGTCCCGGTGGGCTCGACGTTCAAGCCCATCGTGCTCGCCGCCGCGCTCCAGCACCAGGCCGTACTGCAACCCGGCAAGCCCCCGGCGCCGATCACCCCGGCCAGCAAGTTCAACGGTGACGACGGCATCAAGATCAAGGACCGGCAGGGCGACTACGTCACCGACGACAAGGACCCCACCGGCCTCCTCCACCAGCACAACGACACCCCCCGGCGCTGGGGCTACATCTCTCTGCGCAAGGCGATGGAGCAGTCGGTCAACACGCCGTATGTGCAACTGGGGGAGGACATCGGCTACCAGAACGTGGCGAGGACGGCGCAGACCCTCGGCCTGCGCCCCGGCAGCCTCGCCGCCCCCAGCGCCGGCTTCTACATCGGTACCTCGACACCGAGCGCCATTCGCATGGCAGGCGCCTACTCGACCTTCGCCGCCTCCGGGATGCGGGCCACCCCCTACTCGGTGACCAAGGTGACCCACAACGGCTCCGCACTGCCCGGCTTCACCGCCCCCACCCCCGTACGGGCGCTGCCGGCAGCCGTCGCCGACAACGTGACCGACGTCCTCCGGGGCGTGATAGCCCGGGGCACCGGCACCAAGGCCAAGGCCCTCGGCAGGACGGCCGCGGGCAAGACCGGTACCACCGACGACTACCGCTCGGCCTGGTTCGTCGGCTACACCCCCCAACTGGCCACCTCCGTGGTCCTCTTCCGCGAGGACGCGACCCACCCCCAGCTGCAATCCCTGGTGGGCGTCGGCGGCCTCCAGAAGGTGTTCGGCGGCGACATCCCCACCGACATCTGGACCCAGTACATGACCGACGCCCTCGCCGGCCTCCCCGACACCCCCTTCCCCGCCCCCGCCCCCCTCGGCCACGGCACCGACGAGCCGGGCGCCCCCACACCCTCCCCGTCCGCCACCCCCGACAAGAACGGCGGCAAGACCGACAAGACCGGCAGGACGGGCCGGACCGGCAAGAGGCCGGGCGCCACTGCCACCCCCACCCCCGGCGTTCCGACAACGAGCCCCAAGTGCCGCCACCACAAGTGCCGTTGACCACGAGCGAACACGAGTGAACACGAGCGGCCCGTTCGAGTCGCACGGAGCGCCGGTGTGCCAGGGTGGTGGCGAACTCGCGGGTGCCTACACGCATCCGGACCTGAGAGCGTTGGCCTGAGAGCGTTGACCTGGGGCGGGAGCGATGACGATGGCGATGCGGGCGGTGCCGCTGATGGGCGGACCGGTGGAGTTACGGGGTGCGCTGGACCTGGAGACGACGCCGGCGGGGGTGATGCCGCGCCGATTGCCCGCGTGGACCAAGGAGCAGTATCAGGACCCGTCGGTCTACGGGGTGACCCTGATGCCTTCGGGGGTGCGACTGGTGTTCCGCACGGATGCGCGTGAGGTGGAGTTCGACGTACTCACCTCCACAGGGCAGCTCGACACCGACCCCCGGCCCCGCCCCACCGGGATGCTGGAACTTCTGGTGGACGGCGCCCCGGCCGGCCGTCGGCAAGCACCGCTGGGCAATGTGGTGCGGATGGCGGGCCCTGGGGCCGTGCAGCGAACGATCCCTGGCGAGCCGAGCACCGTACGGTTCACCGGGTTGCCGACGGGCATGAAGACCGTCGAGCTGTGGCTGCCGCAGCAGACCCCCACGGAACTGGTGGCGCTGAGGGCCGACGGCGAGGTGCTGCCGCCGTTGCCGGACGGCCGGCGCCGCTGGGTGCACCACGGCAGTTCCCTCAGCCACTGCATCGAGGCCGACGGCCCCACCGGCACCTGGCCGGTGGTGGCGGCCGCACTCGGAGGCGTGGAGGTGATCAACCTCAGCCAGGCGGGCAACGCAGTGCTGGACCCGTATGTCGCCCGGACGATCCGCGATATGCCCGCCGACCTGATCAGCCTCAAGGTGGGCATCAACATCGTGAGCCTGGCCGCCTTCCGGCTGCGGACGTTCGGCCCGGCGGTGCACGGATTCCTGGACACGATCCGGGACGGGCACCCGGACACGCCGCTGCTGCTGATGTCCCCGGTGAGCTGTCCGGCGCTCGAGGAGACTCCCGGCCCGACCGCGACGGGCCCGGACGGGAAGATCACAGCCCTGGGCGACCCGACCGATGTGGCCGGCGGGGCGCTGTCGTTGTCGGTGGTCCGCGCCGAGCTGGCCCGGATCGTGGCGGCCCGGCGGGCCCGCGACCCCCACCTCCACCATCTCGACGGACGCGAGCTGCTCGGCCCCGACGAGGTGCATGACCTGACCGACGGCCTTCACCCCACCGCCGCCGCATACCGCCGCATGGGCAAGCGCTTCGCCACCCACGCCTTCGCGAACCACGGCCCCTTCCACTGAACGACAGGTGCCGCTGAGCGACCGGGGCCGCTGAACGACAGGGGCCACTGAACGACAGGGGTCGCTGAACGACAGGGTTCGCTGAACGACCGGGGCCGCCGAGCGAAGGCTCCGCGCCTGCAACGGGCGCGGAGTGTCCACAGGCGGTGGACAGGGCGAAAGGCCCCGACAAGTACGGCGACGGGCGATCGATGAGGGGGCTCTCCACCTGCCCGGTGGAGAGCCCCCTCCTAGTGAGCCATGTCACTTGCCGGAGGTGCATAGCGGGGCAGGGGCCAGTGCCTTTATTCAGGGTGTAGGGGCGTGTTGAGGTGAGGGGGGCGCTGATGGGGCAGTTGCGGGCCGATGAGTTCGACCGGTTCGTGGCGGCTCGGTGGTCGGCGTTGCTTCACCTGGCGCGGCTGTTCACCGGTGGAGACCGGCACCGGGCCGAGGATCTGTTGCAGGAAGCGCTGGTCAAACTGTGGTTTGCCTGGCCGAAGGTGGCCAAGGAGGCGCCCGAGGCGTATGTGCGCAGGGTCCTGGCCCGTGCTGCGGCTCGCTCGGCACGGCGTCGCTGGTGGGGCGAGCACCCTGTGGACCAGCTGCCCGACCCGCCCGAGGTGGCCGACGAGACCGCCGCCGTGGACGAGCAGACCCGTTTGGAGGCCGTGTTGGCGTTGCTGCCGGCGCGGCAGCGGGCTGCGGTGGTGCTGCGCTACTACCAGGACCTGCCCGAGCGGGATGTCGCGGAGGCACTGGGCTGTCCAGTGGGTACCGCCCGTTCACTGACGACCCGCGGCGTTGCACGGCTGCGTCAGCTTCTGGCTGAGGCAGAGCCGGTGGAGTGAAGAGGGAGCTATGGATCACTTCGAGCAGGAGCTGGCGCGGATGATGCGCGACAGCCAGGAGGACACGCTCTATGAGGACCGGCACCGCGACCGACTGCACGCCGGCGTTCGCGCACGCCGGCGGGCTCGAGCGGCCTGGACGGCCACCGGATCCGTGCTGACCGTTGCCGGACTCGGAGTCGGACTGATGGTCCTGCCGAGCTCCTTCGCTCAGGACGGCCCCACCGGCCCTCAGCGCCGCCCCGGCACCCCCGCCGAGTCGGTCCCGATGCCGTCGACACCCCGCCCCGCGCCCGGTGCCACGAAGGCGCCGCTGCCGACCTGCACGTCAACCACCCGGCCGGTTCCGATGCCGACCTGCGCCTCGACTACCGGCCCCGTGCCGATGCCGTACGGTCCCTCAACCGCCGAGCCGGTTCCGACGCCGACACGAACCTCGACCGTCAGGTAACGCCCTGGCCGCGTTCAGGCGGTCCCGATGGGTGTGTAAGGAAGCAGCCCGGTGTCCGTACGCCCGGGCGAGAGGGAGACGGCGACTTCGTTTGCGCGCGCACCGCGCCCTGGGCAACCAAGCCGGCCACGGGGTGCTGCCTCGGAACCCGCCGTGCGGGCGAGCTCCGCGCCGTACAGCCGCTACGTATTCGTTGATCCTCAAGACCGTCGTCTCCCGGCCCTGAAAGTGGCGGGAGGCGCAGGAGGCACTGTGCTCACCGCGTTCGCCCGAGCGTTCAAGACGCCCGACCTGCGCAAGAAGCTGCTGTTCACATTGGGCATCGTCGTGCTCTACCAGATCGGAACGCACATCCCGGTCCCAGGGGTGAGCTACGCGAACGTCGAGTTCTGCATGAAGCGGACCCACGCCGACAGCGGGTTGTTCGGCCTGGTGAACATGTTCAGCGGTGGAGCGCTGCTACAGATCACGATCTTCGCGCTGGGGATCATGCCGTACATCACGGCGAGCATCATCCTCCAGCTGCTGACCGTGGTCATCCCCCGACTGGAGGCCTTGAAAAAGGAAGGTCAGTCCGGCCAGGCGAAGATCACCCAGTACACCCGCTATCTGACCGTGGCGCTCGCCGCCCTGGAGGGCACCGCCCTGGTAACCGCGGCCCGCGCCGGTTCGCTCTTCCAGGGCTGCACGCGCCAGATCGTGCCCGACGACTCGGTCTTCACCACCATCACGATGGTGATCACGATGACCGCCGGCACCTGCCTGACCATGTGGCTCGGTGAGCTGGTCACCGACCGCGGTATCGGCAACGGCATGTCGATCCTGATGTTCATCTCGATCGCCGCCCGCTTCCCGGGCGCGCTGTGGCAGGTCAAGCTCCAGGGAACGCTCGCCGGCGGCTGGATCGAGTTCTTCGCGGTGATCCTGGTGGGCCTGACGATGGTCGCCCTGGTGGTCTTCGTCGAGCAGGCCCAGCGGCGCATCCCGGTGCAGTACGCGAAGCGGATGATCGGTCGCCGGTCCTACGGCGGTACGTCCACGTACATCCCGCTCAAGGTGAACCAGGCCGGTGTGATTCCCGTCATCTTCGCGTCATCGCTGCTCTCCATCCCGACGCTCATCGCACAGTTCAGCGGATCGAAGGCGGCATGGGCGACCTGGATCGCCACCAACTTCACCAAGGGAGACAGCCCCGTTTACATCGCCGCGTACGTCACGTTGATCGTGTTCTTCGCCTTCTTCTACGTCGCCATCAGCTTCAACCCCGAAGAAGTCGCCGACAACATGAAGAAGCACGGTGGCTTCATCCCGGGCATCCGGGCCGGTCGCCCGACGGCCGAGTACCTCAGCTACGTGCTCAACCGGATCACGTGGCCGGGCTCGCTGTACCTGGGGCTGATCGCGCTCGTACCCACAATGGAGTTGGTGCTGTTCGACGCGAACCAGAACTTCCCGTTCGGCGGGACGAGCATCCTCATCATCGTGAGTGTGGGCTTGGAGACCGTGAAGCAGATCGAGAGCCAGCTTCAACAGCGCAACTACGAAGGGTTCCTCCGCTGATGCGAGAGCCGCCAGCGAATGGGTCCGGACGTTCTGGAGTGCTTGGATCCGTCCTGACCTGCGGCGGTGTGGGGCTGGGGGCAGGTGACGGACAGCGCTGGACAGGGGTGAATGAGACCAGAACTGACACCCAGAGTGCAGTCATACTCGCTTGACGACGATTGTGTCCGGGACGAGCTTATCCAGGTCATCCACGTCCGAGGTGAAGACGGTGACCTGCCCTTTCTGCTGTCGCGCGATGACGGCGAGCATGGCGTCGATCGCGTACTTGTGGCCGCGGAGCTTGGCGTCGGCCAGGAGCCGACGGGCCTGCCGGGCCTCGTCCTTCCCGATGTCGGCGACTCTGAGTCGCGAGAGCACCCAGTCCCAGCGCTGCTCGGTGGTTCTGCCGTCGTACGCCTCGACCAACGTCATCGGAGACGTCACCACGTCGGCTTCACCCCGGGCCGCAAGGTCCAGCCAGGCGATCATCTTGCGGTCGCCGCGCACGGCGAGGGACAGGGCCTCGCAGTCGAGTACGAAGACGCGTAGTGGACGCTGCCCGTACTCACCGGCCCGCTTCTTCACGCGGCCTCTCCGGCGTTGCGCTTTCCGGCCACGTGGCGGCGCTCGTGCTCGGCGTCGAGATCTTCCAGTTCCGCGAGTGCCGCCGCGCGCTCGTCCTCGGTGACCGAACCGTGTTCCTCCTGCAGCCAGTCGACGAGCTCCAGCAGCCGGTCCCGGTCGCGCTTGAATCGCAGTGCCTCGGCAACATATGCCGAAAGTCCCCGCTCAGCCGCCTCGGCACGGATCTCGTCCAGGAGATCCTCGGGGATCGTCACCGTCACCTTCTTGGTCGCCATACAAGAGACCATACTCTTGGTGTAAGGGCCCCTACCAGAGGGCTGCTGCGATCTGTAAGACCCAGGATGCCAATGGTCAATCCGTGAGCCTTTCCCGCGCATGATTGCCGGGTCATGCCGCTTCACTCGGTCATCTCGTGCCGTTCACTCATACCGGCGCATGCATTGGCGGATGCGCTGTCCTTCGGACCGGTCGCCGGAGGCTGAGTGCAAAGTCAGAGGGCGGGCTGTGCAAACGGCCCGCCCTCTGGGCTGCCGTGCGCCTCGGAACGAGCTGGTGGGACGGATTTTCGTCCCGCCGTGCAGAACAACCAGATCTGCAACCACGTTCCGTCGCGCTCGGCGGTCTCGCGGTGTATGCGATCTGCGCCACCCTGAGCCGTGAGATGACGCGAGGATCGAGAGGGGGCGGCTGCCCCGTGCTCTGTGTCTCGCCCCGGCCGCTGGCGCACAGGCGGGGTCAGTCGTGGGGGCTCTCCGACCACGCCCCCCGCACGGTATAGAGCACTCCGCCCACGATGAAGGCGCCGGCGGCGGCTGCCCATGCGGCGGGCTGCGGCCCCGGTTGCACGGGCCAGGCCCAGATCGTGGCGGCTCGGCCGGGGACGCCATCGCCTGCCAAGGACATCGCGCCGAGATACGCGACCGTCGGCAGCCAGCTCAGCCGGGCGCCGATCACTGTGGCGGCCGCCGCAGTGATCCCCACCGCCCCTGCAAGGTTGCGGACCATCGCGGGAGCACCGAACTCCTGCGTGTGCCCTGGCATGGTGAGCGCCAGTGTGCCGGCGGCGAGGGCGGTCAGCGCCAGCAGATGGGCCAGCCGCCGGGGCCACGCGGGGCGCGCGGCCGTCCGGTCCAGCTCCGCGGAGTGCTGACGCAGGCTGGTGCCGATCGCCGCGGCGGCGAGCATCGGCGCGAGTACCACCAGCGGCACGCGCTGGAACGAGTCGGTGGAGGTGTTCAGCTGGTGCGCGCAGACGGCGGCTAGGAGCGCAGCGCCGAGGAGCGTGGCCACGGTGAGCGGCAGCGCACGCGAGCGGCAGTAGAGGACGAGCCCGTACGTCGGTGGGTAGGCAGCTGTTTTGGGCCTCATAGGGCGGGTACCCCGCTCACGTCGCAGCGGCCCGCGGTCGCGAAGTAGCGGCCGAGCCAGGCGCGCCGCTGGTCGTCGCGCATGGCCGTGAGGTGGGACAGCGCCCGTGCGCCGGCTTGGGCATCGGCGGTTGCCGTCGCGTTGCCCCACTCGCGGGCAGTCTCCTCCGCTGTCTGCCGTCTGCGCTCACTGAGGCTGTTGGAGGCCAGCCAGTCCCGTACGGCGTCGTCGGTCCTCTGGGTCGGGAAAGTGTCGCAATCGCGCGACGTCAGGGCTGCCGCGGCCTCCCACGCGAACTGCTCCGGTTCGGCCAGCGCACCGCGGACGACGCTCTGACCGAGGGAGAGCGTGGGCAACTCCGCCTCGCCGCTGCGGGGGGCGCGGTGCAGGTCCTCGAAGCGGGTGGGGGCGTTCGCCACTCCGTCGAGCCGGCTGGTGATTCCCGACAGGGCACGCGAGACCTCCGGCAACAGACCGCGGTTCAACGCGTTGACGCACACGCGCGGAGACGAGTCGTCACACACCTCAGCCTTCCCGGCGGGATCCAGGTGCCACATGTCCTCGCCTGACCGCATGAGGGGCACGGCCGCGGCGGCCGCGATGGCCAGGGCCGGAAGCGCGGCGTACCAGTGACGGCGGGCGGCGTATGCGAGGACCGCCGCAGCGGCGATACCGGCCGTCCACGCTGCCATCGCCAACGGCTGCCACCAGACCGGCAGTGCGTCGCCACCGCCGTGGGTCGTGGCCGGGCTGAGGAAGCGGAGCGCTGACTTCTGGTGGGTGGGCAGGGCGAGTGCCACATAGGCGAGGCCGGCGAGGGCCGGCGCGGCCAATCGCCACCGCACGAGACGCCCAACGACCATTCCACCCATCGTCATCGCGGCCAGGAACATCGCGTCCGCTGCCGGCAGGGAGGCGT
The DNA here is from genome assembly GCF_040651315.1 of Streptomyces sp. NPDC048506. NCBI lineage: Bacteria > Bacillati > Actinomycetota > Actinomycetes > Kitasatosporales > Streptomycetaceae > Streptomyces > Streptomyces sp. NPDC048506. The sequence goes on from NZ_JBEZIX010000001.1 coordinate 197,178, forward strand.
GCGGCCGGCCGGACGAGACGTACGGCCAGGTGGCCGCCAGTGCCCCGGCCGCGGCGAGTACGTATCCGGCGAGGACGCCGAGTACCACCGGCGCCGCCGACACCAAGAACTGCGCAAGCGGGCCCCTGGTGCCGGAGACCCGCAGCTCCGTCGTGCGTGACCGGTGCTCCCGGCCACCCTGCCAACACCCGGCGGCTGCGGCCAGGGGGCCGCCGAGCAGTACGGCTGCGATATGCAGTTGCAGCTGCGTATGGCCCCAACTCCCTTGCCAATAGGCTGCCTTGGCCGCCAGTGACAGAGCGGGAGTGAGGAACGCCGCGAGCGCGGCCCAGCGGGCAGGGCCGCTGCGCACCTCGGCGTACAGCGGGTGGCGAGTGCGGCGGTCCGGCTGCGGAGTGCCGGCGACGGACGGCCGGGAAAGGGTCGGTGTGCTCATCGGTGTGCTCCTGCGGTGGTTGCCGCCTCGGCGCGGTGGCCGCGCAGGGCTGCCGTGTAGCCGCGCTCAATGGCGTTGCCCCCGATTCCCGCGCCGTCCACACTCTCGCCGAGCTCGGTGAGTGAGGCGGGCGTACCGCGATAGGCCACCCGTCCGGACTCGACGAGGGTCACCTCGGTGCACGCCACGGCCACGTCCTCCACCAGATGGGTGGAGACGACAACCGTGCTTTCGCCGCCCAACTCCTGTAGTAGTGAGCGGAATTCGACGCGTTGTTCAGGGTCCAGTCCGGCGGTCGGTTCGTCGAGCAGCAGCACGGCCGGATCGTTGACGATGGCCTGCGCGATACCGACCCGCCGCACCATGCCGCCCGACAGCGTCTTCACCTTGGCATCGATTCGGTCCATGAGCCCGACCCGCGCGACGGCACGCTCGACCGCCGCCCCGGCCTCGGCGCCCGGCATCTCCTTCAGCCAGGCGACGTACGCGACGAACTCCCGCACGGTGAAACCGGGGTAATACCCGAAGTCCTGTGGCAGGTAGCCGAGTCTGCGTCGGGCCGCCGCCAGCTCCCGGTGGCCGGACAGGTCATGACCCAGCAGTTCCACGCGTCCGCCGTCGGGGCGGGCGACCGTTGCCAGTACCCGGATCAGGGAGGTCTTGCCGGCGCCGTTCGGGCCGAGCAACCCGTGTACTCCGGGGCTGAAGTCGAGGTCGATGCCGTCAAGGGCGACGGTCTTGCGGTGCCGGACGCTCAGCCCGGTGACGCTTATGGTGGTCGTGGCGGTCACAGATTCTCCAGACGGTCGAAACGCAGGCCCCGGCCGGAGCCCGGGCTGAAGTCGAAGGAATGGCGGCGCAGGGCGAGCACACCCGCGCAGAGCGCAGCGGCCACCGCCCAACCTCCTTGCACGGAGACCCCAGAGAGGTACTGCGCCAGTTGCTCGGCGAGCGCGGTCACCGGGAGAGTCCTGCCGTCGCCGCTGTCTCCCCCGCCGTCGCCGGGCACCGAGAACACGGGCAGCAGTACCGCGAACGTCCAGCCTGCGGCGACGATCCCAGTGGCGGTCCGGCATCCGACGTATGAGCCGAGCGCGAGCGCTCCCAGCGCCAGCGCCAGCGCCGGCAACAGCCAGGCCGCGGCGCCGGGCATCCCCGGGGGGCCCGGCAAGAAGGCACCCACGGCGGTGAGCAACGGCAGGCTCACCCCGAGAACAGCGGCGGCCCTGGTAAGCAGAAGGCGCAGGCCGCCGGACGGCGTCGTGGCGCTGATCTCGTACATCGGATCGGCATGCGGCCCGTACGAGAGCGCGACGCCGGCGAGCGGCAGCACGGGGGCGAGCGCGAGCAGCAGGGGACGCGCGCCGTCGAACCCGGCTCCATACGCCAGTCCTGCGGCTGCGGCACACACCAGCAGCAGCGCGACGACCCACGATCCCCGCAGCGCCGGCCCGGCGGCCCAGAGCGTGCGGCCGAGTCGACGGTTGAGGGAGGGAGAGGGGTGGTGGGCGGCGCCCGCGGCCTCGTGCGCCTCCGCCTCCGCAATCGCGAGTAGCACCGATCCCCGTATCTCTGCCAGTACCGCCGTCGCGCCCCCCGTCGCGCCGACCGCCCTCGACACCGTGGTCGCGCACGGGGTGCATGCCTCCAGGTGCTTCTCCAGGGACCACGTGTCGGGCTCGGGGAGGGACCCTGCCGCGTAGCGCGCGCTCATCGCCGCGTCCACATGCCATGCCGAGGCGGCGGCATTCCGGCCCCTCCCACCCGGGTCTTCGTCTTTCCACGTCATGCAAGGTCTCCCAACGGCATGCCACCATCGGACAACTGGGACAAGAGAGTGCGGAGTTCGCGGCGGGCCCGCATTGCCCGGGACTTCACCGTGCCCTCGGGTATCCCGAGCAGCAGCGCGGCTTCGCGTGTGGTCAGCCCGTCGACGACGGTGGCGCGCAACACCTCGCGCAGCTCCGGGGAGATCCGGTCGAGGGCGGTGCCCACTTCCCCGTACTCAAGCCCGGCCAGGACCCGGTCCTCGGCGGACGGCGCAGCCGTCGCCGGCTCGTACTCGACCCGCTCGGCCCGTGCCTGCGCTCGCTGCGCGTCCACCAGCCGCCGCGCCGCGATCACCCACAGCCAGCCGCCGGACTCACCGCCCCGGTAGGTGCCGGCGGACCGCCACACGGTGACAAAAGTGTCCTGAAGGACCTCGCGCACGGTCTCCGGGTCCCCGCACCGCCGCGTCAGCCGTGCGTGCAGCCAACCTGCGTGCCGGTCGTAGAGCGTGGCCAGCGCAGCCTGATTCCCCCGGGCCACGGCACGCAGCAGCACCGTGTCGTCATCTCGGTCTGCCCCCATGGGGCGGAACAGTCTCACGCCCTCTCTATCGCTCGGCGGACCGCATCTGGTTCATGAGGCATGCGCAAAGGGCGCTGGACGAAGACTTGCCTCCGCATCCGGAAGAACCGCCTGCGGCCGAAGTACGAGCATGGCTGCGGTGACAGATACGGCCGGAAGCCCGGCCAGTGCCCGGAGCGCATCCGCAGGGAACACAAGAACACCAAGTCGCGTGCCGGCCGCCGGGCGGTCCCTCTGCCGGGCCCGCTGGGCGGCCCGCTCAGCCCGAACACGGACTACCACGACTGGAAGCGCCTGCACAATGTCGCTGCGGTGCGGGACGGCCGACTTCATGACGCACGTCACACCGCCGGAACGGTGCTGATGCTGCTGGGCGTCCCGGATCGGGTCATCGACCAGATCATGGGGTGGGAGCCGGGCGGCGCCGCGTGGATGCGCGCGCGGTACCTCCACGTGCCGGACCACCTGCTCAAGGAGGTGGCCCAGAAGATCGGAACGGCGATCTGGGGAGCCCCGGAAACAGCCCTTGTGGACAAAGACCAGGACAACGAGGGCTGAGGAACGTCGAAGGGCCCCACCGCGAACGGTGGGGCCCTTCGACATCGTGCCCGGTGAGAGCACTGGCGGAGGATACGAGATTCGAACTCGTGAGGGGTTGCCCCCAACACGCTTTCCAAGCGTGCGCCCTAGGCCACTAGGCGAATCCTCCGCCGCAAACAATACAAGACGTTGGGGAGTGCTCGCGAACATGATCCGGGGGAGGGGGTGGAGGTGGGGGTGTGGGAGGGGAGTGGGTTCGTTTGTCGGGCGGGGGATCCGCTAGGGTGGGGGGCAGCCCCTCACGTGGCGCTATCTGACTGAACTCCCCCAGGGCCGGAAGGCAGCAAGGGTAGGTCGGCTCTGGCGGGTGCGTGGGGGGCGCCTGCGTTTGTGGGGCGGGTCGGTTGTCAGTGGGGCCCGATATCGTCGTATGCGTGTCGTCCCTTGCGCTGTACCGCCGCTACCGACCCGAGACCTTCGCCGAGGTCATCGGGCAAGAGCACGTGACCGACCCGCTGCAGCAGGCGTTGCGGAACAACCGGGTCAACCACGCGTATCTGTTCAGTGGGCCGCGGGGCTGCGGCAAGACGACCAGTGCGCGGATCCTGGCGCGGTGCTTGAACTGTGAGGAAGGTCCCACTCCCACGCCCTGCGGGACGTGCCAGTCGTGCGTGGACCTGGCCAGGAACGGGCGGGGCTCGATCGATGTGATCGAGATCGACGCCGCGTCGCACGGTGGCGTGGACGACGCCCGTGAGCTGCGGGAGAAGGCGTTCTTCGGGCCGGCGAGCAGTCGCTACAAGATCTACATCATCGACGAGGCCCACATGGTGACCTCGGCGGGCTTCAATGCGCTGCTGAAGGTCGTCGAGGAGCCGCCGGAGCACTTGAAGTTCATCTTCGCGACGACGGAGCCCGAGAAGGTCATCGGGACGATCCGGTCGCGGACCCACCACTACCCGTTCCGGCTGGTGCCGCCGGGGACGCTGCGGGAGTACCTGGCGGAGGTCTGCGGGCGGGAGGACATCCCGGTCGAGGACGGCGTGCTGCCGCTGGTCGTGCGGGCCGGTGCCGGTTCGGTGCGTGACTCGATGTCCGTGATGGACCAGCTGCTCGCCGGGGCGGGCGCCGACGGTGTGACGTATGCCATGGCCACGGCCCTGTTGGGGTACACCGACGGGTCGCTGCTGGACGCCGTGGTGGAGGCGTTCGCCGCGGGGGACGGGGCGGCGGCCTTCGAGGTCGTGGACCGGGTCATCGAGGGCGGCAACGACCCTCGGCGGTTCGTGGCCGACCTGCTGGAGCGGCTGCGGGACCTGGTGATCCTGGCGGCGGTGCCGGACGCGGGGGAGAAGGGGCTGATCGACGCCCCCGCCGACGTCGTGGAGCGGATGACCGCGCAGGCGTCCGTGTTCGGCGCGGCGGAGCTGAGCCGGGCCGCGGACCTGGTCAATGCGGGTCTGACGGAGATGCGGGGGGCGACCTCGCCCCGGTTGCAGCTGGAGCTGATCTGCGCGCGGGTGCTGCTGCCCGCGGCGTACGACGACGAGCGGTCGGTGCAGGCACGGCTCGACCGTCTGGAGCGTGGGGCGGGCGCGGCCATGCTGGCCGGTGCCGGTGCCGGTGCCGGTGCCGGTGCCGGTGTTGTGCCGGGTGTCGGGGGCGGCGTGGCGCCGGGTGTGGCGCCCGCGGAGGCCGGTGGTGGGCCTGCGGCCGGGTATGTGCCGGGGCCGGAGGCGCATCCGCCGATGCCGGCCGCGGGGCCGTCCGGGCCGGCGGCCGCGCGGGCCGCGGTGCGCGGGGCCGGGGCCGCGGGGAGTGCGAGCGGTGCGGGTGCTGCGGGTGGTGTGGCTCCTGCGGCTTCTGCGAGTGGTGTCGGGGCGTCCGCCGGGGCCGTCGGGCCGGTGGGGGGTGCCGGCGGTGTTGGTGGTGCTGGCGCGGAGGGGCCGGTCGCCCCGGCTGCCGCTGCGCCGGCTCCTGGTGATTCGGCTCCGGGGGCTCCGGCTCCGGGGGCTCCGGCTCCGGCAGGTGAGGCCGCGGCGGCGCGGCCCGGGGCGTGGCCCGGTGGTGCCGGCCGCGGAAACGGTGCCGGTGGTGGCAACGGGGGCGGGGCCCGGCAGCCCGGTGGCTGGCCGACGGCCGTGGCGCCCGGGCAGGGCGGTCCGGGGCAGCAGGGCGGTGCGTCCGTACCGCAGCCGGCGCAGGGCGGGCCGGCGGCCGGTGGTCCCGCGCCGGTACAGCAGCAGCCGGCGCAGGCCGGGGTGGCTCCCGGGGCGGCGCAGGGCGCGGCTCAGGTGCGGCAGATGTGGCCGGAGATCCTGGAGGCGGTGAAGGACCGCCGGCGCTTCACCTGGATCCTGCTGAGCCAGAACGCCCAGGTCTCCGGCTTCGACGGCACGACGCTACAGATCGGTTTCCCCAATGCCGGTGCCCGTGACAGCTTCGCCAACGGCGGGAGCGAGGACGTCCTGAAGGACGTGCTCGCGGAGCGCTTCCAGGTGCAGTGGCGGGTCGAGGCGATCGTCGATCCGTCGGGCGGCGCCAACCCGCCGGCCGGGGGCGCCCCCCGTAGCGGCGGTGGCGGGTTCGGCGGCGGCGGTGGTTTCGGCGGCGGGGCGCCTGCCGCACCGCAGCAGTCCGCTCCGCAGTCGCCGGCTCCGCAGGGCGGCCCGGCAGGGTCCCCGCAGGCCGGCGGGCCGTACGGGCAGGGCGGCGGCGGAGCCGGTGGTGGTGGCAGCCAGGGCGCCCGGATGGCGCGGGAGGCGGTCGCGCCGTCGGCATCGGCGGGCGGCGGGCAGGCTGCCCCCTCGCCGGAGCCCTCGTACACCCCGCCCGAGCCGCCGCCGATGTCGATCGAGTACGACATGCCGGCGGAGGACGACCCCGATCTCGTCGACTCGGCGCTCAGCGGCCATGAGCTGATCGTCCGGGAGCTGGGCGCGACGGTGGTGGAGGAGTTCAACAATGAGTGACCGTGGGCGTGCGCTGGTGCGCGCTCGTGCGTGGAGGAGTGGGCGTGCTTCGGCGGCGGGTGGGCGTGTGCCGGTGAGCGGGCGGATACGTGGTGCTGCGTAGCGGTTGCGGTTAGCGACGGTGCAGGGATGCCGGTGGGGGACCCATGCTCCGGGGCCGACCGGTACGCGGTGTACATCAGGCGTACACCCGTGCTCCTCCCTACGGCGTAGGGCGCTGGGCCCGTGAAACACGTAGGCTCGGGCTACCGCACCAATCGTTGTCGTACGGCAGGAGTCCCGTCGTGATCCCCGGTGGTCAGCCCAATATGCAGCAGCTGCTCCAGCAGGCCCAGAAGATGCAGCAGGACCTCGCGGCCGCCCAGCAGGAGCTGGCGGAGACGCCCGTGGAGGGCTCCGCGGGCGGCGGTCTGGTCAAGGCGACGGTGACCGGTGCCGGCGAGCTCAAGGGACTGGTCATCGACCCCAAGGCGGTGGACGTCGAATCCGCCGAGGAGACGGCGGAGACCCTTGCGGACCTCGTCCTGGCGGCGGTCCGGGACGCCAACGCCAGCGCCCAGCAGTTGCAGCAGCAGAAGCTCGGTCCGCTCGCCCAGGGTCTGGGTGGCGGTGGCATCCCCGGTCTCCCCTTCTGAGGAGTAGCCAACTAGCGTACGCAGCACGCCAGAAGAGAGAGAAGACGTTCCGTGTATGAAGGCGTGGTCCAGGACCTGATCGACGAGTTGGGCAGACTGCCCGGCGTCGGTCCCAAGAGCGCGCAGCGGATCGCCTTCCACATCCTTCAGGCGGAGCCGACCGATGTCCGCCGGCTTGCGAACGCGCTGATGGAGGTCAAGGCGAAGGTCCGGTTCTGCAACGTCTGCGGCAATGTGGCGCAGGAGGAGCAGTGCCGGGTCTGTCTGGACCCGCGGCGTGATCCGGCGGTCATCTGCGTCGTGGAAGAGCCCAAAGACGTCGTGGCGATCGAGCGGACCCGAGAGTTCCGCGGTCGCTACCACGTCCTCGGTGGGGCGATCAGCCCGATCGAGGGCGTGGGCCCCGACGACCTGCGGATACGGGAACTGCTGGCCAGGCTCGCGGACGGCACGGTCACCGAGCTGATCCTGGCCACCGACCCGAATCTGGAGGGCGAGGCCACGGCCACGTACCTGGCCCGCATGATCAAACCCATGGGCCTGAGAGTGACACGACTGGCGAGCGGACTGCCGGTCGGAGGCGATCTGGAGTATGCCGACGAGGTCACGCTCGGGCGGGCCTTCGAAGGGAGGAGACTTCTCGATGTCTGACGCCACGCTGCACAACGCGACACAGGACCCGGACGACTTCGCCGTTTCGATTTCCGACTCGATCGAGAGCTTCATCGTCGCCGTCACGGAGGTCGCCAAGGGCGACGAGCCGGACAGCGCGGTGCCCTTCCTGCTGCTGGAGGTCTCCCAGCTGCTGCTCACCGGTGGCCGACTGGGCGCCCACGAGGACATCGTTCCCGACGAGCGGTACGAGCCGGACACCGGCCCGGAGCCGGACGTGGACGAGCTGCGCGAGCGCTTCGCCGTCCTGCTCGACCCGGTGGACATCTACTCCGAGGTCTTCGACCCGTACGTGCCGCGTAGCGAGCCGGTCGCCTGCCGGATCTCCGACGACCTGGCCGACATCATCACCGACCTGCGCCACGGCCTGGCGCACTACCGGGCGGGCCGGGTCGTCGAGGCCCTGTGGTGGTGGCAGTTCTCCTACCTCTCCAACTGGGGCCCGACCGCCTCGGCAGCCCTGCGCGCGCTCCAGTCGCTGGTCGCCCACGTCCGCCTCGACCAGCCGCTGGACGCGCTGGACGGCCTGGACACCGACAGTGGACTCGACGGCGACGGTGACGAGGACCGGCTCGCGGAGGAGGCCGGGAAGGTCATGGCGGCGGAGATCGCCGGGCCGCTGGGGCTGCGCAGCACCTGAGCCCGGAAGTCTGTGACCTGGGTTACGTTTCCGTGTGTACCGGCCCTGAGCGGGCATGTGCTGGCCGAGCGGGCGCGACGGTGCGCCATGCGGAACCGCCGAGCCGGACATGACCACACAGTGGGCTGCGCGTCTCAGGAACGCATCTCACCATGTGGTATCGGACGGGCGGAATCCGCTCGCTCGTTAGACTGAGCCGACCGCAGTACCCCCATGTCCGGGGGTCCGGGAGGAAACTCCCGAAGAGACAGTTGCGAGGAGCGCACGTGGGCCTTGTCGTGCAGAAGTACGGCGGCTCATCCGTTGCGGATGCCGAGGGCATCAAGCGCGTTGCCAAGCGAGTCGTCGAGGCCAAGAAGAACGGCAACCAGGTTGTCGTGGTGGTCTCGGCGATGGGCGACACGACGGACGAGCTGATCGATCTCGCGCAGGAAGTGTCCCCGATCCCGTCGGGGCGCGAGTTCGACATGCTGCTGACCGCCGGAGAGCGGATCTCCATGGCCCTGCTGGCCATGGCGATCAAAAACCTCGGTCACGAGGCGCAGTCCTTCACCGGTAGCCAGGCCGGTGTCATCACCGACTCCGTGCACAACAAGGCACGGATCATCGATGTCACGCCGGGCCGTATCAAGGCCTCCATCGACGACGGCAACATCGCCATCGTCGCCGGCTTCCAGGGCGTGTCCCAGGACAAGAAGGACATCACGACGCTCGGGCGCGGTGGCTCGGACACCACCGCCGTGGCGCTCGCCGCCGCCCTGAACGCCGACGTCTGCGAGATCTACACCGATGTGGACGGTGTCTTCACCGCCGACCCGCGGGTCGTGAAGAAGGCCCGGAAGATCGACTGGATCTCCTTCGAGGACATGCTGGAGCTCGCCAGCTCCGGCTCCAAGGTGCTGCTGCACCGTTGCGTCGAGTACGCACGCCGTTACAACATCCCGATCCACGTCCGCTCGTCCTTCTCGGGCTTGCAGGGCACCTGGGTCAGCAACGAACCGCAAGGGGACCAGCCGATGGAGCAGGCAATCATCTCGGGCGTCGCACACGACACCTCCGAGGCGAAGGTCACGGTCGTCGGTGTCCCGGACAAGCCGGGTGAGGCCGCGCTCATCTTCCGGGCGATCGCGGACTCCGACGTCAACATCGACATGGTCGTGCAGAACGTCTCCGCCGCGTCGACCGGGCTGACCGACATCTCCTTCACGCTGCCGAAGACCGAGGGCCGCAAGGCCGTCGCGGCTCTGGAGAAGACCCGCACCAAGGTCGGCTTCGACTCGCTGCGCTACGACGACCAGATCGCCAAGATCTCGCTGGTCGGCGCGGGGATGAAGACCAACCCGGGCGTCACCGCGACGTTCTTCGAGGCGCTGTCCAACGCCGGCGTGAACATCGAGCTCATCTCGACCTCCGAGATCCGCATCTCGGTCGTGACCCGGGCCGATGACGTCAACGAGGCGGTGCGCGCCGTGCACACCGCCTTCGGTCTCGATTCGGAGAGCGACGAAGCCGTGGTCTATGGCGGCACCGGACGATGATCCCGGCCGAGGCGGGCCGTCCGTCCCTCGCTGACACCGCGGGGGCGGACGCCCGTACGGCTTGCAAGCCGCATCTCGCCGTCGTCGGTGCCACCGGCGCCGTCGGCTCGGTGCTGCTCGGCATCCTGTCCGAGCGTGCCGACATCTGGGGCGAGATCCGGCTGATCGCCTCGCCCCGCTCGGCCGGCCGCAAGCTGACCGTGCGGGGTGCGGAGGTCGAGGTCGTCGCGCTGGGCGAGGAGGCCTTCGACGGCATCGACGTCGCGATGTTCGACGTGCCGGACGAGGTCTCCGCGCAGTGGGCACCGGTGGCGGTGTCCAAGGGCGCGGTGGTGGTGGACAACTCCGGCGCGTTCCGGCTGGATCCGGACGTGCCGCTGGTCGTTCCCGAGGTCAATGCGCACACCGCGCGGGTGCGTCCGCGCGGCATCATCGCCAACCCCAACTGCACCACCGCGTCGATGATCGTCGCCCTGGGCGCGCTGCACGCCGAGTACGGGCTGAGCGAGCTGGTCGTCTCCTCGTACCAGGCGGTCTCCGGGGCGGGGAAGTCCGGTATCGACACCTTGCGCGCCCAACTGTCCGCGGTCTCCGGCACGGAACTGGGGACGACGCCCGGCGACGTACGGCGGGCCGTCGGGGACACGCTGGGGCCGTTCCCGGCGCCGATCGCGCTGAACGTCGTGCCCTGGGCGGGCTCGCTCCAGGAGGACGGCTGGTCCTCGGAGGAGCTCAAGGTCCGTCACGAGACCCGCAAGATCCTGGGGTTGCCGGACCTGCCGGTCACCGCGACCTGTGTGCGGGTGCCGGTGCTCACCACCCACTCGCTGGCCGTGCACGCACGGTTCGAGAACGAGGTCACGGTCGCCGGCGCACACGAGATTCTGGCCGCGGCGCCAGGAGTGGTGCTGTGCGACGACCCGGCGGAAGGGGAGTTCCCCACGCCGTCCGATGTGGTCGGGACCGATCCGACGTGGGTCGGGCGGGTGCGGCGCTCGCTGGACGATCCGCGGGCGCTGGAGCTGTTCGTGTGCGGGGACAACCTGCGCAAGGGGGCGGCGCTGAACACGGCGCAGATCGGCGAGTTGGTGGCGGCGGAACTGCGGCGGTAGACGCGGGCGGTGCGGTCGTCGTGGTTGTCGCGGGCGATGCGAGCGGTGCGTTCGGCGAGGGCGATGTGGGCGCTGCGGGCGGCGCGTTCGGTGGCCGGGGGTGCGTTCGGCGAGGGCGGTGGCCGGGGGTGCTGGAGGGGTCGGGGACGTCGGACGATTCAATGGGGTCGGACGATTCGACGGGTCGGGCGCATCGCATGGGGTCGGGCGAGTCGCATGGGGTCGGGCGGTTCGGCGGTCTCCGTTTTCGGCGGTTTCCGTTTTCGGTGGTCTCTGTTGTAGTGGAGCGGGTGGCCGATGTGTCGGGGATTCCTGAGGGTCGTGGGGCTCATGCATGCGTCCTGGGTGGACACTGGGCGTATGGGGTTTGCGACTTGGCGTGATTGGCCGTCGCGGGCCGACCTGCTGGGAGATACTTTGTGGGACGTGTGAAGATCCTGTGAGCGAATTGCCGGCCCATACCTCTTGATCTGGGCTGACGATCTGTTCGACCATTCGCTCCCCGCCATACTGCAACCGGCAGTTGGGTGGGGGGCGTCTTTGTGGCCACCCTCATGGGTGGCTCGGGGTGTCCGCGGGCCGGTCGGTGAGCCCTCGGGTATCAGGGGCGATCGCGTCGGGATGAATAGGGCATTCGGGAAGAGCTGGTACGCATGAGGGCATTTGATGCATCGTCAAAAGCGGTGCCTTGCGCGTACAACCCTCATAGGGGGAAGCGTGTCCAACAGACGTGGCAGAGGTACTCGGATTCACTATCGCCCCGGCGGGCGCAGCAGGCGCAACAGTGCGCCCGCAGCGGCCCCGTGCGGCCGGGGGCATGCCGGTGATCGCCCCCTGGCCCACAACGCGCCCCGCGCAGCTTCCTTCTCAGCGTGGGGACACTGACGACGCGATGGCAGCGGGCACCACAGTCGACCACCTCACCGAGACGTACCGCGCGCACTACCGCTCCCTGCTCGGCCTCGCCGCCCTGCTCCTCGACGACACCGCCTCCTGCGAGGACGTCGTCCAAGAGGCCTTCATCCGCGTGCACTCCGCGCGCGGGCGCGTGCGCGACCCCGAGAAGACCCTGGCCTACCTCCGGCAGACCGTCGTCAACCTCTCGCGCTCCGCGCTGCGCCGCCGCATCCTCGGGCTCAAGCTGCTCTCCAAGCCGATGCCCGACATGGCGAGCGCCGAGGAGGGCGCGTACGACCTGCTGGAGCGCGACCAACTGATCAAGGCGATGCGAGGGTTGCAGCGCCGGCAGCGCGAGGTGCTGGTGCTCCGCTACTTCGCCGATATGACCGAGGCCCAGGTGGCCGAGACGCTGGGCATATCGCTCGGCTCGGTCAAGGCCTACGGGTCGCGGGGTATCGCGGCGCTCCGCGTCGCGATGGAGGCTCCGGCATGAGTGGCAAGAGGTTCGGCCGGTACGACCCGCTCGACACGTTCGGCTCGACGGGCCCGATGGGCGCGACGGACTCGCCCGAGGCACGGGAGGCGGCGGGCCCGGAGGACCGTCCGGACGGCACGGCGGACGACGACCGTGCGCGGATCAGCCGTACCCGGCCGATCGCCGTGCACGACGGCGATGGCGATGGCGATGGCGAAGCCCGTGACGTGCACGATCGGGACGTACAGGCCGACGTGGCGTTCGGCGGCTTCGGCAGCCTGGGCGGCCTTCTCGGCGGCAACGGCGGGGATGACGGCGACCGGCACGGCCGGAGCCACCCCACCGGCGGTGGCTTCGGCGGCGAGGACGAGCTGAGGCGACTGCTCCAGGACCGCGTGGGCGCCCTCGAACCCGCACCGGACGCGCTGGAGCGGCTGCGCCTCGCGGTCCCGGCGCGCCGGCAGCGCCGTCGGCACGTCGTCGTCGGCGCGGCCGCCGCGCTGCTGCTCGGCGGCACGTCCATCCCCGCCATGATCCATGTGGCGGACCTCGCGGACGGCTCGACGGACCGGCCCGCCAACGCCGCGAGCAGCCAGCAGGCACACGACGGAGCCGACGGGGCCCACGGCGAGGGCACCGAGCAGGCCGGGCCCCGACCGACCGGCACGGGCGCAGCCAAGCCCGGCGGGGGCAAGCCCGCGGGCAAGGACACCGGCACCGCGAAGAACGGCACCGGCCACGGCGCCGGGGCGGGCACCCCCGCCCCGGACGAAACCATGGACGTCACCTCGCCGGTGTGCAGCCGCGACCAGCTCGGACAGGGCAGCGGCACGGTCCAGCCGGCGGACTCCTCGGGCCGCGTCTACGGCGCGTTCCGGGTGGTCAACACCTCCGGTGCGGCCTGCTCCGTCGAGGGCGGCGGCACCATCGGCGTGGTGGCGCAGGGCGCCACGAACCCCGACCGCATCCATGTCGTCGACCACACCTCGGGCGACGACGCGACCGGCCTGCCCGACCCGGCCACCACCCCTGACCAGCTGGTCCTCAAGCCCGGAGAGGCGTACGAGGTCAAGTTCGCCTGGATCCCGGAGGCCGGCGGCGGCCCCACGGGATGCGTCAACCCCGGGCCCTCGCCGACGCCCGACCCGTCCAAGACCCCGGGCCAGTCCCCGGACGCAGGGGCCACGACTGCCGGTGACGGCGGCGGCCAGGCGGGCGGTGAAACGGGTTCTGGCGACGGCGGGGCCGCGACCGGAGGAATCGTTCTCAGCCATACGCCGGAGGCCGGGCCGCCCACCGCGACCGACGCCAAGATCGCCGATGCGTGTGCCGGAACCGTGTACCACACGGAGGCGCTGACGGCCCAGTGACGGCCGTCGGCCCAGGCGCCGGCCGCCGCGTCGGGCCGTGGAGGGGGCGGTGCGGTCCCTCCGTGCGGGCCCCGTACCGTTGATGGTGTGTACCGGTTCCTGCTGACCCCGCGGTGGTGGGGGATCAACGTCTTCGCCGTACTGGCGATTCCCTTCTGCGTCTTCATGGGCAGCTGGCAGCTGGGCCGCTTCGAGGACCGGGTCGACAGCCACCAGCAGCAGATGGACCGCTCCGATCGGGCCCAGGCCGCGGCGGCCCGGCCCATCGAGAGCCTGCTGCCCGTCGACCAGGTCACCTCCGGCCGTCAGGCCAGCGCCCGCGGGCACTACGACACCGGCCACCAACTGCTCGTACCGGGCCGCACCTTGAAGGACGCGCACGGTGTGCGGCAGGGCTTCTACGTCCTCAACCTGCTGCGGACTGACGACGGCAAGGCGCTCCCGGTCGTACGGGGCTGGCTGCCCGGCGACGCCGACGTCACGGCCGACGCGGCGAAGGTGCCCGCCCCGCCCAAGGGCGAGGTGACGGTCACCGGGGCGCTCCAGGCCTCCGAGAACCAGGGCACCGACGGCGTGCAGGCGGGCGGCGGGCTGCCGCGGGGCCAGCTCGGCATGATCAGCGCGGCGTCACTGGTCAACATCGTGCCGTACCCGGTCTACGACGGCTGGATCACCCTCACCGACACCCAGGCTCCGCTGCGCGCCGTCCCACCGGCCGCCGTAGAGGGCAGCGGCCTGGACCTCAAGGCGTTCCAGAACCTCGGCTACACCGGTGAGTGGTTCGTCTTCGCCGGCTTCGTCGTCTTCATGTGGTTCCGCCTCTTCCGCCGCGAAGCCGAGGCCGCCCGGGATGCGGCGCTGGGCATCCTGCCGGCGTCGGCGTCGGCGTCGGCGTCGGCGACGGTGACGGAGTCGGAGTCGGAGTCGGAGTCGGTCACGGCTTCGGCGGCGGTGACGGCGAAGGTGGCTGAGGGGGCGGAGACGCCGGTGGAGGCGCCGGCGGCTGCGGCCGTGGTTGCGCCTGCGGAGGCGTCGGTGGAGGCGTCGGTGGAGGCGGGCGAGGGGCACGGCGGCGCGGCAGGTTCCGATGACGGTGAGGCAGCCGGGGTCGGGTCGGGGCAAGGCTGAGGGGCGGGGGGCGCGAGGGGTGGAGTGGCTGCTCCTCCGGGGGGCTCCCCCCCGCCCCCGCCCCCGCCCCACCCCTCCCCACCCCCACTTGCAACGGATTCGCACCTGGTCATAGGGCGTACGACCGTTGTAGCCGCAATCGGATCGGCGTGCCACGGTAGGTCTTATGGCAGGCAACCATCCGCATGTGCACCGCCACCATCCCCGCGCCGATCACGACGAGCACGCCGGTCACGACGAGCACGCCGATCGCCACGAGCACGCTGATCGCCATGCGCACGTCGACCACCACCTGCACGCCGACCAGCACGTGCATGTCGACCACCCCGTGCACGTCGACCACCCCGCGCACGCCGACCAGCCGCACGTCGATCACCACCTGCACGCTCACGGAGACCACCGGCACCGCGGCGGTCCGTGGGTGCGGCTGTGGCATCGGGTCGGGCATCTGGTCACGCCGCACAGTCACGAGGCCATGGACAAGGTCGATGCGGCGATGGAGACCTCCCGGGCCGGGATGCGCACGTTGTGGTTGTCGCTCGGCATCCTCGGGCTGACCGGGGCGATCCAAGCGGTGATCGTCGTGCTGTCCGGGTCCGTGGCGCTGCTCGGCGACACGATCCACAACGGTGCCGACGCGCTGACCGCCGTCCCGCTCGGCATCGCCTTCGTCCTCGGTCGTCGGGCGGCCAACCGCCGCTACACCTACGGCTACGGCCGCGCCGAGGACCTCGCCGGTATCGCCATCGTGCTGACCATCGCCGTCTCCTCCCTCCTGGCCGCCTACGAGGCCATTGACCGCCTGCTGCACCCCCGTGACGTCAGCCACCTATGGGCCGTTGCCATCGCCGCGGTGATCGGGTTCATCGGTAACGAGTGGGTGGCCCGCTACCGCATCCGCACCGGACGCAGGATCGGCTCCGCCGCCCTGGTCGCCGACGGGCTGCACGCCCGTACCGATGGATTCACCTCCCTCGCCGTCCTCCTCGGCGCGGGCGGCGTGGCGCTCGGCTGGCGCCTCGCCGACCCGCTCGTCGGTCTGCTGATCACCGCGGCCATCCTCATGGTCCTGCGCGACGCCGCCCGCGAGGTCTACCGACGGTTGATGGACTCGGTCGATCCGCAGTTGGTCGACACCGCCGAGGCCACCTTGCGCACGGTGCGCGGCGTGCGCGGCGTCGGGCAGGTCCGGATGCGCTGGATCGGCCACAGCCTGCGTGCCGAGGCCGACATCGTGGTCGACGCGGAACTGACCGTGGTGCAGGCCCATGCGCTCGCCGTCGCCGCCGAGCACGCCCTCATCCACGCCGTCCCGCGGCTCGCCGCCGCGACCGTCCACACCGACCACACCAGCGACGGCACGGACCCGCACGCGGCCCTCGCCCACCATGGCGCGGTGTGACGACTCCTACGGCGGGCGGAGGGCCTGGCGTGGCACATGGGGGCGGGGGTCCGGCCGGCTTCGGCGGCTCCGCTAGTCCTGCCGGCTCCCTCCGGTGACGTGGCGTCGGGCGAAGTCGAGCTCCAGGCGGAGCTGCTTGATGCGTTCCTCCACCACGAGGGAGCCGTGGCCGGCGTCGTAGCGGTAGACCTCGTGGGGGTGGGCGCGGTCCTCCAGGCGCTTGACGTAGTTCTCCACCTGCCGGATCGGGCAGCGGGGGTCGTTGACGCCGGCGGAGATGTAGACCGGTGCCCGTACCGCGTCCACGTAGGTCAGCGGGGAGGAGGCCTCGAACCGCTCGGGGACCTCCTCGGGAGTGCCGCCGAGCAGGGTGCGGTCCATCGCCTTGAGGGCTTCCATCTCGTCGTTGTACGCCGTGACGTAGTCCGCGACCGGGACCGCGGCCAGGCCCACCGCCCAGGCGTCCGGCTGCGTACCGAGCCCCAGCAGGGTCAGGTAGCCACCCCAGGAACCGCCCGCCAGCACCAGCCGTTCGGCATCCGCGAGACCGGACTCGACCGCCCACTCACGCACCGCGGCGATGTCCTCCAGCTCGATCAGGCCGACGCGGTGCTTGAGCGCGTCCGTCCAGGCCCGGCCATAGCCGGTCGAGCCGCGGTAGTTGACGCGGACGACCGCGAAGCCGTGGTCGACCCAGGCCGCCGGCGACGAGGCGAAGGCGTCGCTGTCGTGCCAGGTCGGGCCGCCGTGTATGTCGAACACGGTGGGGAAGGGGCCTTCGCCGGCGGGCTGCTGGACCAGCGCGTGGATCCGGCCGCCGGGGCCGTCCACCCAGACGTCCCGCACCGGCACCGACCCGGGTGCCGTCATCCCGGGCGGGTCCAGGACGACCCGGCCGCTCGTCGAGCGCACCTCGGGGGGCTGGGCGGCCGACGACCACAGGAACTCGATCGTTCCGTCGGGCCGCGCCGTGGCGCCCGAGACCGTACCGGCCGGGGTGTCGACCCGGGTGAGGGCGGGGCCGCCGGCACCCAGGTCGTACCGCCACAGCTCGCTGCGCGCCTGGTACTCGTGCTCCACCAGCAGGGCCGAGCCGTCCGGATACCAGTCGGCGCCCACGTCGCCGGGCAGATCGATCTCCAGCGGCGTCTCCACACCGGTCAGCGGGTCCCAGATCATCGGCTCCCACCGGCCCCGGCGCTGGTGGCCCACCAGCAGCCGGGCGTCGCCGTCCACGGGGGCGAAGCCCATCACCGACAGGCCCAGCTCCTCCGTCCCGCCCTTGGTGTCGTCCAGCTCCGCGACCGTGGAGCCGTCGGGGCGGACGATGCGGATCGCGGAGTGCATCGCATCGCCGTGCTCGGTGTGCTCCAGGGCGATCAGCGAGCCGTCGTACGAGAGGTCGCCCACGCCCGCCGATTCGCGGTGGCGGTAGATCTCCACCGGCTGCTGCCCTGGCCTGGCGACATGGATCGTCGAACCGTCCTCGTCCGTGGAGCGGCCGATGACGGACGTGCCGTCCCGGCCGATGGCGAGGCCTCCCGGGTAGGAGGGTTCGAGCCCGGGGGTGGCCGGCTCGTCCGCACCGCCCGCGAACGGCTGACGCATCCAGACACCGAACTCGTCGCCGTCGGTGTCGGAGAACCACCAGATCCACTCGCCGTCCGGGGACAGGGTCCCGTCCGTCGTGCCGTTCGGCCGGTCCGTGACCTGGCGCTGCCCGCCCGTCGCACGGTCCCAGGCATACAGCTCGAAGGTGCCGGTGGCGTTCGAGACGAACAGGGAGCGGTCCGGGGCGTCCTCGGCCCACTCCGGCAGCCCGATCCGCGGTGCACGGAAGCGCTTCTCCCAGTCGGGCATTCCGGCGCCCGCTATCGGGGTGGCCGGGCCCGTCGCCGTCACGGAGGAGCCGCCGGCTGCGGTCGCCGGAGGAGTTGGGTCGGTGGAGCGGTCGGGGGCTGTGGTCGTCTCGTCAGTCATGGGCCCATTCTGCGCCCGGCGCTCATAATGCGTTGGCGAGGAGCACAAGGCTGTGGATAACTTCGCGCTATGCCACGACACACCGGCCCCGACGACTGGCGGGAGACCAACCGCGCGAGGTGGGACGAGCGGGTCGCCATCCACACCGCCAGCGACTTCTATGACCAGGACGGGTTCCGACGGGCCCGGGACGTGATACGGGACTTCGAGGTCGCGGAGGTCGGCGACGTCACCGGCCGGTCACTCCTCCACCTCCAGTGCCACTTCGGCCAGGACACCCTCTCCTGGGCGCACCGCGGCGCCGCCCGCGTCGTCGGCCTCGACTTCTCCGAACCGGCCGTCGAGACCGCCCGCGAGCTGGCCGCCGCGCTCGGCTACGGCCCGGACCGCGCGGCCTTCGTCGCCGCCGACGTGTACGACGCCGCCGAGGCCGTCCCGGACGACGCGTACGACATCGTCTACACCGGCATCGGGGCGCTGAACTGGCTCCCGGACCTGGAGCGCTGGGCCGACACCGCCGCCTCCCTCGTCGCCCCGGGCGGCTTCCTCTACCTCGCCGAGTTCCACCCGCTGACCGATGCGCTGGACGACGAGAGCGGGGCGCGCGTCGTCCATGACTACTTCAGCCGGGACGCCTGGG
Organism: Streptomyces sp. NPDC048506; assembly: GCF_040651315.1. Taxonomy (NCBI): domain Bacteria; kingdom Bacillati; phylum Actinomycetota; class Actinomycetes; order Kitasatosporales; family Streptomycetaceae; genus Streptomyces; species Streptomyces sp. NPDC048506. Next base: position 215,970 of record NZ_JBEZIX010000001.1, read on the forward strand.
TGGACGAAACGCCCGGCACCTACACCGACCGCGGCGCGCCGACAGTCAACAACCGCAGCGTCGAGTGGCAGCACCCGCTCGGCGAGGTCGTCTCCGCGCTGGCCGGAGCCGGCCTGCGCATCGACTTCCTGCACGAGCACGACATGACGATGTTCCAGCGGTTCGGCGCACTGAGCCGCGGCGACGACGGCTACTACCGCTTCCCGGGCGACCGGCCGCGCATCCCGCTGATGTACTCGCTGCGGGCGAGCCGGCCGCGCTGAGGGCCGCCGCTCCGCGTCCGGCCCGGGGCGGCTAATGTGGCGCACCGGACCGGCCGGGACGGCGGTAACGGGCGCCGGACATGCGGTTCAACGGGCGCCGGACGTGCGGTTCAACGGGCGTTGGGCGTGCGGTTCAACGGGCGTTGGGCGTGCGGTCTGACGGGCGCCGGGCGTGCGGTTTCTCGGTGCCGGTGCCGGTGCCGGTGCCGGTGCCGATGCCGGTGCCAGGGCAGGGGCCGGTGCCGGTGCCGGTCGGGAGTGACGAGAGCAAGCCGCCGCATGGCGTGGCGCCACGCGGCGGAGAACAACGGGGGATGCCGTGCGGGTGCCGATACGTCTTGCTGGTGCTGCGAGCCTCAGCGCGCTGCTGCTGTTGGCCGTGGGGTGTGCGGGCGCACCCGCCGACGGCAAGGCCTCCCCCGGGGCGTCGGACGCCGTGACGCCCGCGAAGCCGCTGCCGATGAAGCCCACCCCGCGCCAGGCCACCTGGACGGGCTCCGACCACACGGCGCACCCGTTGCGGATCACGCCCACCCGGCTGGCCCGCGGTTCGGACTCCGACCTCAAGCACATCCGGCTCGACGACGACCTCAAGGGGATGGTGCCGTACTACCTCACCTTCTCCTACACCAACACCGGCAAGAAGACGGTGAAGATGGCGTCCCCGGAGCGGAACTTCTCCGTCAACGGGGTGGACGGGCTGGCCGCCCAGCCGGTCTCGCTGTTCCGGACCAACCCGCTGGCCACCGACTCGGGCCTGCCGCCCGAGTGCCGCGAGGGCGGCGCGACGGAGCTGGCCGCCGGTGCCACGGCCGCGCTCTGCCAGATCTTCATGCTCCCCAAGAGCCAGCGGCCGGCGACCGTCTCCTACAAGGACGACGGCGGCGACACCCTCATCTGGCCGGTCGGCAACGCCGGCGGCAGCGCGAAGGGCGTGCTGGCGCCGGACGTGCCCGCGGACGGCATCACCGAGGACAGCCGGCGCCGCCCCGTCTCGCTGCGCATCACGCCGAAGGGCGTGCGTACCGGCTCCCTCGCCGACCTGAGCCGGTTCGACCTGGACGCGGACCAGAAGAAGATGGTGCCGTACTACGTGACGATGCAGTACCGGAACAGCGGCAAGTACGACCTGCTGCCCAGCATGAGCGAAGGGGTGTCGCTGCGGACCGCGGGCGGCCAGAGCGTGCAGCGGATGACGTTCATCGACATCGGCGGGCCCGGCGTGGCCAAGTGCCCCGAAGCCGTCCCCGACAAGATGGTGAAGCCGAACGGTGTGGTGACCGAGTGCTCCGTCCACCTGCTGCCCAAGGGCGACCCGCCGGCCGCCGTGCTCTTCACCGGTGACGGTGAGGGCTCGACACCGATCGTCTGGCGGGCGTCGGTCGACCAGCAGTAGGCAGTAGGCGGGCGAACCGCCGTGCACCGGCTGTCGGTTCGGCAGCCGGTGCAGTTGTCGGTGCAGCTGTCGGTGCAGCTGTCGGTGCGTCCCTCAGCGCAGGCGGACCGGCAGGGACGTCAGTCGCCAGGAGCCCGGCACCGGGGTGCGTTCCAGGCGGTCGGGTGCGATGCCCAGTGAGACGTCCGGGTAGTGGGCGAGCAGTCTGCCGAGGGCGACCTCGCCCTCCTGCTTGGCGAGGGTGGCGCCGAGGCAGTAGTGCGCCCCGTGGCCGAAGCCCACGTGGTTCTCGGCGTGGCCCGCGGGGTGCCGGGTCAGGTCGAGCCGCTCCGGGTCGGTGTAGTGGCGGGGGTCGAAGTTCGCCGAGACCAGGATGAGTTGGACGGCGTCACCCTTGCTGATCTTGGTGCCGGAGATCTCGACGTCCTCGGCGGCGTAGCGCAGCTGGGTCATGTGTACCGGTCCGCACCAGCGCATCAACTCGTGGACGGCGCGCGGCAACAGGGCCGGGTCGTCCTTGAGCAGGCGCAACTGGTCGGGGTGGGTGAGCAGGGCCAGGGTGCCGTTGCCTATGAGGTGGGCGGTGGTCTCGTGGCCGGCCAGGACGACCGTGAGGACCATGGTGACCATCTCGACGTCGCTGAGCCGGCTGCCGTCGTCGTCATGGGTCCGGATCAGCTCGCTGAGCAGGTCGTCGGTGAGGGCGCGGCGTCGCTCGCGGATCAGCTCGTGGATGTGGTCGATCATGGCGGGGAACGTGGTGCCGAGCCGGTCCGGTTGCAGGGAGATGAGGTCGGAGCCCCACTTCCGCCACTGCGGGCGGTCCTCCTCGGGGATGCCGACCAGTTCGCAGATGACCGTGATCGGCAGCGGGTAGGCGAAGTGCTGGATCAGGTCGACGACGCCGTCCTCGGCGTGCTCGGGGAGTCGGTCCAGCAGTTGGTCGGCGATCTCCTCGACGCGCGGCCGCAGGTTGGTGATCTTCCGTGCGGTGAAGGCACGGGAGACCAGGCGCCGCAGCCGGGTGTGGTCGGGCGCGTCATTGTTGAGGATCGACCCGGCGAGGTAGGGGCGGAGGTGCTCGGGGAGGCCCATCGTCTCCAGCAGCCGGGCCGTCGGGGAGTCCTCGGGCGCGCGGTCCAGGACCGGCGACACCGGGTCGTTCAGGAACCGCTGGTCGCGCAGGACCTGGCGGACCTCCTCGAAGCGGGTCACGAACCACATGGGCGAGTCGTCGACGAACCGCCCGCGGACGACCGGGCCCTGTTCGCGGAGCGCGCCGTAGCCGGTGAACGGGTCGTTGATCAGCGTCGGGTCCATCACGTTCGGCTCGCCCGGGTGTTTCCCGACGTGCTCGGTGAATGGAGAGCGGGGTACTGCCGACATCGTGCGTTCTCCTCCGGTTGGGAGTGGGTGGAGAGTCGCGGGCCGCCCTCAGGACGGCTCTCAGGACGGCTCTCAGGACGGCCCTCAGCTGCGGAGCTGGCGGTGCATCTCCTGCGCGCTGAGCTCTGCCAAGTGCTCGTAGAGGGCGATGACTTCGGGTGCGGCCGCGGCCGCCGCGACGGCGCGTACGGAATCGGGGTCCGGTGTCTCCAGTGCGCTGCGGACCGTCCAGGTGAGGATGTCGGCCCGTACCTCCGGGGTGTCCGGGGCCCGGTCCGCGAGCAGCGCCTCGGTGCTGAAGAAGCCGGAGACGGTGGCCATCAGGGAGTACCGCTGGTGGTGGACGTCGGCGTCGTCGCGTACCAGGCCGTGTTCGCGGAGTACTTGGAGGTGGCGGCCCAGCATCCGGTCGGTCTCGGCGATCAGCTGCGCGAACTCCTTCTTCGCGATGTCGTTGAGGCGGCCGAGCAGGTCGGAGTCGTCGGTGTACAGGGCGCGGAGCACCGGTCGGTGCAGGAACTCGCGGAACAGGCTGCCGGCCCGCCGGCTGGGCAGAACCTCCAGCGGGTCGTGACGCATCTGCGTCAACTGGCGCTGCTGGCTGTGGATCTGCTCCTTGACGAGGACGGCGAGGAACAGCGCGTCCTTGGTCTTCCAGTGCAGGTAGACCGTCCCCTTGCCCACCTTGGCGCGGCGGGCGATCTCGTCGATCGTCACCCGCCGGTAGCCCCAGGCGAGCAGCAGCTCGGCTGCCGCCTCAAGGATGCGCTCGGCCCGTTCGGCCCGTTCGGCCCGTTCCACCCGTTCCACTGCCCCGTTCCCCCCTGACTCCGTGACCAGATTTCGAATCTGGTCACGGAGTCAACGCTAGGGCGGCGGACAGCGACGGCGTAAGGAGGTTTCCAGCCAGCCGAGGGGCCCACAGCGACCGCCGCCGGAGGGCGGCCGGCCTGGCGTCGGCGGCCGGTAACGGTACGTCAGCGGCCTGTCAGTGCCCCTCGACAGCATGGTCGGGCAGGCGACGCCGGACAGCACAGTCCTCTGTACATTCCTCCGTAGGTTGGCGATCACGTGTCGAAGAATTTGGGCCGCTCCGTCGCGGCCGGAACGGCGGGCGAGCGCGCTTCGGGGGACGGCGGGGCGGGTGCGGCCGTCCGCATCCCACGATGGACCGCACCCGAGACCGGTGCGCCCGCGGTGGTGGCCGCCGAACTCGCCCTCCACGCGGGAACGGCCGCCCGCCTGATCGCGGTCGCCGAGGCCGGCGCCGCCCCGCTGGACGCCGCCCCGCTGGATCCAGCCCCGCTGGACGCCGTGCTGCTCGCCGCCCACCTCCGGGTGGTCGCGGCGCTCACCTCCCGGCAGGCGCCGGTCAGCGGGTACGTGCCCGCCGGTGGCGACCCGCGCACACCGCACCCGGTGGGCGCGACCGGGGTGCTGCGCACCAGCTGGCGCGAGCTCGTCGGACAGGCCGCGCAGGGTATCCGACGCCTCGACGAACCGGGCCCGGCCGACCGGCCGCAGCACGAATCCGTACTGGACCTGTCCGCCGCCGAACCGCCCGAAGTCCCGGAGGCGACCCCGCCTTTGTGGGTGCGGATCACCGTGCACGCCGGCCGTGTGACGGTGCGCGCCCGGTCGCGTACGGACGTCATGACCGACGAGCAGCTGACCCGGATCGTCGGCTACCACGGCCGGGCCCTGGAGCTGCTGGCCGCGCACCCGGACGCCCCGGCGGGCGAGCGGAGCCTGCTCGCCGAGGACGAACGGCACTTCCAGGTCTACGGGTTGGCGGGCCCGGCGGAGCCCTTCGACGGGAGGCTGTTCGTCGAGCGGTTCGAGGAACAGGTCCGGCACAACCCGGACGCGGTCGCGGTCTCGCACCGCGGCCGGTCGTGGACGTACGGACGGCTGAACGCCCGGGCCAACCGGATCGCGCACGCGCTGCTGGCGGACGGGCTCGACGACGAGGACGTGGTGGCCGTCGTGATGGAGCGCGGCCTGGAGTGGGCGGCGGCCACGCTCGGCGTGCTCAAGGCCGGCGGCTGCTACCTGCCGGTGCAGCCGGACTTCCCGGCCGCCCGGATCGCCGCACAGCTCGACGGCGCCGGATGCCGGTTCGTGCTGGGCGCCGGCGAGGGTGCCCGCACCGCGGCGGGCGGCGCGGGCGCGCGCCGACTGCTGGACGCCGCCGCGCTGTGCACCGATGACACCAATGACACAGATGACACCAATGACACAGCTGACGGCGACGTCGTCGCCGGGCACGGAGGCCGGCCCGACGACGCGGATCCCACCGGCAACCCCGGCCGGGCCCCGGCGCCCGGCCGGCTCGCCTACATCTACTTCACCTCGGGCTCCACCGGCACGCCCAAGGGCGTGATGTGCGAGCACGCGGGGCTGCTCAACCACCTGCTGATGAAGGTGGCCGACCTGGACCTCGGGCCCGGCGAGGTGGTGGCGCAGACCGCCGCGCAGTCCCTGGACATCTCGCTGTGGCAGCTCATCGCCCCGCTGCTGACCGGCGGCAGCGCCCGTATCGTGGACACCGACGTGCTCCTGGACGTGGACCGGTTCGTCACGGAGCTCACCGCCGCGCGGGCGACGGTCGTCCAGCTCGTCCCGTCCTACTTCGACGCGCTGATCACCGCCCTGGAGCGGCGCCCCCGCGACCTCGGCGGGCTGCGCGCGGTCTCGGTGACCGGCGAGGAGCTCAAACTGGACCTGGTGCGGCGGTGGTTCGCCTGCCAACCGGACATCCGGCTGGTCAACGCCTACGGCGCGACCGAGGTCTCCGACGACACCATGCACGAGGCCCTCGACCGGGTACCGGACCGCGGGTTCGTCACCCTCGGACGGATGCGCCGCAATGTGCGCGGCTACGTGCTCGACGAGCAGGGCGGGCTGGCGCCGCTCGGGGCCACCGGGGAGATCGTCTTCTCCGGCGTCGCGGTCGGCCGCGGCTATGTCAACGACCCGGTACGCACCCGGGCGGCCTTCGTGCCCGACCCGTTCCGGCCGGGCCAACGGATGTACCGGACCGGTGACTTCGGTCGCTGGCTGCCCGAGGGCCGGTTGCAGTTCCTGGGCCGCCGCGACCAACAGGTCAAGATCCGCGGATTCCGCATCGAGACCGGTGAGGTCGAGAACCGGCTGCTGGACGTCGACGGGGTGAAGGACGCGGTGGTCGTGGCCTCGGCCGGCAACGACCGGCACAAGGTGCTGGTCGCCTTCCTCATCGGCACCGGCCGCCCGGACGCCGGCCGCATCCGGGACGTCCTCGCCGGCCATCTGCCGGACTACATGATCCCCGCGTACTGCCACTGGCTGGACGCGCTGCCGGTCAGCGAGAACGGCAAGGTGGACCGGAAGGCGCTCACCGAGCTGGCCGGGACGCTCGGGCACGCCGACGTCACCGGCACCGCCCCCACCACCCCCACCGAACAGCGCCTGGCGATGGCCTGGGCCGAGGCCCTGAACGCGCCGCTCCAGTGCATCGGCCGGGCCGACGACTTCTTCACGCTCGGCGGCACATCGCTCTCCGCGACCTGGCTCGTGGTCAAACTCGACCGGCTGGTCTCGCTGGCCCAGATCGTCGCCCACCCGGTACTGGCCGACCTGGCGGCCGCAATCGACGCCGCGATCGATGCCGGGGTCGACGCCGCAACCGACGCGGGGCACCACGTCGGGGGCGCCGCCGCACGCAGCGGTTCCGAGGCCGCGCTGCTCCGGCCGCTGACGGGTGCGCCCCCGGACCGCGCCGTGCCCGTGGGCCGGCTGGTCTGCTTCCCCGGCGCCGGCGGGAACGCCGTCAACTTCCTCGCCCTCGCCCGGGAGCTGGCTCCCGGCGGCATCGAGGTGTACGGCGTGGAACTGCCCGGACACGACTTCGTACCCGGCCCGCAGGACCTGGTGGACGTGGCGGAGGCGGCCCGGCGGGTGGAGCACGAGCTGCGCCGGCTGCCCGCCGTGCCGCTCCTGCTGTGGGGCCAGGGGGAGGGCGCGGCGCCCGCGCTGGCGCTGGCCCGGCTGCTCCAGGACGGCCCCTGCGCCCCCCGCCGGGTCGTCGTCGGCGGCGCCGGGCCGGGCTGGCTGGCCGGGCTGCCGGAGCGGATGGACCGGGTCGCGGCGATGAGCGACCAGGAGGTCACCGCGACCCTGCTCCGCGAGGGTGCGTACGTGGAGTTCGACGGGCTCAAGCCCGAGCGGGCCCGGCTGCTGGGCCCCGCCTACCGGCACGACGTGCGCTCCGCGGGTCGCTTCCTGCTGGCCGCCCGGCAGCGCCCGGCCGACCACCGGGTCACGGCGGGCATCGACCTGGTCGTGGCCGCGGACGGCCCCGGCGCCCCGCCGGCCGCCGAGGACCGCGGACGGGAGGACTGGCAGTCCCTCTCCGAGGATGTGACGTACCGTCAACTCGACGCCGGTGGGCCCCACTTCCTACGAACCCGAGCGGCCGACGCCAAGGACGTGGTGCTGGCTGCTCTCACCCACCCCGCCCCGGCCCCGGCGCTCTCCCACCCCGCCCCGGCCCCGGCACCGTCCCGACCCGCCCCCTCGTCTCCGTGAGACCCCTTCGCCCCCGTGAGGAACGCATGCCCAACGACGATGTGACGGCGCCCCGTGCCGGCGGACCGGGCGGGCTGACCGGGCGGATCGCGTCCGGCCCGGACGCCCTGCTGCGCGCCGAGGTGCTCGAACCGCAGCTCCGCTTCGAGATCGACGCCCTGCTGCCCGGGTACGTCCAGCTGGAGAAGGTGCTGCTGCTGGAGTACCGGCGGCTCGGGCTGCTGGACGCCGCCCAGGTCGGCGCCGTCGCCGCACTGCTCGACCAGGTCACCCCCGAGGCCATCGCGCGGGAGGCCGGGGAGAGCATGAGCGACATCGCCTTCACCCTGGAGCGCTACGTCTCCCGCCGGCTGGCCGAGGTGCCGCCCGCCTGGCACGTCGACCGCAGCCGCAACGACCTCCAGGCCACCGCCCAGCTGATGTACGGCCGCGGCCGGCTGCTGGAGAGCGCCGAGGCGCTGCTGGCGTTCGGCCGTACCGCGCACCGGCTGGCCGGCCGCGGCGTCGGACTGGCGATGCCCGGCTACACCCATATGCAGCCGGCCCAGGTGATCAGTCCGGGCTTCTACTTCGCCGGGCTGTGCGACCAGGTGTTGCACACCCTGGAACGGTTGGACGCGGTGTACCGGACCGCCAGCGCCTCGCCGATGGGCGCGGGTGCCATGGCGGGCCAGGAACTGCCCTGGGACCGGGAGCGGATGGCCCGGCTGCTGGGCTTCACCGAGGTCCGCACGCACGCCCTGCGGGCGGTGGCGCAGCGCGACTGGGCGCTGGAGGCCTGCGCGGAGTTCTCGCTGCTGGGCGTGGCGCTGAGCCGGTTCGTCACCGACCTGATGACCTGGGGCAGCGCCGGGTACGGCTTCATCGACCTGCCGGACCACTGGTCGGGCATCTCCTCGGCGATGCCGCAGAAGAAGAACTACCCGGTGCTGGAGCGCATCCGGGCCCGTACGGCGCATCTGAGCGCGGCCTACACCGACATCGCCACCGGCCAGCGGAACACCCCGTACAGCAACTCCGTCGAGGTGTCCAAGGAGGCGAACGCGGGGGTGCCCGCCGCCTTCGACGCCTTCGGGTCGGTGCTGCGGCTGTTCGGTGCGGTGCTCACGAACCTGGAGTTCCGGGCGGACCGGATGCGGGAGGCCTGCGAGCGCGAGTACCTGGGCGGGTTCACCCTCGCCAACCTGCTGACGCTGCGGGCGGCCGTGCCCTGGCGCACCGCCCAGGTCGTCGCCGGGCGCTACATCGTGCGGGCCGTCGAGCGCGGACTGCCGCCCGCGGAGCCGGACGGCCCGCTGCTGGACGCCCTGCTGGCCGACGAGGGCCACCGGGCCGACGACGCCGCCGGGCTGCTGACCGAGGCGATGAGCGTGTCGGGCGGGCTCGCGGCCAAGCGCTCGGACGGCTCGGCCAGTCCGGACGCGGTACGGTCCCTGCTCACCGATCAGGAGGCCGCGTTCGACGCGCTGGCGGAGCGCTGGCGCGACCGGCGCGCCGGCATCGAGGAGGCGGCCGCCGGCCTCGACCGGCTGCTCGCCGGACCGGAGGGGCGGCAGTAGTGGCGACGGTCCCCGACGGGGCGGTGCAGGACGTCCTGGGGCGCGGCGCGGCCCCGTACGCGGCGGTGACCGGGATGAGCACCGCGTCCGGCACGTTCGGCGAGCTGCTCCAGGGCGTGCTGCCGGAGGAGAACAGCGACTTCCTGGTCACCCTGCCGATCGCCCGCTGGGCCCGGGTGACCTTCCACGGCACGCCCGGCGCCGACGCGTTGACGGTGCACCCGGCGCACAAGCACAAGGCGCTCCGGCTCGCCAGGATGATCACGCAGTCGTCGGCGACGCCGATGGGCGGGGTGCTGACGATCGAGAGCACGCTGCCCGAGGGCAAGGGGCTCGCCAGCTCCTCCGCCGACCTGGTGGCGACGGCGCGCGCGGTGGCCAATGCGCTGGGCGAGCCGATGCCGCCCCGGCGGATCGAGACGCTGCTGGCCGAGATCGAGCCGACCGACGGCGTCCTGTACCCGGGCATCGTGGCGTTCTACCACCGCCGGGTGGCGCTGCACTCCAGGCTGGGGCCGCTGCCGTCGATGACCGTGGTGGGCGTCGACGAGGGCGGCGAGATCGACACCGTCGCCTTCAACCGCATCCCCAAGCCGTTCTCCGCCGCGGACCGCGCGGAGTACGCCCGGCTGCTGGAGCGGATCACCACGGCGGTGGCCGCCGCCGACCTCGCCGAGGTGGGCGCGGTGGCCACCCGCAGCGCCCTGATGAACCAAGTGCTGCGTCCCAAGCGGACGTTGGAGCCGATGATCGAGGTCTGCCGGCAGGTCGGCGGGCTCGGCGTGGTGGTCGGCCACAGCGGGACGAGCCTGGGGGTGCTGCTCGACACCGCCGATCCCTCCTACCCGCAGCGGGTGGTGGACGCCGCGAGCGCGTGCTCCGAGCTCGTCGGCAACGTGACGGTCTATCGGACCTTGAGCTTCGACCGGTGACGCCCGGCGCCGCGGCCCCGGCGGGAGTTCGACGACGGGGCCGGGCCGGCCGGGTGCAGGGACGGGAAGAGAGAGCGCACATGCTGAGCCAGAACGTGATCGAGGCCATCGGCCATACGCCGCTGGTGCGCCTGCGACTGGGCGCCGACCGGGGCGTCGCGGTCTACGCCAAACTGGAGATGAACAACCTGTTCGCGATGAAGGACAGGGTCGCCAAGCAGATCATCACCGACGCCCGCCGCACCGGCGCGCTGGCCGAGGGCGCCCCCATAGTGGAGAGCTCCTCGGGGACCATGGCCCTCGGTGTCGCCCTGGTGGGCACCTCCCTCGGCCACCCGGTGCACATCGTCACCGACCCCCGGATCGACCGGATCACGCTGGCCAAGCTGGAGGCGCTGGGCTGCGAGGTGCACGTGGTGTCCGCGATGGACGACCGCGGCTGGCAGGGCGCCAGGCTGACCCGGCTGCGGGAGATCATGGACCAGAACCCGGGCGCGTTCTGGCCACGGCAGTACGAGAACCCGCAGAACCCGGCCGCCTACCGGCACCTGGCCGAGGAGCTGCTCGCCGACCTGGACACGGTGGACGTCCTGGTCGGTGCGGTGGGCAGCGGCGGTTCGCTGTGCGGCACCTCGCGGGTGCTGCGTGAGTCCCGGCCGGAGCTGTACGTGGTGGGGGTGGACTGCGTCGGCAGCGTGCTGTTCGGCCAGCCCGACCGGCCCAAGCGGCTCCAGAGCGGACTGGGCAACAGCCTGCACCCGAAGAACCTGGACCACGCCCTGATCGACGAGGTGCACTGGCTCAACGACCGGGAGGCGTTCGGCGCCACCCGCGACCTGGCCCGCGAGGAGAAGCTGTTCGCCGGCAACACCTCCGGCTCGGTGTACCGGGTGCTGGGCGCCATGGCCGAGCGGGCCACCCCGGGCACGACCGTCGTCGGCATCTTCCCGGACCGCGGTGACCGCTATGCGGACACCGTGCACAGCGGCGCGCACTGGGCCGAACAGGACCTGGAACGGCTGCCGTCGGCCACCGTGCCGCGTCAGGTGCTCGACGGCACGGAGGTGCACAGCTGGTCGTTCCGCCGCAACCGCGCCGACGCCCCGCGCCCGGCGTTCGTCTTCGTCGAGTCCAACACCACCGGCACCGGCATGCTGGCGCTGCGGATCGCGGCGGAGGCCGGCTACGAGCCGGTGCTGGCGACCGGTGACTCCACCCGGTACGCCGGGCTGGCGGAGACCGGCGCCACGGTCGTGGACTGCGACACCAACGACACCGATGCGCTGGTCCGCGCGGTGACCAAGGCGTTCGAGCCCGGGTGCATCGCCGGGGTGTCCACCACCAGCGAGTTCTACCTGGTGGCGGCGGCCGCGCTGGCCACCGCGGTCGGGCTGCCCGCGGAGCGCGCGGAGGCGATAGCCGGCTGCCGGAACAAGGGAGAGCTGCGCCGCACCCTTTTGCGGGCCGGGATCGGCCAGCCGGCGTTCGAGGTGGTGGCGGACGGGCCGTCGGCCGCCGCCGCGGCCGCCCGGATCGGCACGCCCTGCGTGGTCAAGCCGGTCGACGACTCCGGCTCGACGCGGGTGCGCCGCTGCGACACCGCGGAGCAGGCCGCCGCGCTGACCGAGGAGATCGTGGCCGTACGGACCAACGGCCGCGGGCAGGCCACGGCGGGTCGGGCGCTGGTCGAGCAGTATCTGGACGCGCCCGAGTACAGCGTGGAGATGTTCGGGGTGGACGGCCGGCACCGGCTGATCGGCATCACCGAGAAGACGGTGACCGGTGCGCCGCACTTCGTCGAGTCCCGGCACATCGTGCCGGCCGACCTGCCGGCCGAGGTGGCGCGGGAGATGACCGAGGCGGTCTCGGCCGCGCTGACCGCGACCGGCCTGGGCCGCGGCCCGAGCCACACCGAGGTCAAGCGCACCGCGTCCGGCAGCGCCGTCGTCGAGATCAACCCGCGGCTCGCGGGCGGGCTGATCCCCGAGCTCTACCGCCTCGCCACCGGCGTCGACCTGCTCACCGCCCAGGTGGGCTACGCCAGCGGGGCCGCCCCGGTACTGCCCGACGGCTTCGCCCGCCACGCCGGCATCCAGTTCATCCTGCCGACCGAGGCGGGGGTGCTGAAGGGCGTCACCGGATTGGAGGAGGCCCGGGCCGTGGCCGGGGTGGAGCGGGTGGTGGTCACCGCGGCCGAGGGCCGCCCCGTTGCCCCGCCCACCGATGCGTATGGCCGGATCGGCCATGTCGTCGCCGTCGGCGAGAGCCGGGCGGCGGTCACCGAGGCCCTGGACCGGGCTGCGGCGCTGATCCGCGTCGAACTGCGCGGCAGGTGACCGGCAGTCGGTCGAGCTGCCCGTAGGTGCACGACGGCGGACCCCGCCCCCGATTCCGAGGGGGCGGGGTCCCTGGCCGAGTGGCCGGATGTCGCCCAACTGCCGTACATGCCAGCGGGTTTGTTCTCGGAGAGCGATTGACGCGTCATCATTCACCTGTAATGTGTGGCTGACAGGTAAAAGCCAGGGTCGACGTGAGTAAGGGGATGGAGTCAGTGAAGAAGCAGTCGGTCACCGTGAGGGTGGCGAGCTGGAGCGCGGCTCACCCCTGGCGTGCCATCGTCGGGTGGTTCCTCTTCGTCGTGCTGTGCCTCGCCGCGTCCGCCGTCGCGGGCACGCACAGCGCCACGACCGAGGACTACCGGGTCGGCAAGGCCGGACAGGCCGAGGCGATGGCCGCCGAGGGTGGCCTTCAGCGCCGGCCGGTCGAGCAGATCGTCATCGACTCGGCCTCGGGCACGCTGGACGTCTCCGCGGCCCGGGCGGCCGCCGCCGACGTCACCGCGCGGATGCAGAAGCTGCCGGAGGTGGACAGGGTCGAGAAGCCCGTTCTCTCCAAGAACGGCAAGGTCCTCATGGTCCAGGTGGTCATGAAGGGCGAGGAGCTCGCCGCGCGCAAGCACGTCGACCCGCTGGTCGCACAGACCGCGGCGGCGCAGAAGAGCCACCCCGACGTACGGGTCCAGGAGACCGGCGGCCCCTCGATGAGCAAGGGCCTCGACGCGCAGCGCGGTGACGACCTCGCGTTCTCCGAGATGCTCACCCTGCCGGTCACCGTCATCACCCTGATGATCGCCTTCGGCTCGGTGATCGCGGCCGGCGTCCCGGTCCTGCTGGCGCTCTCCTCGATCGCCGCCGCGATGGGCCTGTCCGCCCTGGCCTCGCACGTCCTGCCGGACGCGGGCGTCGGCAACAACATCATCCTGCTGATCGGTATGGCCGTCGGCGTCGACTACTCGCTCTTCTACCTCAAGCGGGACCGCGAGGAGCGGGCCCGTGCGGGAGGCAAGCTCGGCTCACAGGCCATCGTGGAGCTCGCGGCGGCGACCGCCGGTCGGGCCATCGTGGTCTCCGGCCTCGCGGTGATCGTCTCGACCGCGACCCTCTACCTCGCCACCGACGTCATCTTCTCCTCGCTGGCCACCGGCACCATCATCGTCGTGCTGGTCGCCATGGCCAGCTCGCTGACCGTGCTGCCCGCCCTGCTGGCCAAGCTCGGTGCCCGCGCCGAGCGCCGCAGCGCCCGCCGCGCGGCCGAGGGCAAGCGGAACCGGGACCACGCCGGGACCAGCAAGGTGTGGAACGCCATGCTGCGCCCCGCGACCCAGCGCCCGGCGATCACCCTGCTGATCTCGGTGCTCATCATGCTGGGCCTGGCGTCGCCCGCGCTCGGCCTGAAGCTGAGCGTGCTGGGCAAGGACACCTTCTCCCGCAAGATCCCCGCGGTGCAGACCTACGACCGGCTGACCGCCGCCTTCCCCGAGATGCTGGTCCAGCACCAGGTCGTGGTGCGCGCCGACGCGGACCGCTCGCCGCAGGTGGTGAAGGCGCTGGAGGACCTCCGGCGGCGCGCCCAGGCGGACCCGATGTTCGCCAAGGACGCCACGTACTTCAAGCTGAGCACCTCCGGTGACCGCCGGGTCAGCAGCCTGATGCTCTCGGTGCCGTCCAAGCCCAGCTCGTCCCAGGCGCTGGACTCGCTCGCCCACATCCGCGACGACTTCCTTCCCGCCACGGTCGGCAAGGTGCCCGGCGCCGAGGCGTACGTCACCGGTGACATCGCCCGCGACTCCGACTACCTCGACCACCAGAACTCCAAGCTCCCGCTCGTCGTCGGCTTCCTGCTGCTGGTGACGTTCCTGGTGACGGTGGTGACCTTCCGCTCCGTGGTCATCGGCCTGATCGGCATCATGCTCAACCTGCTCTCGGCGGCCGCCGCGTTCGGTCTGCTGGTCGTGGTCTTCCAGGGCGAGTGGGCGCAGAGCATCCTCGACTTCCACTCCACCGGCGCGATCGGGTCCCGGGTGCCGCTGTTCCTGTTCGTCATCCTCTTCGGACTGTCGATGGACTACCAGGTCTTCGTGGTCAGCCGGATCAGGGAGGCGGCGCTGCGCGGTCTGGACACCCGCAAGGCCGTGCTGGACGGAATCGGCAGCTCGGCGGGCGTGGTGACCAGCGCCGCGATCGTCATGGTCACCGTCTTCGCCAGCTTCGTCTTCCTCAACCTGGTCGAGATGAAGCAGATGGGCTTCGTCCTCGCCGTGGCGGTCCTGCTGGACGCCTTCATCGTGCGCATCATGATCCTGCCCTCGGCCATGACCCTGCTGGGCAACGCGAGCTGGTGGCCGTCCCGCGGTATGCGCCGCGCGCAGTCGCAGCCGACCGGCCTGTCCGGTTCCGCCGCGCCCGACCTCCGTCCGGTGCAGGAAACCGGGCGCTTCTGAACCACGGCTGCCGACCCCGGCAGCTCTGCGAAAGGCCTTCCACCCCCGGGAAGGCCAGGTGCTGGGCCGTTCCCCCGAGCGGCCCAGCACCTTTTTCGGCGCGACTATGTCGGTGGGCTATACCGGCACAGGTATGGGAGAACCGACGGGATGGTATTTCCCAGGGATGTTTCGGGCGGGTCAGGATGTGGACCTGACGAAGACGGGGGTAAGAACGGTGGAAATCCACATACTTGGTTCACTTGCACTGACTCAGGGAACGCAGCGGTGGGGCGTGGCGTCGAAGCGGGTGAGCTCGGTGCTCGCCCTGCTCGCCCTGACCCCGGGGCAGCCGGTCCCGTTCGACCAGCTCGTCGACGAGCTGTGGTCCGACGGACGGATCGCCAATGCGAAGAACGCCCTCCAGGCGAACGTCACCCGGTTGCGGAAACTCCTGGCGTCCATCACGGGACGGCAGGGCGGCGATGTCGTCCGTACGGTCGGCGGCGGCTATCTCCTGGACGTCCCCACCGAGTCGGTCGACGCCCAGCGCTTCCTGACCCTGGCCGATCGTGGCGCCGCTCTGGTCGGCCAGGATGCCCGGCTGGCCGCCGAGGTGCTGGAGCAGGCGCTGGGCATGTGGCGGGGGCCGGCCCTGCTGGACGTCTGCGAAGGCTTCCGCTGCCGGACCGAGGCCGCGCAGCTGGACGAGCGCCGGCTCACCGCCTACGAGGACCTGATCACCGCGAAGTTGGCGGTCGGCGTGGAGCGGGTGTCCGTCCCGGAGCTGCGTCACCTCGCCGCCGAGCATCCCGGACGGGAACGCCTCAGCGAACTGCTGATGCTGGCGCTCTACCGCGACGGCAGACAGACCGAGGCGCTGGAGGTCTTCCACGGAGCACGCCGGCGCCTCGCGGACGACCTGGGGCTGGAGCCCGGACGCTCGTTGCACGAGATCTATGAGGCGATCCTCAAGCAGGACGACATCCTCGGTCGCCCCCGCCGGTCCCTCGCGCTCACCGGCTGACCCTGCGGCGGGAATTGAGCGTGGACGCGCCTTGAGGCCACGGATTAAGATGCGACGCACGGGGCGTAGAGGGCAGTCTGGCGTGCGCCCCGATGTGTGACACACCCTCAAGGGCGTGTCCAGGGGGAGCCAGGGGGGCCGGCCTGCAATGCACGTCGAGTTACGGCACGCCCGACTCGTGGCAGCAATCGCGACCGCACGGAGTATATCCAAGGCAGCTGCACAGCTCAACCTTCCGCAGCCTGCCCTTTCTGCCCAACTACGGCGTATCGAGAGGGAATTAGGCGGAGACATCTTCGTCCGGTCGCACGCCGGAGTGGTGCCGACGCCGCTCGGCGAGCGGCTGATTCCGATGCTCGTCGACCTCGCCCGGCGCGGGGACGCCTTCCTCGCCGAGGTGGCCGCACAGAGCACCAACACCGTTCGCATCGGCAACGTGGAGTGGACACCACCCACCCTGCGGGACGCGATCGCCGCCTCGCTGCCGGCCGCCGACGTGCAGACCGAGACGGTGGACCCGGTCGACGCCATGGACGCGGTCAGCGAGGGCCTGCTCACCCTGGCGCTGGTGCCCAACGTGAAGGCCCGCCCGGCCGCGGAGGCCGGAAAGGTGCCGCTCAGTACGGCCGTGGTGGTCCGGGAGCCGGTGTGGCTCGCGCTGCCGCCGGGCCACCACCTGTCCGGCCAGGAGCCGGTGGCCGCCGCACAGGTGCACTCCCTCGACTGGGTGCGCTACGCGCGCGGCCACTGGTTCCACGACGTCGAGGAGGCGGCGTTCGCGGATCTCGTCGACGGCCGGCCCGCGTCGGTGCACCGGGTGCGCGGCCACCACGAGGCGATGAGCTGGGTCCGGGACGCCGGGGTGGCCGCGCTGACCACCCCGACCGGCGCCACGAAGGACATCCGCCTGGTGCCCATCGCCGACGCCCACACCTGTGAGTTGGTGCTGGTGTGGCGCAGCGAGTCGATCGGCCGGCCGACGCTGTGGAAACTGGTCGAGAGCGTGCGCCGCTACTACTGCGAGTACGCGCGCACCATCCCGCGCTACTGGTCCTGGATGACCGGCCATCCCGAGGAGTTCCGCGAGGTGGCGAAGTTCCTGTCGGGGCCGTCGCGGCTGCTGCCGAGCAGGGCCTGAGGCGACGCTGGTCTGCGCGTTTAGGCGCGCAGGTCGTCGTCCTTGACGGCAGTGACGAAGGCGGACCAGGTGGTGGCGGGGAAGGCGAGGGTGGGGCCGTGGGGGTTCTTGCTGTCACGGACGGGGACGATGTCGGGGATACCGGGGGCTACTTCGATGCAGTCGCCGCCGTCGCGGTCGCTGTAGCTGCTCTTCTTCCAGTTGAGCGCTACCTCGATGCAGTTGCCGCCGTTTGCGCCGCTGTAGCTGCTCTTGATCCATATCGCAGAGCTGAACTCGTGGCTGCTCATGGTGCCCATCCACACCCTTCATGCCTCGCTGATTAGGTGGGGAAGTCCCCGTTCTTGATCGCGCTGAGGAAGGAGGACCAGGTGGCGGTGGGGAAGGCGAGGGTGGGGCCGTGGGGGTTCTTGCTGTCACGGACGGGGACGATGTCGGGGATACCGGGGGCTACTTCGATGCAGTCTCCGCCGTTGTCGCCGCTGTAGCTGGTCTTCTTCCAGTTGAGCGCTACCTCGATGCAGTTGCCGCCATTCGCTTCGCTGTAGCTGCTCTTGGCCCATATCGCGGAGCTGAACTCGTGGCTGACCATCATGCCCGTAACCTTCCATCACCTCGGCGATCAGAGCGGCAGATTCCGGAGCTGACAGGGTGTCCGCCCTGAGCACATCATAGGTCTGACTGTGACGCTCGTAGGCGGCTGGATCGTCGTTGAAATGGCCACGGTCCAGGGACTCCGAGTAGACCCATTCGTGCCCGTCAGGAAGCTTGATCAACGACATGGAAGTCGCCGGGCGTTCGAGCTGCGGGTTGTCAGCTGGGGCCACTTGGATGCGGATGTTGGGGCGTTGGCCCACGACCAGTAAGTACGCACACTGGTCGCGCATGACAGCCGCGCTTCCCACCACGTTACGTAGGCAGCTCTCATCCAGAATGACGAGGTACAGCGGGCCGCCGTCAGTGAGGAAGCGTTGCTGCCGGCTCAGCCGCGCACTGACGCGTTCCTCGACTTCCATCGGGCTCGTGTCGCGACGCGAGAACAGCGCTGTGACGTAGTCCTCTGTCTGCAACAAGCCCGGCATGACACGGATCTGGTACTCACGCAGGGTAACGAGCTCCGCGTCCATATTCGCCCGGCGCTCGAACCAGTCCGGATGCTGCACCTCCGGATACCAGTCGATCCGCAGCCACAGCCGTAGTAACACCCCGTCCGTACCGAGCAGTTCGTCACACGCCTTGGCGAAGGTGTCCTGCGGTACGCGGGTGCCCGCCTCCACCCGCGCCACGTGCGAGCGGTCGCACGGGACCTTGCGGGCCAAGGCTTCCTGGGTGAGGCCTGCCGCCTCCCGGTGATGCTTCAGCACTTCGCCGAACACGGCGGCCGTGGTGGCTGCCGTTCCGCCCATGGCGTTGCGTCGGTTCACGGCGCCCCCTTCGTGACAGTTGGCAAATGTCACGCGCTCAGCGTTGTGACCGGTCCTCTCGCTGAGCAACGATGAACACACCCAGAGTAAGCGGCTCTTCGGCCGATTACGGCCTGTTTTGGCATGGCAAGACCCCCGCGACGTTGGCAGGCGTCCGGGGGCGTGGCCATCAACCCAGAGTGGAGATCGACAACGTGCACCACGCTGTCCGGCTCTTCGAGCCGCTGCTACGCCTGTTACTGCCCGCGACGGGACGGCATCGGATCGCCGACGAGCCGATGGTGGCGGCACCACCACCCCGCTGGGTGCCCCCGCGCCACTCGGAGCCTCTGCGGGGCGAGGACTCCGCCCTCGTGCGCCCGTACCTGGTCGTGTACGAGAGGCAGGAACGGGAGCAGGAGCGGGAGCGGCTGCGGCGGATGCGCGATGTGGAGGTGGTTGCGTGATGAGCGGTGAGCGGAAGGCCACCCCTGCGCCCGGGTCCGGGCTGCGGCTGTTGCCGTGGGAGAGCGACAGTGGGAAGCCCTGCTACCTGTCCGCGGACGGGAGTTGGAGCAGGATGTCCCGGATCGCCGACGAGATCGAGGCGGAGCAGCTGTGCGACGGCGCCGATGTGGTCGAGGGTGCCCAGGCCGTGCTGGACGACGGTAGGGCCGGGGAGCACGCGCTGCGGCTCGCGTTGCGGGCGGCGACGCAGGCCCTGGTGGCCGTGTTGCGCGTGGCGCACAGTCGGGGAGCGCGGCTGCCCGATCCGGACGGCGAGGGTGTTAGCCGGACGTTAGTGGAGCGGCAGCCGCCCGCTAGTGGCCCCGACCAGAGTGGGTGACGTACCGAGGAAAGCACGACACCGACTGCCACGGGGGATCCCGAAATGCGCTCCAGCACCACTGCCCGCACCGCTCGTCGCCGCACCCTGCGCGTTGCCGTCGCGGCCCTGACCGCGGTCGCCGGCCTCACCCTGACCGCCTGCTCCGGCTCGGACGCCACCGGCACGAAGGCCGCGGGCCAGTCGGACACGGGCTCGGCCGCCCCCGGGTCCAGCGGCGCGGGCTCCTCCGCCGGAGCGCAGGGCTCCGACGGCCAGGCGGACTCCGGTGCCAAGGCTGACACCAAGGCCGACGCCAAGGCGGGCGCTGCGGGCAAGCAGTCGGGCAAGCAGTCGGGCGGCGGGCAGGCCGCCGGCGCCGGCAAGGCGGGCTCGGGCGTCGAGCGCTGCCACACCTCCGGCCTGAAGGCGGCGTTCGCCATGGGTGGCGATGCGGCCCCGGACCCGAACGCGGGCGGCTCGACGACCACCAGCGTCGTGCTGACCAACAAGGGCAGCCGTGCCTGTGTGATCGGCGGCTTCCCGGGCGTGGACCTCAAGTCCGTGAACGGCGGTGAGCGCTGGTCGCTGGTCCGCTCGTCGGCGAAGCACGGCTCGATCACCCTGGGGCCCGGGGACAGCACCGACTTCACGATCAACGTCGCCCTGACCAAGGAGGACAAGGGCTTCTACCAGCCCGCCTACGCGGACATCACCCCGCCCAACGAGACCAAGGCGATCACCATCGAGTGGCCCTGGGGCACGCTCGTCGACCAGCGCAGCGCCACCCACCCGGCCACCTTCGTCAACCCCATCGGCTGACCACCTCGGCGCTGCTGTGGACATGAGCCACGAACTCGAAGGGGGCCGGACAATCGTCCGGCCCCCTTCGAGTTGAGGCCGGTAGGGGCTGAAGTCGGCGGCGTCCTACGTCAGTTCGCGGTCAGCCAGCTGTCAGGCCGTTGCTCCAGCATCGTGCGCATGACTACAGCAGCCACCAGCGCCGAACGGCGTGTCCAGATCAAGGACATCATCTGCGACATCCTGGAGATCGAGCCCACCGACATGACCGACACCAGTCGGTTCAAGGAGGACCACGAGGCCGACTCCATGGGAGCCATCGAGATCCTCTCCTCCCTTGAGCGCGCGTTCGGGATCGACCTCGACCAGAGCGTGCTGGCCCGGATGGTCAACCTCGACGCCGTGGTCGCGGTCGTCGACGAGGCCGTGGCCGCCAAGTAGCCGGCGCTGCCCGCCTCGGGGCCGCCCGGGGCCGGGCGTCAGGGACTGGAGTACAGGGTGTACGACAACGATCAGCGGCCGCGGCAGGTGGTGATCACCGGACTCGGCCTGGTCACCAGCATCGGCCTCGGCGTCGGGGAGTTCCTGGCCGGTCTGCGGGCCGGTCGCAGTGGGGCCAAGCCCATCACGGCGTTCGACACCACCGGTTTCGCGCACTCCTACGGGTGCGAGGTGACCGACTTCGACCCGGCGGAGTGGATCCACACCATCGAGCCGGACGAACTGGGCCGGGCCACGCAGTTCTCCGTGGCGGCGGCCAACATGGCGGTCGCCGACGCCGGGATCGACCTCGCCGAGCTGCGCGGCCGACGGGCGATGGTCTCGGTCGGCACCACGGACGCGGAGTCCCGCGACCTGGACGTGCTGGCCGGTGAGCAGCTCGACCGGGGCCCGGAGCAGCTGTCCCGGCAGGTCGTACGCCGGGCGCACGCCAGCCGGCTGTCCTCCAGCATCGTCCGCGAACTCGGGCTGGTCGACGTCGAGGCGCTGACCATCCCGACCGCCTGCGCGGCCGGCAACTACGCGATCGGCAGCGGGTACGACGCGATCCGGGCCGGCGACGTCGACGTGGCGCTGTGCGGCGGGGCGGACGCGGTGTGCCGCAAGACCTTCGCCGGCTTCTACCGGCTGGGCACCATCGCACCGGAGGTGTGCCAGCCCTTCGACCGGGACCGCAAGGGCATCCTCACGGGTGAGGGCGCGGGCATCCTGATGATGGAGAGCCTGGAGTCCGCGCGAGCGCGCGGGGCGCGGATCTACGCCGAGGTGCTGGGTTACGGGCTGAACTGCGACGCCCACCATCCCGTCGCCCCGGACCAGGACAGCCTCGCGCGGTGCATGGCGCTGGCGCACCGCAACGCCGGGATCGCCGCGGGGGACGTCGACTTCATCTCCGCGCACGGCACCGGTACCAAGGCGAACGACGTGACCGAGGCCGGGGCCATCCGGCAGGTCTTCGACGCGCCGCCGCCGACCGTCTCGATCAAGTCGATGGTCGGGCACAGCATGGGCGCGGCCAGCGCCCTGGGTTCGGCCGCCTGTGCGCTGGCCATCGCCGAGGGCTTCATCCCGCCGACGATCAACCACCGGGAGACCGACCCGGACTGCGGTGTCGACTGTGTGCCCAACCAGGCGCGGCCGGCCGAGCTCTCGGTGGTGCAGAACAACGCGCTCGCCTTCGCGGGCAACAACGCCGTGCTCATCCTGGGACGGCACCGGGAGGCTGCCTGATGTCCGCACTGGTCTTCTCCACCTGGTCGGCGGTGACCCCGTTCGGAGTGGGGAGCGATCCCTTCCGCGCGGGGATACGAGCCGGGCGCAGCGCCGTCGCCGAGCTGGACCGGGAGGCCCACCCCGGTCCGTTCGCGCGGGGTGCGCTGGTGCCGGGGTTCAGCGCCGCCGAGTACGTCGGCCGGAAGGGCACCCGCACCATGGACCGGGTCACCGCCATCGCGGTGACCGCGGTCGGCCGGCTGCTGACCGAGGGCGGGCCGGAACTGACCGCCCGGCCCGAGGAGATCGGGCTGGTCCTGGGCACCGGTTCGGGCAGCGTGCAGAGCATCATGGACTTCACCCGGGACTCGCTGGTGGGGGAGCGCCCGTACCACGTGGACCCGGCCCGCTTCCCGAACACGGTGATGAACCGGGCCGCCGGGCAGAGCGCGATCTGGCACGGCATCAAGGGCCCGAACACCACCATCGCCGGCGGCCGGCTGACCGGTCTGACCGCGCTGAGCTACGCCGCCCGGCTGCACCGCGGCGGGCACTGTGCGCGGGTGCTGTGCGGGGCGGCGGAGGAGTACTCCGTGCAACGGGCCTGGCTGGAGTGGCACGGCCGGGACGGTGACGATCAGGCGTCGCCGCTCGGTGAGGGCGGCGCGGTCTTCCTGTTGGAGACCGCAAAGGACGCGCGGGCCGCCGGCCGGCCGATCGGGGCCCGGCTGCTGACCACGCGGTTCCGGGCCTTCGACGAACCGGGCGGGGCTCGGGCGGCGTTGGCCGAGTGCGTTCGCGACGCGCTGAAGCAGGCCGGCGCGGCCGCCGAGGACGTCCGACTGGTGGCTCCGGTGGAGACCGGCGGGGTGCTCGCCGGTGTCGAGGAGGCCGCGGTCGGTGACGCGCTGGGCGCGGCCCGGCCCCGGTGGCTGGGCAGCCGGGCGCTGCTGGGCGACGCCTCGGCGGCGGCCGGGAGCCTGCAACTCGCCGCGGTGCTCACGGTGTTCGAGGACGTCGCCGAGGACGCGGCGGCCGCACCCGCCCTGGCGCTGGTCACGGCGGTCGACCGGGACGGGACGGCCGGCTGTGCGCTGCTCGCCGCCCCCACGAACGAGGAGAAGTGAGCGTGCAGACAACCGCCCGTAGGGTCGCGCTGGTGACCGGGGGCTCCCGGGGCATCGGGCGGCATGTGGTCACCCAGCTCGCGCGGGACGGCTTCGACGTCGCGTTCTGCTACCGGTCCGACGAGGACGCCGCGCGGACCGTGGCGGAGGAGGCCGAGAAGGAGGGCGCGGCGGTGTTCACCGACCGCACCGACGTCGCCGACCCGGGCGCGGTGCGGGAGTTCGTCCTGGCCGCCGAGAAGGCGCTCGGCCCGCTGCACGCGGTGGTGTCCTGCGCCGGCATCGTGCGCGACAACCCGCTGGTGATGCTGCCCGAGGCCGACTGGGACGCGGTGCTGCGCACCAACCTGGACGGCACGTACCACCTGTGCAAGGCCGCGGTGTTCTCGATGATGAAGCGCCGGGCCGGGACCGTCGTCACGATGTCCTCGGTCGCGGGGGTGTACGGCAACGCGACGCAGACCAACTACTCGGCGTCCAAGGCCGGGATCATCGGCTTCACCAAGGCGCTGGCCAAGGAGTCCGGCCGCTACGGCGTGCGGGTCAACGCCGTCGCGCCGGGCTTCATCGACACCGACATGCTCTCCGGGCTCGCCGAGGAGCACACCCGGAAGATGACCGAGCGGATACCGCTCGGCCGCTTCGGTCGCCCCCAGGAAGTGGCCGACCTGGTGTCGTTCCTGGTCTCCGACCGGGCCGCGTACATCACCGGACAGGTCTTCGGCGTCGACGGCGGTCTGGTCGTCTGAGCGCCCCGCGGGGCGGGTCCTGGCGGGCCCGCCCCTTCGTGTACCCAGAATCGGATGGGGGAGCTGCATGCCCAAGAACAAGACGCCGCGGTGCTACTTCTCGCTGCGCAGCCCGTACTCCTGGCTCGCCTACCATGATCTGACGACGCATCATCCGGACGTGGTGGAGCGGTTGGAGTGGCTGCCGTTCTTCGAGCCGGACGAGGTCAGCGCGCGGATGCTCCAGGAGCGCGGCGGCACCTTCCCGTACTCGGAGATGTCCCGGGCGAAGAACATGTACGTGCTCCAGGACATCGGGCGGATCACCAAGTCCCGCGGGATCACGGTGAATTGGCCGGTGGACAAGGACCCGGTATGGGAGGTGCCGCACCTGGGCTACCTGGTGGCGGACCGGGCGGGCCGGGGGCACGACTACATCGCCGCGGTCTACCGGGCCAGGTTCGGCGAGGGCCGCAACATCTGCGATCCGGAGACGATCGCCGACGTCGGCCGCGAACTGGGCCTCGATCCTGAGGCGGTCTCCCGCGCCAAGGAGGACCCCGAGCTGCGTGCCCGGGGCGTGGACGTGCTGATGGACGTCTGCAAGGACGGGGTCTTCGGGGTGCCGTTCTTCGTGCAGGGCTTCAACCGGTACTGGGGACTGGACCGCCTGGACGCCTTCGTGACGCACCTGCGCGGCACGGCGCCGACGGCCCAGGCGCTGCCCGCCGCCACCGCCGGCGCGGTCGGCATCGGCCGCGGGACCGACGACGGTCACGCCGGGGGCTGCGGCTGACCCGGCCCGGTGCCGAGGACCGTCAGTTCTCGGTCAGTGCGCTGTCAGCGCACTTTCAGCGCACTTGGACACCATCGGACACGACGCTGCCCCTTGCCGCCCTGGACAGCCAGCGAGGGGCAGTACGTGTGCGTGGCCCCATGCCTGGGACGTCGAGCGGGCGATCGCGTGGTGACGGCCGGACGGACGGCATGGACCTGATGAACCTTTCCGAGGGGATTGCAATGACGCGTGTGCCGACGGCCGGCTTGCCGCTCACCGCTGGCCAGAAGGACATCTGGTTCGACGAAAAGCTCACCGGCGGCGGTGCCACGTACAACACCGCGATCTACTGGGACATCAAGGGCCCGTTGGACCAGGAGCGCTTCGCGGCCGCGCTGGCCCGGCTCGCCGAGGAGTCGGAGTGCCTGCGGGCCCGGTTCTTCGAGGTGGAGGGCGAGCCCCGGCAGGTCGTCGAGGAGCTCCGCACCCTGCCGCTGACCGTGACCGATGTCTCCGCCGCCGCCGACCCGGTGGCTGCGGCCCGGGAGGCCATCCGGGCCGACCTGCGGGTGCCGTTCACGGTGGGCGGTGACGCGCCCCTGTTCCGGCTGCTGGTGTTCACCCTCGCCGAGGACCGGACCTTCTTCTGCCTCCTCAACCACCACCTGGTCTCGGACGGCTTCAGCTACGTCATCTACTGGCAGCGGCTCTCCGCCATCTACGAGGCGATGACCGCCGGCAGCTCCCTGGACGAGGGCCGGTTCGCGCCGCTGACCGCGCTGATCGAGGCCGAGGCGGCGTACGGCGACTCCCCCCGCTACGAGCGGGACCGGGCCTACTGGGAGGAGCACTTCGCGGACGCGCCCGAACTGGTCACCCTGGCCCGCCGGGACGCCGAACCGGCCCAGTCGTTCCTGCGCGAGGAGACCGTCCTCACCGAGGAGCTCGCCGAGCGGCTGCGGGCGGTGGCCTGGGACGCCCGGGTGACCTGGCAGACCGTGCTGGTCGCCGCGCTCGGCGCGTACACCCAGCGGATGACCGGGGCCGCGGACGCGCTGCTGTCGCTGCCGGTCACCGCGCGGGTCGGCGGCACCATGCAGAACATCCCCGGCATGGTCGTCAACTACCTGCCGCTGCGCCTGCGGATCGGCCCCGGCACCACCCGGGGCGAGCTGCTGGCCGCCGCGTACAAGGAGATCACCGGGGCCCTCAAGCACCAGCGCTACCGGGTCAGCAAGGTGCGGCGGGCGATGCGGCTGGGCAGCGACGACCGGCGCCCGTTCGGGCCGTTCCTCAACATGATGCCGCAGATCGAGAAGCTGGCCATCGGGCCCTGCGAGGCGGTCCTGTACAGCCCGTCGACCGGGCTCGTCGACGACCTGGAGTTCACCGTCGCCGACAAGGGCGCGGCCGGCGTCGGCGTCGACCTCAGCGCCAACGAGAGCCGCTACGACCGGGACGAGGTCCGTGGCCACCTGGCGCGGTTCATCGGCTACCTCGACCGCTTCGTGACCGCCGGCGCCGACGACCGGCTGGGCGCGCTGGAGCTGCTGGCGCCCGGCGAGGACGAGCGGCTCGCGCGGGTGCTGACCGGTCCGGAGCGGCCCGAGCCGTACCTCGGCGTCGTGGAGCGGGTGCGGGCCCGGGCGACCGAGCGGCCCACCGCCGTCGCGGTGACCGACGACGCCGGCAGCCTGACCTACGCCCGGCTGACCGGCCGCGCCAGCGCGCTCTCCCGGCGGCTCGGCGGAAGCGGACTGGTGGCCGTACTGGCCGAGCCCGGGCGGGACTTCGTCGTCACCGAGCTGGGCGTGCTGGGTGCCGGGCGGGCCTTCCTGCCGCTCGACGCGCGCTCGCCGCACGCCCGGCTGACCGCGCTGCTGGCCGACAGCGGGGCGACCTGCCTGGTGGCCGACGCGGCCAACCGCGAGCTGGCCGAGCGGCTGACCGCCGAGGCCGACCGGGCGCTCGATCTGCTGGTCCTGGACGACGCCGAGGACGCACCGGACGCGCTGGCCCCGGTCGTCGGCGGGCCGAAGGACCTGGCGTACGTGATCTTCACCTCCGGGTCCACGGGCAAGCCCAAGGGCGCGATGGTGCAGCGCGGCGGCATGATCAACCACCTGCTGGCCAAGGTCGAGGAGCTCTCCCTCACCCGGGCGGACAGCCTGGTGCACAACGCGCCGGTGACCTTCGACATCACGGTGTGGCAGACCCTGACCACCCTGCTGGTCGGCGGTCGGATCCGGGTGGTGAGCCGGGAGACCGCGGCCGATCCGGACGCGCTGTTCGGTGTCATCGGCGACGAGGGCCTGACCGTGCTGGAGGTGGTCCCGTCCCTGCTGCGCGCCACCCTCGACGCCTGGGACACCACCGGCCACGCCCCGGGGCTGCCCGGCCTGCGCTGGATGATCTCCAACGGCGAGGCGCTCGCCCCCGAGCTGTGCGACCGCTGGTTCGCCCGCTACCCGGCGATCCCGCTGGTCAACATGTACGGGCCGACCGAGTGCTCGGACGACGTCACGCACGCCTACGTCCGCAACGGCGACGTGCTGGACGGGGTGTTCGTCCCGATCGGCCGGCCGCTGCGCAACACCCTGCTGTACGTGCTGGGCGACGAACTGCGGCCGGTGCCGCAGGGCGTGCCCGGCGAGCTCTTCATCGGCGGCGCCGGTGTGGGCCGCGGCTACCTCGCCGACCCGCGCCGCACCGCCACCACCTTCGTGCCCGACCCGTTCGTGGGCGGCGGGGCGCGGATGTACCGGACCGGCGACCGGGTGGTGCTGCGCGCCGACGGGCAGCTGGACTTCATCGAGCGCCGCGACCACCAGGTCAAGATCCGCGGCCACCGGATCGAGCTGGGCGAGATCGAGACCGCGCTGCGGGCCCTGCCCGGCGTCTCGGACGCGGTGGTCGTCGCGGGCGCCGACCAGGCCGGCCACAAGCGGCTGATCGGCTACTTCGTGCCCGAGCAGGACGCGCCCGGGACCGCAGCGGTCCGCGACGGGCTGGCGCAGGTGCTGCCCGGCTACATGGTCCCGGCGGCCCTGACGGCCCTGGACCGGCTGCCGCTGACGGCGCACGGCAAGGTGGACCGCAAGGCCCTGCCCACGCCCGAGTTCGCGGCCCCGGCGGCCGCGGCGGCCGCGCCGACCCCCGATGTCGCGGCGCCGCGCAGCCGGGCGGAGGAGGTCATCGGACAGGTCCTGGCCCAGGTGCTCGGGCTGCCCTCGGTCGGCCCGGACGACAGCTTCTTCGCCCTGGGCGGCGACAGCATCAGCTCCATCCAGGTGGTCAGCCGGGCCCGTAAGGCCGGTCTGGTCATCACCTCCCGGGACGTCTTCCTGCACCGCACCCCCGCCGCCATCGCGGCGGCGGCCCGGCCGGTCGAGGAGCGGCCCCAGGAGGCCGCACAGGACGGCGTCGGCGAGATCGAGCTGACCCCGATCGTCGACCAGCTCCGCGAGGAACTCGCCGAACTGCCCGATGCCGCACGGGAGTTCAGCCAGTACGTCACCGTCGCGGTGCCCGCCGGGACCGACCCCGAACGGCTCACCACGGCCGTGCAGGCCCTGCTGGACACCCACGACGCCCTGCGGCTGCGGCTGGTGGCCCCGGCCCCCGGGCTGTGGTCCCTCGAAGCGCTGCCGGTCGGCGCCGTGCGCGCCGTGGACACCGTCACCCGGGTCGACGTCTCCGGAGCCGACCAGGACCCGCTGCCGGCCCAACTGGCCGCCGCACGGGCCCGGCTGCGCCCCATGGACGGGCTGGTGTTGCAGGCCGTCCTCCTCGACGCCGGCCCCGACCGGCCGGGACGGCTGCTGCTGGTCGTCCACCACCTGGCCGTGGACGGCGTGTCCTGGCGCATCCTGCTGCCCGACCTCCAGGCCGCGTGGAGCGAGGCCGCCGCGGGCCGCACGGTGCGGCTCGACCCCGTCGCCACGTCCTACCGCGGCTGGGCCAAGGCGCTGTCGGAGCAGGCCCGTACCGCCCAGCGGGTCGCCGAACTGGGCTGGTGGACCGAGCAGTCGGCGGGGGACGACCCGCTGCTGGGCACGCGCCCCCTGGACCCGGCCCAGGACACCTGCGCCACCGCCGGGGAGGTGCGGATCGAGCTGTCCGCCGAGCAGACCGCCGCGCTGCTCACCACCGTCCCGGCGGCCTTCCACGCCGAGGTGAACGAGGTCCTGCTGACCGGCCTGGCGCTGGCGGTCGCCGACTGGCGCCGCAGGCGCGGGGTGTCCGCCGACCGGACGCTGATCGAGCTGGAGGGGCACGGTCGCGAGCCGGTCGCCGGCGAGCTCGACCTCTCCCGCACCGTCGGCTGGTTCACCAGCGTCTTCCCGGTCGGCCTGGACCTCGGCGCAGTGGACTGGAAGGAGGTGCGGGACGCCGGCCCCGGCTGCGGCACCGCGCTCAAGCGCATCAAGGAGCAGCTGCGCGCCGTCCCCGGCCACGGCATCGGCTACGGCCTGCTGCGGCACCTGAACCCGCAGTCCGCCCGGGTGCTGGCCCGGCACGCCGTACCGCAGATCGGCTTCAACTACCTGGGCCGGTTCACCGCCGGCACCGGGGAGGCCTGGCAGATGGAGGCCGGCGCCTCCGGCCAGACCGCGCACCCGGACACCCCGCTGCGCTACCCGGTCGAGGTCGTCTCGGTCACCGAGGACCACCCCGAGGGCCCGGTCCTCTCGGCCACCTGGACGTTCGCCGGTGGGCTGCTGGCGCAGGACGACGTCCGCGAGCTCGCCGAGGGGTGGTTCCACGCCCTGGGGCAGCTGGCCGAGCACGCCCGGCAGCCCGGCGCCGGCGGCCGCACCCCGTCGGAATTCCCGCTGGTCACCGTCGACCAGAGCGAGATCGAGGGCTACGAGCGCGAGGTCGAGGGGCTCACCGACGTCCTGCCGCTCTCCCCGCTCCAGCGCGGCCTGCTGTTCCAGGCCGAGTTCGACCGGCACGGGATGGACGCGTACACCCTCCAGGTCCTCATGGACATCGCCGGGCCGCTGGACAAGGGCGCACTGCGCCGGGCGGTGGCCGCGCTGCTGGAGCGCAACGACGCCCTGCGGGCCTGCTTCCGCGACCGGGACGCCGGCGACCCGGTCCAGCTGATCCCCGACTCCGTCGAACTGCCCTGGTACGAGGTCGACCTGACCGGCGTGCCGGCGGACGAGCGGGAGGCCGAGGTGGTCCGGCTGACCGACCAGGAGTGGCTGCGCCGCTTCGACGTCGCCGAGCCGCCGCTGACCCGGTTCACGGTCTACGAGCTGGCCCCGGACCGCTACCGGGTGGTGTGGACCGCCCACCACATCCTCGTCGACGGCTGGTCCCTGTCGGCCGTGCTGGCACACGAGCTGGTCACCCTGTGGGCCAACGGCGCGGACCCCTCCGCGCTGCCGCCGGTCGCCTCCGTCCGCGGCTACCTGGAGTGGTCCGCGGAACAGGACAAGGAGGCCGCACGGGAGGCCTGGCAGCAGGAGCTGGCCGGGGTGGACGAGCCCACCCGGCTCGGCCCCGCCGACCGGGCCCGGGTCGAGACGCTGCCGGAGACCTGGACCGCCGAGCTGCCCGAGGAGCTGACGGCCGCGCTGACCTCGTGGGCGCACGCCCGCGGACTGACCATGAACACCGTGGCGCAGGGCGCCTGGGCGGTGGCCCTGGGCCGGCTGACCGGCCGCCGGGACGTCACCTTCGGCGCGGTGGTCTCCGGACGCCCCGCCGAGCTGGCGGGCGTGGAGCAGATGGTCGGCTCGTTCATGCACACCCTGCCGGTGCGGGTGCCCCTCGCCCCGGAGACCACCCTCGAAGAGATGCTGGTCGAGCTCCAGTCGCGCCAGCTCGCCCTCGAACCGCACCAGCACCTGGGGCTGGCCGAGGTGCAGCAGGGCGCCGGGATCGGTGAGCTCTTCGACACCGTGGTGAGCTTCCACAACTACCCGACCGGGGTGCTGGACGGCCTCGGCGAGCGCATCCCCGGCCTGTCCATGCTGGCCTGGAAGGCCCGGGTGATCGCCGAATACCCGCTGGCGCTCGGGGTGTTCCCCGGCGACCGGCTGCGCCTGGAGGCGCAGTACCGCTCCGACGTCTTCGACGCCCCGCAGATCGAGACGATCGTCGGACGCTTCGTCCACGTCCTGGAGGCGCTGGTCGCCGCGCCCGGCGCACGGCTGGGCACGGTGGACGCCCTCGGCGACGACGAGCGCCGGCAGCTGCTCGACGCCTGGGCCGGCACCCCGGCACCGGACGCGCGGCGCCCGGCCACCGAGCTCTTCGAGGAGCACGCGGCACGCACGCCCGAGGCCACCGCGGTCGTCCACGGCGACGGCGGCGAGGAACTCGCCTACGGGGACCTCAACGCCCGCGCCAACCGCCTGGCCCGGCTGCTGATCGACCGCGGGGTCGGCCCCGAGCAGGTGGTCGCGGTCGCGCTGCCGCGGTCCACCACGATGGTGGTGGCCGCGCTCGCGGTCCTCAAGGCCGGCGCGGCCTACCTGCCGGTCGACTCCGCGTACCCCGCGGACCGGATCGGGTACATGCTGGACGACGCCCGTCCGGTGGCCCTGCTGACCACCGAGGAGGTCCTGGAGCGGCTGCCGGCCACCGGGACCGACGCCGTCGCGGTGGACGCGGCCGGCACCGTCGCCGCACTGGACTGGTACCCCGGCCACGACGTCACCGACGCCGAACGCCGCGCCCCGCTCGCCGCCCGCCACCCCGCCTACGTCATCTACACCTCCGGATCCACCGGGCGGCCCAAGGGCGTCGTGGTGGAGCACGCCGGGATGCTGGCGATGGTCGCGAGCCTGGTGGAGCGCTTCGGGCTGGACCGCGACACCCGGGTGCTCCAGTTCGCCTCGTTCAGCTTCGACGCCTCCGTCTGGGAGTTGATGCTGGCGCTGCTCAACGGCGGCACGCTGGTGATCGCCGACGAGGAGTGCCGCACGCCGGGCCGGCCGCTGGTCGACCTCATCCACCGCGCCCGGGTCAACCTGGCCGGTCTGCCGCCGGTGGTGGTCAACGGCCTGCCCGAGGGCAGCACGCTCCCCGCCGACCTGCGGCTGGCCGTCGCCGGTGAGGCGGTGCCCGCCGAGACCGTCGAACGCTGGGCGTCCCGGGTGCGGCTGTACAACGGGTACGGCCCGACCGAGGCCGTGGTCAGCTCGACGGTCAGCGGGCCGCTGGCCGGGGGCGGCCGGCCGCCCATCGGCCGCCCGACCTCCGCACACCGCGTCTACGTGCTGGACCGCGACCTGGCGCCCGCCGCGGTGGGCGTGGTCGGGGAGCTGTACGTGGCCGGCGGTCTCGCCCGCGGCTACCTGGACCGTCCCGGGCTCACCGCCCAGCGGTTCGTGGCCGACCCGTACGGCGCTCCGGGCGGGCGGATGTACCGCACCGGCGACCTGGTGCGGTGGCTCGCGAACGGCGAACTCGACTACGTCGGACGCGCCGACGACCAGGTCCAGCTGCGCGGCTTCCGCATCGAACTCGGCGAGATCTCCTCGGCGTTGCTCGCCCAGGAGGGCGTGAACCAGGCCGTGGTGACCGTCCGGGAGGACGAGGGCGGCGACCGGCGGCTGGTGGCGTACGTGGTGCTCGACGACGAGGACGCGGTGGCCGACGGGCTGCGCGAGCAGCTCGCCGGGGCGCTGCCCGACTACATGGTCCCCTCCGCGGTGGTGGTGCTCCCCGAGCTGCCGCTGACGCCGCAGGGCAAGCTGGACCGCAAGGCGCTGCCCGCGCCGGAGCTGCACACCGCGCTCCAGGGCCGGGAGCCGCGCAACCCCGCCGAGGAGATCCTCTGCGGTCTGTTCGCCGATGTGCTCGGCCTGGACCGGGTCGGCATCGACGAGGACTTCTTCGACATCGGCGGGCACTCGCTGCTGGCGACCCGGCTGGTCAGCCGGGCCCGGGCGGCGCTCGGCGTCGAACTGCCCATCCGGGCGCTGTTCGAGGCCCGGACGGTGGCCGCGCTGGCCGGTCAGCTGGAGTCCGCCGCGGCCGCCCGCCCGCCGCTGGTCCCGGCACCCCGCGAGGACGGCGACCGGCACCGGCCGCTGTCCTTCGCCCAGCAGCGGCTGTGGTTCCTCAACCGCCGCGAGGGCAGGTCCACCGGCACCTACAACTCGCCGATGACCTTCCGGCTCACCGGGCGGCTGAACGCCGACGCCCTCCAGGCGGCGCTGCGCGACGTCGCGGGCCGGCACGAGGTGCTGCGCACCGTGATCCCGGAGACCGACGGACGGCCCTCGCTACGGGTGCTGGACGCGGCCACCGCAGGCCCGGCGCTGAAGGTCCGCTCGCTGTCCGCGGACGGCCTGGCCGCCGCCCTCGCCGCCGAGTACGACCTCGGCTTCGACCTGACGGCCGAACCGCCGCTGCGGGTACGGCTGTTCACCCTCGGCAAGGACGAACACGTCCTGCTGCTGGTCTTCCACCACATCGCCTTCGACGGCTGGTCGATGGCGCCGCTGCTGGGCGACCTGTCCACCGCCTACCGGGCCCGCTGCGCCGGCCGGGCACCCGACTGGGCGCCGCTCCCGGTGCAGTACGCGGACTACGCGGTCTGGGAGCGGGAGCTGCTCGGCTCCGCGGACGACCCCGACAGCCATGTCTCCCGGCAGCTGGCGTACTGGAAGGAGGCGCTGACCGGGCTGCCCGACGAGCTGGCCCTGCCGGCCGACTTCCCGCGGCCGGCGGTGAGCGGGAACTCCGGCGGCGAGGTGCTGTTCACCCTCGACGCCGACCTCTACGGCACGCTGGTGGCCATCGCCCGCCGGGCCGGCGCCACCGAGTTCATGGTGCTCCAGGCCGCGTTCGCCGCCCTGCTCACCCGGCTCGGCGCCGGTACCGACGTCCCGCTGGGCACCTCGGTCGCCGGGCGCACCGACGACGCACTGGCCGACCTGGTCGGCTTCTTCGTCAACTCGCTGGTGCTGCGCACCGACACCGCCGGCGACCCGACGTTCAGCGAGCTGCTGTCCCGGGTCCGGGAGGCCGACCTGGCCGCGTACTCCCACCAGGACGTGCCGTTCGAGAGGATCGTCGACGCGCTCAACCCGGCCCGCTCGCTCTCCCGGCACCCGCTGTTCCAGGTCATGCTGACGCTCCAGAACAACGAGGACGCACCGCTGGTCCTGCCCGGACTGACGGTGCGCCCCGAGTTCGTGGAGTCCGGCCGGATCAAGGTCGACCTCTCCCTCCAGCTGCTGGAGTGGCCCGAGGACGGCTCCATGCGCGGTCTGCTCGGCTACAGCACCGACCTGTTCACCCGGGCCACCGCCGAGCGCATCGTGGCGGCCTTCACCCGGCTGCTGAGCGCGGTGGTCGCCGACCCGGACGTCCGGCTCAGCCGGCTGGACGTCCTGGGCGAGGACGCGCGCGACCAGGTGCTGACCGCATGGAACGCCACCGCGCGGGAGGTGCCGGAGGCCACCGTGCCGGAGCTGTTCGCCGCACGGGCGGCGGCCACCCCGGACGCCACCGCCGTGCACGCCGCGTCCGGCTCCCTCAGCTACGCGGAGCTGGACGCCCGGTCGAACCAGCTGGCCCGCCATCTGGTCGAGGCCGGCGCCGGCCCGGAGACCACCGTGGCGATCGCCCTGCCCCGGTCGCCCGAGGCGGTCGTGGCGATGCTCGGCGTGCTCAAGTCCGGTGCGGCCTACCTGCCGGTCGAGCCCGACGAGCCGGTCGAGCGGATCAAGCGGATGTTCGCCGGGGCCGCACCGCTGCGGGTGGTCACCACCGCCGGTCTCGCCCGGCGGATGCTGGCCGCCGGAACGCCACCGGTCGTGCTCGACGGGCCCGCGGTGACGGGCACGCCGACCGCGTCGCTGACCGACGCGGACCGGCTCGCCCCGCTGCTCCCCGGGCACCCGGCGTATGTGATCTACACCGCCGGTGCGGGCGGGCACCCCCGCGGCACGGTCGTCGAGCACCGGGCGGTGGTCAACTACCTCGCCTGGGCCCGGGACGCCTACCGCTCCCCGGCCGACGACGCGCTGCTGACCACCCCGCTGTCCTTCGACGTCTCGGTGACCGGGCTGTTCCTGCCGCTGCTCACCGGCGGCACGGTGCGGCTCGGCGAACTGGCCGAGGGCGACGCCGTGGCGGGCGCCGGCGCCGCGTTCTTCAAGGGCACCCCGAGCCACCTGGCGCTGCTCGACGTGCTGCCCGACGGCTGCTCGCCGACCGGCGAACTGGTCCTCGCCGACGAGCCGGTGGAGGCCGAGCAGCTGGCCGGGTGGCGCAAGGCCCACCCCCAGGCGCGGGTGCTGACCGAGTTCGGCCCGACGGAGGCCACGGTCGGCGCCGTCGCCGGGACCGTCGAGCCCGGCCGGGAGACCGGCACCGGGACCCTGCCGCTGGGCCGCCCGATCGACAACGTCCGGGCGTATGTGCTCGATCCCTGGCTGGGGCCGGTCGGGCCCGGCGTGGCCGGTGAGCTCTACCTCGCCGGCGCGGGCCTGGCCCGCGGCTACGCCGGTGACCCGGCGGCGACCGCCGAGCGCTTCGTCGCCTGCCCCTACGGCCCGGCCGGGTCCCGGATGTTCCGCACCGGCGACCTGGTGAAGTGGGACGCGGACGGCACGCTGCGGTACGTGGGCCGGTCGGACGACCAGGTGCGCATCCGCGGCTACCGGGTCGGTCTCGGTGAGATCGCCTCCGTGCTGGCGCGGGAGGCCGCGGTGGACCGGGCGGTGGTCGTGGCCCGCGAGGACCGTCCGGGCGACGTCCGGCTGGTGGCCTACGTGGTGCCCGCCGAAGGGGCCGTGATCGACCCCGCGGCGCTCGCCAAGGCCGCCGGGTCGGCGCTCGCCGCCTACATGGTGCCGTCCGTGTTCGTGGCGCTCGACGCCCTCCCGCTGGCCGCCGACGGGCGGGTGGACCGCGCCGCGCTGCCCGCGCCGGAGGCCGCGAGTCAGGTGGCCGGGACCGCGCCGCGCGATGCGACCGAGACGGCGTTGCACGGCATCGTCGCCGAGGTGCTGGGGCTGTCCCGGTTCGGCGTCGAGCAGAACTTCTTCGACGTCGGCATGGACAGCATGAAGTCGCTGCGACTGGTCAGCGGGGCGCGGAACGCCGGGCTGGAGATCACCATCGCGGACGTCTTCGTGCACCAGAGCGTGGCGGCGCTCGCCGACGCCTGCCGTCCCGGTCCGCTCGCCGCCGAACCGGCGGAGCCCGCGGCGACCGCGCAGGCCGCGCGGACCGAGCAGGCCGCCGGGGCCGGGCCGGAGGCGGAGGCGCGCAGCGGTGCGGATTTGATGGCCGGGGCGCTCGGCGCCTCCGCGGAGTTGGACCTGTCCGATCCGTTCAGCGCGATGCTGTGCATCAAGCCGACCGGGAGCCGGCCGCCGGTCTTCTGCATCCACAGCGGTGTCGGCTTCAGCCTGCCGTACCTGCCGCTCGCCCAGCACCTCGGGGCCGAGCACCCGATCTACGGCATCCAGGCCCCCTGCGTGGTGGACTTCGCACCGCTGCCCGGGTCGATCGAGGAGATCGCCACCGACTACCTCCAGATGATCAGGAAGCTGCGGCCGGAGGGCCCGTACCACCTGCTGGGCTGGTCGTTCGGCGGCACCATCGCGTACGAGATGGCGGTGCAGCTGCGGGCCGCCGGCGAGCAGGTCGGGGTGCTCTCCGTCCTGGACGCCTACCCCCGCACCGGGGTGCCCGACGACCGGGAGGAACAGTCGCTGTTCGCCTGGCTGTTGGAGGGCATCGGCCACCACCGCTCGGAGTTCGGCGACCGGGACCTGACCGTCCAGGACATCTTCGAGACCCTGCGCCGCGACAACAGCCCGCTGGCGGAGATGGGGGAGCGCCGGATGGCGCGGATGGTGGACCTGATGGCCCATCACCAGACCCTCAAGTCCCTCTATGCGCCCCGCGGTTACGACGGGAAGATGCAGCTCTTCGTCTCCGAGTCGCCGCTCTCCGACGGCGAGCGGACGAACAAGGTCGCCCTGTGGCAGCCGGTCTTCGACGGGCCGATGGACGTGCACCACATCGCCTGCACCCACGACGAGATGATGAGCCGCGGACCGCTGAACGAGATCGGCCCGGCCATCACCGCCGAGCTGGACCGCTGGCACGCCGAGCACGAGGGCGGGCGGTCATGACGACGGTGGTGGCACCTCGTCCCGCTCCCGCGGCGGCGCTCCTCACGGAGGTCGCCGCGGTGACCGGGCGCCGACTGCGGCACCTGCGGCGGGCACCCGCCCGGGTGCTGGGCGTGGCGCTCAGCCCGCTGGTGAGCATGGTGATGCTCGGCTACCTGTTCCGGGACTCCATCAACCTGCCGGCCGGCGGCTCGTACGGGGAGTACGTCTTCGCCGGCGGCGCGGTCCAGGTCGCCCTCGCCTGTGTGGGGCCGACAGCGGTCTCGGTGGCGCTGGACCTCCAGGGCGGGATGACCGACCGGTTCCGCTCGCTGCCGATCAGCCGGTCCGCGGTGCTCTTCGGACACACCCTGGCCGATCTGCTGGTCGGGCTGCTGGGCCTGACCATCGTCACCGGC
This sequence comes from Streptomyces sp. NPDC048506, assembly GCF_040651315.1. Lineage (NCBI taxonomy): Bacteria > Bacillati > Actinomycetota > Actinomycetes > Kitasatosporales > Streptomycetaceae > Streptomyces > Streptomyces sp. NPDC048506. The sequence continues at coordinate 252,895 of NZ_JBEZIX010000001.1, forward strand.
GCCGGGCTGCTGCTCGGCTGGCGCCCGCACACCGGGCCGCTGTCGGTGCTGGCGGGCTTCGCGCTGATCGCGGCCTTCGTCTACGTGATGCTCTGGCTGGGTGTGCTGTTCGCGCTGACCCTGCGCAACGTGGAGACGATCAGCGTGATCACGCCGTTCGTGGTGATCGTGCTGCCGTTCCTGTCGAACGCGTTCCTGGCCCCGCAGAACATCCCGTCGTTGATCCGGCCGGTCGCCGAGTGGAACCCGGTCAGCGCCGTGATCGCCTGCTGCCGCCGGCTGTGGGGCAACCCCGCGACGGCCGGCGGCACCTTCCCCGCCGACCACCCCGGGGTGGTGGCCGCGGTCTGTCTGGTCCTGCTCCTGGCCCTCTGCTCCCTGGTGAGTCTCCGCCGCTACCGCACCGCGGGCGCCTGATCCGTTCCTGGAGGAATTCCGCACATGAAGCCCCAACTACGGTCGACCGCGGACGACCTGGCCACGGTGGACCTCACCGATCCGCAGACGTTCCTCGACGTGGACCTCCCGGACATGTGGCGCCGGTTCCGGGCCGAGCACCCCGTCTTCTGGCACCGGGTCACCGACCGCGGCCCCGGGTTCTGGGTGATCTCCACCTACGAGGACGTGGTCACCCTCTACCGCGACAACAAGCAGTTCACCTCCGAACGCGGCAACGTCCTGGCGACCCTGCTCCAGGGCGAGGACTCCGCCTCGCGCAAGATGCTCGCCGTCACCGACGGCGCCCGGCACCGCGAGATCCGCAACCTGATGCTCAAGTCCTTCTCGCCGCGGGTGCTGGAGCCGGTGGTCGCCGGTGTGCACGAGCGGACCCGGGCGCTGGTCGCCGAGGCGCTCGCCCGCGGTGAGCTGGACTTCGTCACCGACGTGGCCGACCACATCCCCATCAACACCATCGGCGACCTCATGGACGTTCCGCGCGAGGACCGTGAGCAGCTCGTCGCCTGGAACACCCAGACGCTCTCCCGGCACAGCGCCGAGGACAGCGAGATGGAGGAGTGGATGGCGCGCAACGAGATCCTGATGTACTTCTCCGACCTGGCCGCCCGCCGCCGGCGCCACCCCGGCGACGACGTGATCAGCGCACTGGCCACGGCCACCATCGACGACGAGCCGCTGACCGAGGACGAGATCGTCTTCAACTGCTACAGCCTGATCCTGGGCGGCGACGAGTCCAGCCGGATGTCCTCCGTCGGCGGACTGATCGCGCTGGCCGAACACCCCGACCAGTGGCGGGCGTTGAAGTCCGGCGCGGTGAGCGTGGACAGCGCCACCGAGGAGGTGCTGCGCTGGACCACCCCCGCGATGCACTTCGGGCGCCGGGCCCTGGTGGACGTCCCGCTGCGGGACCAGACCATCAAGGCGGGCGACGTGGTCAGCCTGTGGAACAGCTCGGCGAACTTCGACGAGACCGTCTTCACCGACCCGGACGTCTTCGACCTGGCCCGTACGCCCAACAAGCACGTCGCCTTCGGACACGGCCCGCACTTCTGCCTCGGCGCCTTCCTCGGCCGGGTCCATGTGAACGCCATGCTCGACGCGCTGCGCGTCCAGGTCGCGGACATCCGGCTCCAGGGCCCGCCCAAGCGGCTCTACTCCAACTTCGTCAACGGCTACAGCGGACTGCCGGTCGCGCTCACCGCCGAGCCGGCCGTGGAGGGGAGCGTCGTATGAGCACCGGCCCCGGAACCTCCGACGCCACCACCTCCGACGCCACCACCATCGGCATCGGGTCGATCCACTGTCTGCTCCCCGACACCACGGTGCCGCTGGAGGAGCTCCCCGAATTCGGGATGCTGGACGCCGACACCGCCGCTTTTGCCCGTGGCACCGGCATACGGAGCGTCGGCGTCTTCGACGAGACCGAGCAGGCGCCGCTCGCCGCGCGGGCCTGCCGGGAGCTGTACGCCGCGCACCCCGGCGAGCCGGACGCGCTGCTGCTGGTCGGCCCGCGGGCCCCGGACGTGCTGCTCGGCTCGGACGCTTGCCGGGTGCAGACCGAGGCCGGGCTGACCTCCGCGTTCGCCTTCACCGTCGACGGACTGGGCTGCACCGGTTCCAGCGCCGCCTGGGCGCTGGCGAGGGACCTGCTGGTCGCCGACCCGTCCCGGGAGCAGGTGGTGATCACGCACGCCAGTCGCCCCACCGGCGTGGACCGGATCCGCTTCCCGGTCACCGTCGTCGGCGACGCCGCCTATGCGATGACCATGGTCCGCGGCGGCCGTCCGGTGCTGCGGGCCCACCGCCAGCAGACCGACGGCAGCTTCCACGACCTCTTCCGCGTCGACTACAAGCAGGCCCCCTGGTACGAGTGGCGCGAGGTGTGCCAGGACCCGTCGCGCTACCGCTTCGGACTGGCCACCCTCAGCAACCGCAAGCTCGGCGCGATGGTGGAGCAGGTGCTCGCGGACGCCGGCGTGGGCCGGGACCGGGTCAAAGCCACCTTGATGCAGAACGTCACCGCCGCCGCCTACGACTTCTACACCACCCTGCTCGGCCTGCCCATCCACCCGGTCTGCGGCCAACACCTCGCCGCGTACGGCCACTTGGGGGCCATGGACGTGGTGCTGAACCTGGACGCCCTGCTGGCCGGCGGCGAACTGGAGCAGGGCGACCTGGTGCTGGTCCTCAACAACAGCCCGGTGGCCGCCTGGGCGGTGACCTTGTGGGAGGTCTGACCCCCGACCACGGCCCCGCACCCACCCGGACCGCGACCCCCGACCACGGAGAACGATGATGGATTTCGCCCCCACGCCGGAACAGCAGGCGCTGCGCGACAAGGTCGTCCGGTTCGCCCGGGACACCCTCGGCGCCCAGGTCGCCGAGCACGACCGCAACGCCACCTTCGACGAGAGCGGCTGGAAGGCCTGCGCCGACTTCGGCGTCCTGGGCTGGCCGATCAAGAAGGAGTACGGCGGCGGCGGGCTGGACCCGCTGACCGCGATCATGGCGTACGAGGCGCTCGGCGAAGGCTGCGTCGACAACGGCCTGGTCTTCGCGATCAACAACCACCTCTTCGCCTGCGCCGTCTACATCGCCGACCACGGCACCGAGGAGCAGCGCAACCGCTGGCTGCCGGCCCTGTGCGACGGCTCGCTGGTGGGCGCGCACGCCCTGTCCGAGCCGGAGACCGGCTCCGACATGCTCTCGCTCACCACCACCGCCGAGCGCGACGGCGACACCTACGTGCTGAACGGGACGAAGAAGTTCATCAGCAACGGGCCGCGCGCCGACCTGTTCATCGTCTTCGCCCGCACCAGCCGCGACGGCGCCCCGCAGCGCGCCGTCTCCGCCTTCGTCGTGCCGGCCGACACCCCGGGGCTCAGCGCCCGCGACATCCCCAAGGCGGGGCTGCGCGGCACCCTGATGGGCGAGATCACCTTCGACGGCTGCGTCGTGCGCGAGGACCAGCGGCTGGGCGCGGAGGGCGCCGGGTACCAGCTGTTCACCGCCACCATGGAGTGGGAGCGCGGCTTCATGTTCGCCAGCCAGGTCGGTGTGATGAGCCGGCTGCTGGACCGCTGCGTGGCCTACGCCGCCGACCGCCGCCAGTTCGGCCGCGCCATCGGCTCGTTCCAGTCCGTCTCCAACAAGATCGCCGACATGCGGGTCCGGCTGGAGCTGGCCCGGCTGATGCTCTACAAGGTCGGCTGGCTGCGCTCCCAGGGCCGGCTCGCGATGCACGAGGCCTCCATGCTCAAGCTCTACGTCAGCGAGAGCCTGAAGACCACCGCCCTGGACGCCATGCAGATCCACGGCGCCCGCGGCTACACCGAAGAGCTCGGCATCGAGCGCGAGGTGCGCGATGTGCTCGCCGGCACCATCTACGGCGGCACCTCGGACATCCAGCGGTCCATCATCGCCGGCCTGCTGGGCCTGCCCACCGCGGCGTGACGGCGTAACGACGAGAGGCGGCCGACATGCACTCCTACCAACTCGACCTGGACGAACCGGTCTCGGGGGCCCACCTCGACGAGCTGAACCGGCGGGTCTACTACATCTCCGAAGCCATCACCGGATTCCGGCTGGTCCCCGCCGAGGGCGCGGACGGCACCGGCGGCGACGCGGTGGGCGCCGTCGTGGTGACCACCGAGCAGCCGGTCGACGCCGAGGCCCTCGGCAAGAAGCTCCGACACGTCGTCGACACCGAGGTGCGCCCCCAACTTCACACGCCCCCCAAGGTGTTGTGGCGCTCGCCGTCCGGCCGCACCCCGCGGCCCGACACCTTCGCCGGGCTGCTGGCCGACGGCGTGGTGCACGAGATCGGCCCCGGGCAGGTGGCGCTCGGCGCCCCGGCCCTGGCCGCGCTCGACGCCCTGGACGGGCTGCTCCAGGAGATCATCCGCGAGGAGTTCGGCGCGCGGGAGTACCGCTATCCGACGCTGCTGCCGGTCACCGCGCTGCACCGCAGCGGGTACCTCTCCTCGTTCCCGCAGCACATGATGTTCGCCGCCCGGCTCGACGGCGACGTCGACACCTACCGCGCCTTCGCCGAGGAGGTCGGGGCGCGGGAGACGATCGGGGACCGGGTGCTGCACCGCTGCGCACCGGTGGACCGGGTGCTGCCGCCGACGATGTGCTACCACACCTTCGACCAGTTCGCCGGCGCCACCCTGCCGGACGAGAACACCGTGGTGACCGCCAAGGGCGGGTCCTTCCGGCACGAGTCCCGCTACCACCAGACCATGGAGCGGCTCGCGGACTTCACCATCCGCGAGACGGTCTTCCTCGGCACCGCGGAGTTCGTCCGCGAGGCCCGCGACCGGTTCCGCCGGCGCGCCGTCGAGCTCGTCGAACGGCTCGACCTGGCCGGCCGCTGCGAGGTGGCGAGCGACCCGTTCTTCGCCGGGGCGGCGACCGCCGCGCAGGTCTCCTCGCAGCGCCTGCTGGAGCTCAAGCACGAACTCCACCTGGACGTGGGCCCCGGGGACAGCATCTCGGTCGGCTCGTTCAACCTGCACGAAAAGCACTTCGGCGACGCCTTCGGCATCAAGGGCCCCGACGGCAGCACGGTCCACTCCGCCTGCGTCGGATTCGGCCTGGAGCGGCTCACCTACGCCCTGCTCTGCCAGTACGGATGGGACGTCGACGACTGGCCGGCACCGCTCGCCGAGCGGTGCCGGACCACACCACACCGCACACCACAACCGGCCAGGGGAATGTGATGACTGAGACCAGCCAGATCCGGCGCGTGGGCGTACTGGGCGCCGGCACGATGGGCATCGGCGGTGCCCATGCCTTCGCGGCGGCCGGGCTGTCGGTGGTGCTCGTGGACACCACCGACCAGGCCCTGGACCGGGCCCGGGACCTGATCGGGAAGAACGCCCGGTTCTACGGGCTGATCGACCGCAAGCTCGCCGCCAGCACCCCCGACGAGGTGCTCTCCCGCATCGAGTTCCGCACCGACCTCGACGGCCTCGCCGACGCCGACTTCATCGTCGAGAACGTCACCGAGAACTGGGACGTCAAGGAGGAGCTCTACCGGAAGATGGACGCCGTCGCCCCCGAGCACTGCGTCTTCGGCGTGAACACCTCGGCCATCCCGATCACCAAGATGGCCTCGGTGACGCTCCGTCAGGACCGGGTGGTGGGCACCCATCTGATGAACCCGGTGCCGCTGAAGAAGCTGGTCGAGGTGATCCGCGGATTCCACACCTCGCCGGAGACGATCGAGCGGACCCGTGAGCTGTTCGGGCTGATCGGCCAGGACATCGTGGTGGTCGAGGACTCCTCGGGCTTCGTCACCAACCGCGTGGCGATGCTCAGCGTCAACGAGGCGATCCTGCTGCTCCAGGACAACGTCGCGCAGGCCGGCGACATCGACCGGCTCTTCCGGCAGTGCCTGGGCCACCAGATGGGCCCGCTGGAGACGGCGGACCTGATCGGCCTGGACACCGTCATGTACTCGTTGGAAGTCCTCCTGGACAACTTCAACGACCCCAAGTTCGCCCCGGCGCCGCTGCTGCGCAAGCTGGTGGCCGCCGGCCGACTCGGCCGCAAGAGCGGCCACGGTTTCTACTCCTACGAGCCGGCCATCGCCGGGAACAAGGCAGGTGCCTGATGACAGACGACATCGTCAAGACCGTCCGTGGCTTCATCTCCGAGCACGTCCGGGACACCGAACTCACCGACGACCACGACATCTTCGCCACCGGCAGCGTCAGCTCGCTGTTCGCCGTGCAGCTGGTGATGTGGGTCGAGCGGACCTTCGGCATCGCGGTGCAGCCCACCGACCTCGACATCGAGAACTTCCGCACGGTGAACGACGTGGTGCGCTTCGTCGCGTCCCGCCAGGCGGCCACTCCCGCGTAGTACGTGGCTTTCAGGCTGCGGTCAGTGCTGTGTCAGCGGGCCTCGACACCATGTTCCGCGTCGAGGCCCGCTGATGAGACCCACTGTGGCCTCCTACTCAGATCTGGAGAGCGCGACGTGACGAACCCCTTCGACGACCAGGACGGCACGTTCCTCGTACTCGTCAACGACGAGGGCCAGCACAGCTTGTGGCCCGCGTTCGCCGAGGTGCCGGACGGCTGGACGGTGTCCCTGGGCGAGAGCACCCGGGAAGCCGCCCTGGCCCATGTGGAGGAGCACTGGACCGATCTGCGGCCCAACAGCCTCCGTGCACCCGCCGCCGACCTCGGCGCCTGACCCGCACCCCCGCCGGCCGGAGAGAGTGACGTGGAAACCGCGATCCGGGCCGAGGGCCTGCGCAAGCACTTCAAGGACCACCAGGCCCTGAACGGCGTCGACCTCTCCGTCGCGACGGGCACCGTACTCGGACTGCTCGGCCCGAACGGAGCCGGCAAGACGACCACCGTCCGGGTGCTGAGCACCCTGCTCGCACCGGACGGTGGACACGCCGAGGTGGCCGGCTTCGACGTCGTCGAGCGGCCCGCCGAGGTCCGCCGGCGGATCGGACTGGCCGGCCAGTACGCGGCCGTGGACGGACTGCTCACCGGCCGGGAGAACCTCACCCTCATCGGTGTGCTGCTCCACCTGGGCCGGCGCGCCGCACGCCAGCGCGCCGAGCACCTGCTGGAGCGCTTCGACCTGACCGGCGCCGCCGACCGGCCCACCCGGACCTACTCCGGCGGTATGCGCCGCCGGCTCGACCTGGCGGCCTGCCTGGTCGCCGCGCCCTCGGTGCTCTTCCTCGACGAGCCCACCACCGGCCTGGACCCGGTGAGCCGGATGGCACTGTGGAGCGCCGTACGCGAACTCGTGGCGGACGGCGTGACCGTCCTGCTGACCACCCAGTACCTGGACGAGGCCGACTTCCTGGCCGACCGCATCGCGGTCGTCGACACCGGGCGGGTCATCGCCGAGGGCACGCCGGACGAGCTCAAGCGGTCCGTCGGCCCGGACCGGCTGGAGATCCGCGTGGTCGGCCACGGCGCGGTCACCGACGCCCTGGCGGTCCTGTGCACGGGCGCGGCCGAAGAACCGGCCGTGGACCCGGAAAAGGGCGTCATCTCACTACGGCTCGACGACGGTATGGGCAGTATCGCCGCCGCCGCGACCGCACTCGAAAAGGCCGGCGTGACCGTCGCGGATTTCGCCGTGCGCCGGCCCACTCTCGACGACGCCTTCGCCGAACTCACCGGGCGGAGTGCGGGCTGAACCGTCCGGCTGAAGCCGGTACGGATGGTGTCTCCCCCCGTCGGCTGCCCGCATGGGGGTGGACGCGTCACAAAAACTACGGTGACAACGGGGGAACCGTAATGCAGAGAATTCATTTCACGGCGGCCGATCTCGGGAGAACCCGCCTGCGGACCACCGCAGGACCGGAAATCGAGGCCGGCTTGGCCCGTGAATTGTTCGCCCGCGGCGCCGGCAACGTGTACGCACGATGGCGCCGCCAGGTCTACAACAGGCTGCGGGCCAAGGCCGGCCCGCAGCCGTCGTCCGCGCCGACGCCGGCCGACTTCTGGCGGGCCGCGGTGGCCCCGTACTGGAACCGGGTGCTGGCCTACTGCGAGGCCGAGTGCGACGCCCGCGGCCGGATGGTGATGGCCGGCGGGGTGGATCAGCTGCTCACCGGCCTGGGGCGCAGGGCCGAATGGAACGGCCAGGTCCTCCAGCTCCACGACGGCCCCGACGAGGACGTCCACCTGGGCGGCAACGGCCTGGTGCTCAGCCCCTCGGTCTTCCTCGCCCACCGCCCCGCCCGGCTCTTCCACGGCGACCGGCAGCGCGGCCAGGCCGCCCTGGTCTTCGCCGCGCCGCCGGACGCCGAACAGTCCGGCGTCCTGTGGGACGAGACGGCGATCTCCTCGGAGGCGCTCGGCGCCCTGGTCGGGCAGACCAGGGCGGCGGCGCTGCGGGAGCTGCGGGCGTCGTGCACCACCGGTCAGCTCGCCGACCGGCTGGGGATCTCCGCGCCCTGCGCGAGCCAACACACCGCCGTGCTGCGCCAGTCCGGGCTGATCACCACCCGGCGGGTGCGCAACACCGTGCTGCACTCGGTGACACCGCTGGGGATGGCCCTGCTGGACGGCAAGGTGATCGCCCCCGCCACCAGCAGCGTCACCGTGCCCGCACGGCTCCCCGGCCCGCCGGCCGTACCGTCACCGGCGGGCGCCTGAGCAACCGGCCCAACCGGCCGGAACGGCCCCGCGAGAGACGCGCCGGCGGCCCCGCGAGAGAGACCGCGAGAACGGCCGCGTGAACGGCCGCGCCAACGGCCGCCGCCCGGATCCCTGGCGGCGGCTACCGGCCTTCCGCGCCCACCGGCCACGCCCGGTACTCCCGCCGGCCGTAGACCAGCGGCTGTCGGCCCGGGTACGGCGTGACCCGCAGGATGCCGCCGAAGACCACCAGGTGGTCCCCGCTCCGGTGCCGGTCGCTCACCCGGCAGTCCGCGATGGCGTGCGCGTCGTGGAAGAGGTGCGGCCCGGCGGCGTACGGGTCGTCGGCGTCGTGCTGCCAGCGCACCCGGTCGAAGCGGTCGGGCGCGCCCGAGGCGAACAGCTCGGCGACCGGCCGCGCCGCGCCGTGCAGCAGGTTCACCGCGAAACGGCCGGTGTCCAGGGCGGTTTCCAGGGTCGGGCTGCCGATCCGCAGGCACACCAGCAGCGTCGGCGGGTCCAGCGAGACGCTGCACACGGAGGAGATGGTCATCCCGCGGGGCGTGCCGGCGTGGTCGACGGTGGTGAGGACGGCGACCCCCGTGGGGAAGCCGCTCATCATGGCGCGCTGGCCCGCGGCGACGGCCGCCGCGGAGTGCGGGTCGGCCGACTGCGTCGGTTCGGAGAGTTGGGTCAGTTCGGTCATGGGTGACGCTCCTGGGGCGACGGACACGGCGCCGGGGCGGCCGCCGCGACCACATGGGCACGGCGGCCGCCCCGGCGCCGGCGGGCTCAGTGGCGCATGTGCGTGAAGTACTCGTACTGCGTCGGGAGCTGGTCGATGAGGGTCGCGGCCCGGTCGTGCACCGCCTGGAACTCCTTCAGTGCGGCGGTCTCGTCGGCCAGCGAGAGCGCCGGGGACGGCTTGAGGTCGATGCCGCCCATCCCGAGCAGGATGCACATGTAGGAGTACGGCGGCAGCCCGTGGTAGTACGGGAAGACCGACTCGCTGTCCGGCAGTTGGTGCTTCCAGTGCTCGATCCGCTCGGCCAGGCCGTCCGGCAGCGGCCGGGTCTTGGCGTCCTTCCAGTACTGCGTGTCGTTGCGCGCGGCAGCGGCGTAGTGCAGCGCCAGGAACTCGCGGACGCCGTCCATCACGTTGGCGACCGAGCTGTTGTAGCTGTCGCGGTGCACCGGGTTCCAGTCCGCCCCGGGGAAGTTCTTGACCAGCTGTTCCGCGGCGTGGTGGATGAAGAAGATCCCGGTGGACTCCAGCGGCTCGACGAAGCCGCTGGTCAGGCCGACGCCCACACAGTTGTTGACCCAGGAGCGGTTGCTCCGGCCGATGCGCATCTTGATGTGGTTGGCCTCGACCTTCGCCGCCGACGGACCGACGAACTCCCGCAGGGTGCGCTCGGCCTCCTCCGCGGAGAGGTAGTCGCTGGCGTACACGTAGCCGGTGCCGATCCGGCCGTAGAGCGGGATGGTCCAGATCCAGCCCGCGTCCTGGGCGGTGGCGGTGGTGCAGGGCCGGATGCCCCGCTTCTCCATGTCCTGCGGCACCTGGAGCGCGACCGCGCTGTCGTTGGGCAGGGTGTCCTGGAAGGAGATGAACGGCTCCTGGAGGGCCTTGTTCAGCAGCAGCCCGCGGAAGCCCGTGCAGTCGATGAAGAGGTCGCCCTCCAGCTCGCCGTGCTCGGCGGTCACCACGCTCTTGATCCAGCCGCGCTCGTCGAGCGTGACGTCCTTGACGTCGTCGACGATGTGCTTCGCGCCGCGGTCCACCGTGTACTTGGTGAGGAACTTGGCCAGCAGCGCGGCCTCGAAGTGGTAGGCGTACGGGAACTGGGTCTTGCCCTGGTGCTCCGACATCGTCAGACCGGCGGGCTCGTCGGCGTGCTCGTCGTACGGCTGGGAGAGCATCGCGCCGCCGAGGTGGCGCGGGCTGCGCTCCGCGTCGCAGATGTTGGCCATCACGAAGCAGTCGACGTCGAAGCGGTCGGTGCGGCCGTTCTTCAGCCACCAGTCGGTGAGCGGGAAGCCGTCGACCGACCGCATCTGCTCGAACGGGTGGTAGAAGTGGTGGCCGGGCTTCCGCCAGTTCTCGAAGCGGACCGCGAGCTTGTAGGTGGCGTTGCACGCCGGCATCCAGTCGGATTCCTTCAGACCGAGGAACTCGAAGAAGTGCCGGATGTCACTGAAAGTGGCTTCGCCGACGCCGATGGTGCCGACCTTTCCGGATTCGACCAGGGTGATGTCGATCCGGTCACCGAATGCCGCCTTGAGGTACGACGCGGTCATCCAGCCGGCTGTACCGCCACCCACGATCACGACTCTATTGAGCATTGGGAAACTCCAATTCCGCGACAAGACGGTGCTTGAGGGGCTTCAACGCCATAAGAGCGAGCGTAGGTTTGACAAGACTTCGCCCACCACGTTGTTAAGTGGTGGGCGAAATTCGCAGGTGACGTAGGCGAGTTTTCCAGATTTCAGATCATTCCCGGGTGCCGACCGCCGCCGAGGGCCGGGTGCGCAGCGCCATCCGGGCCGACAGCAGGGTGGCGCCCAGGGTCAGCACCAGCGCGAAGGCGACGACGGTGATCAGGATCGACGGCGGCCCGGCGGGCAGGGCCCGTTCGAGCACCGCATAGCTCAGCGGCACCAGCGTCGCGGCCGCGACCAGCAGGCCGAGCACGATACCGGCCAATGCGGTCAGCAGCGCCTCCACCGTCATCATCCGCATGACCTGGGCCCGGGTGGCGCCGATGAGCCGCTGGAGGGTGAACTCCCGGCGCCGCTCGGCGGTCGCCATCACCAGGGTGTTCACCAGGGCGATGACGGCGTAGCCGATGACCATGGCGACCAGGAGGTAGGCCACCCAGGTCTGGGTGTCGTTCTGCTTGACCTGGGCGGTGACCAGCGACGACCGGTCGACCGCCCGCAGTCCGGGCGATGCGGCACCCGGGCCGGTGAGCTCGGCGGCCAGGCGCGCGGTGTCGGTACCGGGCGCGGCGGCCACCAGGAGCTGCGGCACCACGCCCTTGGTGGTGTGCGCGGTGACCTGCGCGGCGGGCATCAACACCGCACCGTAGCCGCGCCGTTCGCCGACCGTGGCCACCAGCCGGGGCTCGACCTTGGTGCCGTCGCCCATCCGCATCGGGATCCGCTCACCGAGCGCATGGCCCTTGGCGGAGGACTCGGGCAGCGCCACGGTGTCCCCGCGCAGACCGGCGAGGCTGCCGCTGACCACCCGGACCGCGGTGGTCCGCTCGATGCCCTTCGGCGAGACGCCGGTGATCTGCACCGGTGTGCCCTTCGGCTTCCGGCCCTTGCCGTTGTAGTCGGCCCACTCGGCCTTCGACGGCTCCAGGAAGCCGGAGCTGGGCACGTAGGCGGACGCCGCCGCCACACCGGACTGCCGCTCGACCCGGTCGACGACGGACGGTGGCATCCCGCCGGTCGCCGACGTGATCACCAGGTCGGCCCGGAGGTTGTCCTTGAACGCCTGCTCGGCACCCTCGCTCTGGGTGGTCTGGAGGTAGATCAGCGCGGTGGCCAGGCCGGTGGCGAGCATGACCGGCATGACCGCGCCGGCCAGCCGGATCGCCCGGGCCCTGGCGTTGAGGATGGCCAGCTGCCCGGCGAAGCCGGTGACCGCCCGCAGCGGCCAGCGCAGCAGGGCCGTCATCAGCTTGGTCAGGCCGGGCCCCAGCAGTCCGAAGCCGGCGGCCCACAGCATCGCGGCCGGGGTGGCCGCACTGCCCGCCTTCGCACCGTCCATCTGCGTCGTGACGAACGCCAGGGCGGTGCCACCGGCCAGACAGAGCAGCGCGGCGAGCAGCCGGATCCAGTTGAGCCAGCGGCGCTGCACGGCCGCTTCGGCCAGCGCCTCGGTCGGGCGGGTGCGGGCGGCACCGCGGGCCGCGATGTACGCCGCCCCGAGGGCGGTCAGCAGCGCCGCGCCGGCCCCCGCGACCAGGGGGATCCAGCCGGCCCGGTACATCACCACGTCCGGCACCACACCGGCGTCCACGAACCGGCCCAGCAGCCAGTTGCCCAGTCGCGGTCCGGGCACACAGGCCAGCGCGGTGGCGAAGACGGCCACGGTGAAGGTCTCGGCCAGGATCATCCGGCGGACCTGGCCCGGCGTCGAGCCGATCGCGCGCAGCAGCGCCATCTGCCGCTGCCGCTGCTGGATCGACAGCCCCAGCGTGCTGGCCACCACGAAGACGGTCACCATCGCGGCCAGACCGCCGAACACCGCGGACATGGACACCAGGTTCTTGCCGTGGGTGACGACGTCGGGGAACTCCGCCCGGCCCCGCTCGTCGCCGGTCAGCACCGAAACCGGCGTGTCCTTGAGGGCGTCGGCGAGCGCCGTCTGCACCTGGCCGACATCGGTGCCGGGGGCGGTGAGCACGCCGATGGAGTCGACCTTGCCCGGCTGGGGGGCGTACCGCGCGGCATCGGCGTCCGAGAGGAACACCGTCCCGGCCTCGCCCGGCCCGTCCACCAGCCCGGTCACCTCGTACGGCCGGAGGGTGCCGTGCACGCCCAGGGTGATCCGGTCGCCGACGCCGGCACCGGCCTGTGCGGCGAGCCGGGAGTCCAGCGCCAGCTTCCCCGCGCCGACCGGGGCGCCGCCCTTGGTCAGGCGGTACGGCCCGAGCCGGGCGGAGTCCCAGCCGTGTCCGGTGGCGGTGGTGCCGCCCTTGCCGCCCTTCAGGACGAGCGCGACGGGCATCGAGACGTCGGGCACCGCGGCCCGTACGCCGGGCACCGCGGCGGCCTTGCGCACCGCGGCGGCGTCGAGCCGGACCCGCTCCTGGAAGACCTTGTTGGACTCGGGGTAGTTCTGGTCCCCGGTGACGACGATCTGCGCGGCCCCGAGCCGCTGCGGCGCGGCCAGCCCGCGCACCCCGGTCTCCAGCAGCCCGCCGCACGCGATCACGATGGACGCGCCGAAGAACAGTGCGATGAAGGAGGCGATGAAGCCGCCCTTGTGGAACTTCAGGGAGCGCAGCGCGAGGCCGATCATCGGGCCGCTCCGTGCTGCCCGCCCTGCGACGCCTGCTCGTCGGCCCAGGCGCCGAGGTGGGTCATGCGCTCGGCGACCATGTCCGCGGTCGGGCGCTCCAGTGCGTCGACGATCCGGCCGTCGGCGAGGAAGAGGGTGCGGTCGGCGTGTGCGGCGGCCACCGGGTCGTGGGTGACCATCACGATGGTCTGCCCGGCCCATTGGACGGCCTCCCGCAGCAGGCCGAGGACCTCACGGGCGGTGCGGGTGTCCAGCGCTCCGGTCGGCTCGTCGCCGAAGACCACGGCGGGGCGGGTGACCAGTGCGCGGGCGATGGCCACCCGCTGCTGCTGGCCGCCGGAGAGTTCGCCGGGGCGGTGCTTCTGACGCGACGCGAGGCCGACGCGTTCGATGACCTCGTCGACCTCGGATGCCTTGGCTCGGCGGCCCGCGAGGCGTAACGGCAGGGTGACGTTGTCCCGCACGCTCAGCGCGGGCATCAGGTTGAACGCCTGGAAGACGAAGCCGACCCGCTCCCGGCGGAGCTTGGTCAGTTGCTTCTCCTTGAGCCGGGACAGCTCCACGCCGTCCAGCTGGACCGTGCCGGACGTCGGCCGGTCCAGCCCCGCGGCGCAGTGCAGGAAGGTGCTCTTGCCGGATCCTGAGGGGCCCATCACCGCGGTGAAGGAGCCCCGTCGCAGACCGATGCTGACCCCGTCGAGGGCGGCCACCTTGTTCTTGCCGCCGCCGTAGACCTTGTACACGGAGTCCAGATGGACGACGGCGTCAGCCGGCCCGCCCGGGTTTCGGTTCATGGGCTTCCTCATCAGATGTCGTGTCTGTGGAAGTGCTGGTGCGAAGCCCGCTCTGCGCACAGAGCGGACCGGGACGAGCGAGCACGCCCTTGACCTGCGCGAGCGGGTCACCGGGCGGACGGAGCACCGCCTGGGCGACGGCCAGGTGCAGCCGTGCGGCGGTCACGAGCAGCCGGGCGGCGAAGGGAAGCAGAAGGAGCGCGACGACCGCGATGGCCAGCGCTCCGGGCAGGGTGTCGACCGCGAGGAACGCATGGCCCTGCCCCGCCGTTCCGCCGGAGACGGTCACGACCCGGTACCACAGCGGCAGGGTGACGCAGCCGAGCAGCACCAGCCAGACGACCAGGGCGAGGAGGTCCAGCAGCAACAGGGGAGGGAAGAGGAGGATGAGATAGGCGCAGTCCCGGACGATCGCCGGATCGGCGCAGCGGGCCTTGAGGTGGGCGGGCAGACCGGGCTCGGTGACCTCCTTGTAGAGGTACGGGATCGGCCGGTCGATCAGAGTCGCGCGGCCCCGCTCGACCTGCGCACAGCCCCGGATCACCCACGCCGACCCGATGATCAGCGGCACCGTGACGGTGAACTGGCTCAGCACCACCCCGCCGAGGAAGGCCGCCGTCGCCACGGCGAACAGTGCGCTGCCGGCCACGAGATAGCTCGCGAGGTAGCCGGCGGCGAGCCAGGGGGCGGCCGATAACGGCAGTCTGACCAGCGAGTCCGGCGGACGCAGCCGCCCCGGGGGCAGCGCGGTCACTCGATCCTCCGCAGCATCTCGTCGATCGAGCCCACCCGGGCCTTCAGCTCGGCCAACTCGGCCTGGAGGGCCTCCTGTCGGGCCACCGCCTCCTCGGCGAGCTTGCGGTAGGAGGCCATGGCCACGGCATCGGCGCGGTGGCGCTGGAGTCTGAAGTGCGAAACCACCGCCGCTGTGATTCCCCCGACGACGATCAAGACGATGGCGATGGCGACGATGGCGCCGGTCATGTCCGGGTCCCCCTCATTGCGTTCTAACCTTCCTCATCGGTAGGCCCGTCCGCCTCACGTGCCCGTTCCTCGTCCTCCCGGAGGACGTCCAGGATCGTCTGCACATTGAGACGCACCTCGAACGGAGCCAGCTCGAAGTACTTCAGAGCCTTCCCGTCGTCGGAGAGTTCCAGATTGCCGACGACCAGGCCGGCCTTCTCTAGGCGTTCGAGGTGCATGTAGAGCAGGGGGCGGGACATGCCCAATTGACGGGCCAGTTCACTGACGTACATCCGGCCGTCGGCGAGCCCTGCGATGGCCCGGAGACGCTGTGCGTGGCCCACCGCGGCGAGAAAGGTCAGCAGCTCCTCGCTGGTCAACGTCCACCTCCCCAGCCTGCCGGACTGTATGTGTAAGTTAAATCTTTCACATGCCGAGAAAGGCTGTCAAACCCCCTGTGGGCAGCCCGGGAAGCCGTGCGCGGACCCGCGGCGGAGCCTCCGCCGGACAGCCGACGGAGCCCCACCGGACAGCCGACGGAGCCCCACCGGACAGCCGACGAGCCCCGCCGGACAGTCGCCCGCCGGCCGCCTAGGGAGCGCTTGCCGGGACCACCACACACGCCACCACCAGGCCCTCGCGCGCCAGCCAGCGCCCGGTGAAGTCCCTTGGCGCGGTGGGGTGTTCGGCCGGCGGGGCGACCAGGACGCGGGCGTGGAAGGTGCCGTCGGAGCGGAGCGAGACCCGTGCGCCGTCGAAGCCCAACCAGCTCCCGGTCACCGGGAACCACGCCTTGTAGACGGCCTCCTTGGTGCAGAACAGCAGCCGGTCCCAGCACACCCGGGGCTCCAGCCGGGAGAGCCGGGCGACCCGCGCCCGTTCCTCGGGCAGCCCGACGAAGCCCAGCACGCCGTCCGGCAGGGGCTCATGGGGCTCCGCGTCGATGCCGAGGGTGCGCACCGCGGAGTCGCGCGCGACGACCGCGGCCCGGTAGCCGGCGCAGTGGGTCATGCTGCCGACGACGCCGTCCGGCCATCGTGGGGCACCGCGTACGCCCGGCAGTATCGGCACCGGCGGCAGGCCCAGGGCGCCGATGGCGCGCCGCGCACAGTGCCGCACCGTGGTGTACTCGCGCCGGCGTGCCGCGCCGGCCTCGCCCAACGCGGCCCGCTCCTCCGGGAACAGCCGCGCATCGGGCGGATCCCCGAAGGACTCGGCGGCGGCGACGGCCGGGGGAAGCATCTGGTCGATCACGCGGCCGCTCCGTGCGGGGGACTACCGGGGGACTACCGGGCGACTACCGGGGGGCGGAGGAGAGCTCGGGCGCATCGTGTCCGGACGCGCCGTCCGCCGCGCGCCGTGCCGGCGCCGGTTCGACCGCGTCCGGCCCGAGGAGCCGGAGCATCGGCCGGGTCATCATCGTGGTGACCAGCGCGACGATGGTGAGGATGCTGAGCAGCCGCTGGTCGATGATGCCGGCCTGGTAGCCGATCTGGAGGATGACCAGTTCGGTCAGGCCGCGGGAGTTGAGCAGCCAGCCGAGCGAGAGGGCCGGCCGCACGCGCATCCCGGTGAGGACGGCGCTCAGCGCGGGCCCGAAGACCTTGGTGACGACGGCCAGGACGAGCAGTGTGCCCAGCGCCAGCACGGAGGCCCGGTCGAAGCGCAACGACCCCAGGTCGATGCTGAGCCCGAAACCGAAGAAGAAGAACGGCAGCAGCACGGTCTTGGCCGTGCCGGAGAGCTGGTCGGCGACGCTCCCCCACTGCCTCAAGGGCGTGGGAGGTACCCCCATCGCCCCGTCATTGCCCACCGGCCAGGCCAGCCCGACCAGCAGCGCCCCGATCAGCTGGTGCACCCCGACCACCGTCGTCAGGGTGGACGTCGCAGCGATCCCGACGGCGAGCAGCACCATGGTCGTCGCATCGCCCTCGCCTTCCGCCCCGGCCGCCGCCCGGGACCGCGCCCACCGGGCCAACCCGATCCGCAGCGGCCCCAGGAAGACCACCGTGATCACCGCGGCGATCAGCCCGTTCCACAGCACGCCCGCCGGGCTGCTCCCGTGCAGCCCCGCCAGGATCCCGGTGAGCACCAGCCAGACCGCCCCGTCCCCGACCGCCGCCGCGAAGAGGCTCAACTGCCCCTGGCGGGTGCGGGTGATGCCGAGGTCGGTCAGGATGCGGGCCAGCACGGGGAACGCGGTGACGCTCAGCGCACACCCCACGAACAGCACGAACGCCATCGGATCGGCCGTCCGCCCCACGAACCCGTGCACCAGCGGCACGGCCGCCGCGGTCCCCGCCGCGAACGGCAGCAGCAGCGAGGCCTGGCTCACCAGCAGGGCCTGCGGCCCGGTGCCCCGCAGCCGCATCCCGGTCAGCTCCCGCCCGACCCCGAACATGAAGAAGATCAGGCCGACCTGGGCCAGCCCGTCCAGCATCGGCAGCGTGTTCGCCGGGAACAGCCAGTGCCCCGCGTCCGGCGCGAACCGGCCCAGCACGGTCGGCCCCAGCGCCAGCCCCGCGCAGATCTCGCCGATCACCCGCGGCTGCCCCAGCCGGTCGGCCAGCAGTCCGCCCAGGTAGGCGGCGACCAGAATGACCGCCACGGCGAGGAAGAAGTGCCCGGCCTTGTCCAGTCCGTGCCCCGCCCCGGCCGCGCCCCTGCCCGGCGCCTCGCCCGTGACGACGGCCGTCGCCGCCCAGACGATCACCGCCAGCGGCACCACCACCATCACGGCGACCACAGCGACCCGTTTCTTGCCGAACCCGCTTCCCACCCGCACGCCCGTCCCCCGTGGTTCCGTAGTCGTCACATCGCCACGGCGAAGGCCCCGGTCGGCCGCATCCGCACCAGCCACCGCCCGCCCCCACCGCGCTCCGGCCCTACTGACCTGCGTCCTACCGACTTGCGTCCTACCGACGTCCTGCCCTACCGGTGTCGTCCCGCCCCATCGATGTCCACCGGCGTCGTCCCGCCCTACCGGTTTCCCGCCCGCTCGTCCCGCTCCCCGGCACACGCCTCCCGCACCAGCGCGTACGGCGGTGCGTCCGCCAGGTAGAAGTGACCGCCCGGCACCATCCGCTGCACGAACCGGCCCTCGGTCAGCCCTGCCCACTGCGCGACCTGATCAGCCGTTACCCGGGGGTCGCTCTCTCCCGCCACAGCGGTGACCGGACACCCCAGCGGCACACCGGTCCGATGCCCGTAGGCGCCCAACATGCGGAAGTCGCCCTTCACATACGGCAGGATCAGCTCACGGAACATCGGGTTGTCCAGCAACTCGGTGTCGGTGCCGCCCAGCTCCACCAGCGTCGCGACGGCGGTCTCGTCGTCCGTCGCCGCCGCGCGCGCGTCCCGCCGCACCAGGTGCGCCGCACGGGCGCCCGACACGAGCAGGTGCGACGGCCGGACGCCATCGGCCTCCAGTGCCCGCGCGGTCTCGTACGCGACGATCGCCCCCATGCTGTGTCCGAAAAGGGCCGTTGGTCGGTCCATCAGCGGTCTGATCGCCTCGGCGATCTCCCTGGCCATGGCCACCAGATCCGTGGCCAGCGGCTCTCCGAACCGGTCCGCCCGCCCCGGGTAGCACACCGCGTGCACCTCGAACTCGGGCAGTCCCTTCCGCCACTCCCGGAAGAAGTACGACGACCCACCGGCATGCGGGAAGCAGACCAACCGCCGAGCTGCGAACGGCCGGTTCTCGCTGCACTCCGTCCAGGCCATCAAGCGCCTCCCGCTCATCACCGCCGACCACTCTCGGCCTCTCCGCCACAGACGCCGCCCATTGGACCAAGCACCTGCTGACAGCCGGCTGACAGCGGCCCGCCACGGCCGGGTCGCGACCGGTGCACGGGCTCCGTTCCCTCAGGCCGAACGTCCTTCCAGGCGGCCGGCTACCCGAAGAGCCCCCAGGCCCCGTCGATCGACCAGGTCTGCCAACTCACGGCGAACAGACCGGTGATCGAGACCAGCCCCATCATCAGGTTCTGCCCCTGCTCCGCCCATTCGTGGATCATCAGCACGAGGTAGATCAGGTTGAGCAGCGCACCGGCGACCAGCGCTATCGGCGTCAGGAAGCCCACGATCAGGCCGAGTCCGAGGGCGAGTTCGGCGTAGGCGACGAGGTACGCCATGAGCCGGGGGTGGGGCTGTACGAAGCGCTCGAAGCCCTTGCGGACCAGGGGCCAGCGGTGTTCGGCCGCGATACCGGCCGCCCAGGTGATGCCGCCGCCGGCGAACCAGGTCTTCTTGTCCTTGTGGCGCCAGCTCTCCAGCCACCACAGCCCGAGGCCGATGCGGAGGACGGCGAACCATTCGGCGCCGCTGAGCCAGATCGTCTGCATGCTGCCCTCGTCTCTCGTTCCGCAGTGAGCTGACGGACCGTCAGTTCAGCGGACTTCGCGACGCGCCGCAAGGGGTGGAGTTCCCGGACGCGCCTTGCCGTCGCAGGGGTGAGCCCATAGCCTCGAAACTGATGGAGCGTCAGATTTGCGCTCCGAGTGGTTCACCGGCGGGAAGTTGGGGGTACAGCGTGATCAGCAGGGAGAGCGGCACCGCGGAACTGCCCAAGGTCATCAGCGTGGACGATCACGTGATCGAGCCCGCGCACCTCTTCGAGACCTGGCTGCCGAAGAAGTACCGCGACAAGGGGCCCAAGCCCCTGACCGCCGGCATCGGCGAGCTGGAGTACGTCGGCGGGAAGTACCGGTTCACCACGGACCCGGAAGGTCAGATCACGGACTGGTGGGAGTACGAGGGGCTGTTGTTCCCGTACAAGCGCATCATCGCCGCCGTGGGCTTCTCCCGGGACGAGATGACGCTGGACGGGATCACCCGGGAGCAGATGCGCCGCGGGTGCTGGGACCCCAAGGCCCGGCTGGCGGACATGGACGTCAACCACGTCGAGGCGTCGCTCTGCTTCCCGACGTTCCCGCGCTTCTGCGGGCAGACCTTCGCCGAGGCCGAGGACAAGGAGGTCGGGCTTGCCTGCGTCCGGGCGTACAACGACTGGATGGTGGAGGAGTGGTGCGGGGACAGCGGCGGCCGGCTGATCCCGCTGTGCCTGATCCCGCTGTGGGACATCGACCTGGCCGTCGCCGAGATCCGGCGCAATGCCGCGCGCGGGGTACGCGCGGTGACCTTCAGCGAGATCCCCACGTACCTGGGGCTGCCGTCCATCCACTCCGGGTACTGGGACCCGTTCTTCGCCGCGTGCGAGGACACCGGGACGGTGGTGAACATGCACATCGGCTCGTCGTCGCAGATGCCGGCCGCCTCGCCGGACGCGCCGCCCGCGGTCCAGGCGTCGCTGAGCTTCAACAACGCGATGGCCTCGATGATGGACTTCCTCTTCAGCGGCGTCCTGGTGAAGTTCCCGCGGCTGAAGCTCGCCTACAGCGAGGGCCAGATGGGGTGGATCCCGTACGCGCTGGAGCGGGCGGACGACGTCTGGGAGGAGCACCGGGCGTGGGGCGGGGTGAAGGACCTGGTCCCCGAGCCGCCCTCGTCGTACTACTACCGGCAGATCTTCTGCTGCTTCTTCCGCGACAAGCACGGCATCGAGGCGATCGAGACGGTGGGGGTGGACAACGCGACGTTCGAGACCGACTACCCCCACGTCGACTCGACCTGGCCGCACACCAGGCAGGTGGCGGCCGAGCACGTCGCGGGCCTGCCCGAGGACGTGACGTACAAGCTCCTCCGCGGCAACGCCATCCGGATGCTGGACCTCCCCTTCGACCGGGGCTGACCCTCCGACCGGGGCTGACCCTCCGACCGGGCTGGCCCTCGGAGCGGGGCTGCTCCCGTCCGGCGCCGCGCCCCGGCGCGGGCCGGTGCCGGACGGGTCCCGGGGCCCGCTACATCCAGCCGGCGGCCTCGGCCGCGACGACGGCGGCGGCCTCCGCGGCGTCCGCCTCGGCGTTCAATGTCGCGTTCCGGCCCAGACCGTCCCGGCCGGCGGCCTTCCCCGCGGCCTGGGACGCCGTGAGCGCAGCCCGGTACGCGGCGTCGGACGGCTCGCCGCCGCCGTGCGACTGCGCGATCTGGGCGGCCAGTACGGCGGCGGCAGCGGCGTTCCTGGCCTGCCGGCCGTCCGCTGCCGGATCCGGGGCACTCCCGGCCAGCGCGGCGACGGCGTCCGAGGACAACCGGACGGCGTTGGCGGCCTTGGCGGCCGCCTCTCGCGGGACGGCGACCACGACCGCCGGATCCGCCGCGAAGCCGGCGTACCGGCAGGCCGCCGTGGTGCGCCCGGCCGCACTCCGCGCCCGGGCGGCGTGCACCCTCCGGAGCGCCTCCTCGGTGCTCGCACCCGACGTTTCCCGGACCACGGTGTCGGCGCCCGGCGAGGCGCCCTGCCGCTCGCCTTCATGGGTCTCGCTCAATGCCGTCTCCTTCTCTGTCAGAGCGACGGTGCCGCCGGCAGACGGATGCCCGCGGCGTGCCCCGGCACCGGGCCCGCCAGGACCGAGCGCCGGGTGCCGCGCAGGGTGACACGTCGGGCCCGAACACACCAGAGCGGCGTGCCGCGCCGGCCCATCGGTGGCGTCGCTCAATCCCCGGCCGGATAGCGCCAGTTGAAGTGCGCGAGCTGGCGCGCCCTGGCCTCCACCACCGCCATGCGGGCGTCGCGCTCGGCGGTGTCGACGTGGGCGGCCTGGCCGGTGGCCTGGCCGGGCCACTTGCGGTAGAGGAGGCCCACCTCGGGGGAGATCCAGCCACGGCTGGTCGCGTTCAGCGCCAGGAGCAGGCCGGTGTCCTCGGACGCCGGGAGGGCCATCCATCCACCGAGGGAGAGCAGCAGGTCGCGGCGGACGAACAGGGTTGCCGGGTGGACCTGTGCGCGGAAACCGTTCGCCTTCCAGAAGTCGAGCACGGCGCCGCGCTCGACCGGCCCCGGCTCGGGGTCGCCGGGGAAGCCGGCGGTGGAGCCGTCGGGCAGCAGGTCGAGGGCGCGGGACGTCGCCCAGCCGATGCTCCGGTCGGCTTCGAGGGCGGCCAGGTCGCGGGCGAGCGCCCCGGGCGGTAACTGGTCGTCGGCGTCCAGGACCTTGACGTACTCGCCGTCCGCATGGGCGAGGGCGATGGTGCGGGCGACGCCGGGGCCGCCGGAGCGCCCCTGACGGAACGTCACCCGCGCGTCCTCGGGTACGTGCGGAGCGACCTCGTCGCCCTTGCCGTCCTCCTGGACGACCCAGTGCCACTCCCACCCCTCGGGGAGTTCCTGCCGGCAGAGGGAGGCGTGGGCGTCCGGCAGGTAGTGCGCCGACGGCGCGTGTACGGCGGTGACGATGATGATGCGCCGTCGCACGGCACTCACCACCTTTCCAGGGGAACGGTGAACGGCATCGATGCCCTGGCCGGCCGGCTGACCGGCGCGCTCAGCTTACGAGTCCGCAAGAGGGGTGGAAGGCGGCATGCCGTACGGAGTGCGCGGCCGGAGAAAGAATCCGCATCCGAATTCATTGAATATTCGACTAATTGCCGAGGGGTATTTCCGTGGTGTTCCTCGACGGGGATCACCGGCCCGCCGCACGAAAACGCCCGATCGCTGGCGACGGGGGATGCACCAGCGATCGGGCTGTGGCCAAGCCTAGCAAGGCTGGCGGTGCAATGGGAGTCAACTGTGGAATTGCGCCGCGGAGTTGTGATCAGACTCACCCAAAGTGGTCTACCGGGACGCACGCATGCCGCTGGCAGAGGGCCGGGCCCGTTACTCGTCGCATGGAGGCTCGTACGAGAGATGGGGCAGATACTCGTGCCATTTCTCCGGCGTCAGAACGCCCCGCGTGGTCGAGCAGATGCGACGAATTGCCTTGTCGGCATCGAGGCTCCACAGCCGGACGGTGCCGCCGCCGGTCGATACTCCGAGCATGTGGCTCTTCGGGCTGAACGACAGGAAGTTGCCCGTCTTGGCGTTGGGGCTCGTCGATTGACCGATGGGCGTGGCCCCGGACGGGTGCGTGACGTTCCAGAACCGGACCGTGTTGTCGTTGCCGCCGCTCGCCAGGGTGCGGCCGTCCTTGCTGAACGTCAGCGACACCACCGCTTCGGTGTGGCCGGTGAGAGCGGAGCCCAGCCGGGTCGCCGTGCGGGGGTCGGTGGTGTTCCAGAGCCGGACGGTGTCGTCGTCGCTGCCGCTGGCCAACGTGTGGCCGTCCGGACTGTAGGCGAGCGCGTTGACGGGCCCCAGGTGTCCCCTGAGGGGTGCGCCGAGCAGGGCGGGACGACGTGGGTCGGCCGTGTTCCAGAGCCGGATCGTGGCGTCCGCGCTGCCGCTGGCGAGAGTGCGTCCGTCCGGGCTGAAGACCAGGGATTCGATGTAGCCCTTGTGGCCGGTGAGCGGTTTGCCGAGCGGGGTGACGCGGGAGGGGTCGCTGACGTTCCACAACTGGAGGGTGCGGTCGTCGTAGGCGGTGGCCAGAGTGCGCCCGTCGGGGCTGTACGCCAGCGCGTTGGGGCCCATGAACCGCGTCCGCAGGGTGAGGGGCCGCCCGTAGGAGACCGGTCGCGCCGGGTCGGTCACGTTCCACAGACGCACCGCCTGGTTCCCCGTCAGTACCGCGAGTGTGCGGCCGTCGGGGGAGAACACCAGCGAACGCTGGCCACCGTCCCCGGGCATGAACGGTGTGTTCAGCGCAACGGGCCGGTCGGGGGCCTTCACGTTCCACAGCCGGACCCTGCCGTCGCGTGCGGCCGTGGCGAGCACCCGCCCGTCCGGGCGGAACGCTCCGCTCCGGCCGACCATGTTCGACGTAGGGATCGACCACAGCCGGACCTTGCTGTCGCCGCTCCCGGTGGCGAGGGTTCGCCCGTCCGGGCTGAAGCCCACGGCGTACATCTCACCGCTGCTGCCCGCGAGGGGCTCGCCGACCTGCGACGGGTAGGCCGGATCACTGACGTTCCACAGGCTCGCGGTGCTGTCCGCGCTGCCGGCGGCGAGCATGTTTCCGTCGGGGCTGAACGCCACGGACCACAGGGGGCCGGTGTGGCCGGTGAGCGGTGCGCCGAGCGGTGCCGCACGACGTGGGTCGGTGGTGTCCCAGAGCCGGACGGTGTTGTCCGAGCTGCCGCTGGCGAGAGTGCGGCCGTCCGGGCTGAAGGCCACGGAGTGCACCGTGCCCGTGTGGCCGGTCAGCACCGTGTCGATCGGCGTCGGACGACGTCGGTCGGTCATGTCCCACAGCCGGATCGTGTCGTCGTCGCTCCCGGCCGCCAGCGTCCGTCCGTCGGGGGTGAACGCCACGCAGCGCACGGCGGCGGTGTGACCGGTCAACACCCCGCGCGGCTTCGGCCGGCGCGGGTCGCCGACGTCCCACAGGCGGACGGTCCGCTTCTCGTCGGCGGAGGCCAGCGTGTGTCCGTCCGGGCTGAAGGCGAGCAGGTAGATCGTGCCGTCATGGCCGGTCAGGGGCGCACCGAGCAGCTGCGGACGGCCGGGGTCCCGCACGTCCCACAGCCGGATCGTGCCGTCGTCCGAAGCGCTGGCGAGGGTGTGCCCGTCCGGGCTGAAGACGGCGGTGCTCACCCAGCTCGTATGGCCGGTGAGGGGCTTGCCCAGGGGCTTGGGGCGCGTCGGGTCCGCCACGTCCCACAGACGGACGGTCCGGTCGTAGCCGGCGGTGGCCAGGACGCGGCCGTTCGGGCTGAACGAGGTGAGGTAGACGGCGCCGGTGTGGCCCAGCAGCGGCGTGGCCAGCGGCGCGTTCACGATCGAGATCAACCGGTTGTTGGTGCCCTCGTCGTCGGGCCGCAGGCGGTGCGCCACCATGTCGAGCTGCGCCGACAGGGACGGATCGGTGTACTGGGCGCGATCGGCTTCGGCGAGCACCTGCTCGAAGACGGTGTCGTCCCGCTGCTGCCAGGCGAGCACCGCCGAACCGATGGCCAGCATCGCCATGACGACCAGAGCCGCCACCGCACCGCGGCTGATCAGGACCGTGCGCTTGCGCAGCCGAACCGAAGCGGCCAGGAACTCCACCGCGCTGCGGGTCAGGAAGGTGTCACCGGCCGACTGCGCCCAGACGCGGGCCTGTTCCAGACGGGAACCCCGGTAGAGCAGTGACGCGTCGCGGTTCGAGCCCTCCCAGGCCCTGCCGTCCTCCTCCAGCCGCTGGCGCAGCAGGTTGTCGTTCCGGTCCTCGTCGATCCAGTCGCGCAGCCGCGGCCACGCATGGAGCAGCGCTTCATGGGTGATCTCCACCGCGTCCGCGTCGAGCGTCACCAGACGGGCGTGCACCAGCGCTTCGAGCGACTCCTCCGTCTTGCCCGGGTCCGTCGACTCGTCCGCCAGTTGGCGCCGCTTCCCCCGCCTACGGGTGGCCTGGGTGTCCTCGCCCAGCCGCACCAGCCGCAGGAGGAGCAGTCGCGCGGCCGTGCGTGCCGTCGGGTCGAGGCCGGACCAGGCCCGCTCGGCGGTCGCCGCCACCGCGCCCTGGATGCCGCCGGCCGCGCGGTAGCCGGCCAGCGTCAGCCGGCCCGCCTTCCGCCGTTGCCAGGTGGCGAGCAGAGCGTGCGAGAGGAGCGGCAGTACGCCCGCGTCGTGCGCCCCGCCGGGGCCGTCGGCGCTCACTTCCCGGACGATCAGCTCCGCCAGACCCGGTTCGAGTTCCAGACCCACGGCCTTGGCCGGCCCGGCCACCGCTTCGCGCAGCTCCGTGGCGGTCAGCGGCCCGAGCACCATGTGCCGGTGTTGCAGCGCGTCGGCCAGTTCGGGGTGCACGAGGCAGTGTTCGTAGAAGTCGGCGCGTATGCCGATGATGACGAGCACCGGGGCCGGGTCGGCGGCGGGTGGGGGTCCCCCCTGTTCGAGCGAAGTCGAGAGCTTGGGGGAGGGCGTGCAGGAGTTGGATGAGGGTGCGTCTGGTCGCCTCGTCGGAGCAGAGGGTGAACGCCTCCTCGAACTGGTCCACGATCACGACCGGACGGCCGGCGGACGGCGGCGTCACGCGTCGCGCCCACGCCGTGACGGCCTCCCGCACCGCCCGGGCGAACGGCGCGGTACCGGGTTCCGGCGCCGCCGTTGCGTCCGCGCCGGGGACGACGGGTGCCAGGTCGGGGATCCGGCGCGTCAGCTCCGCGAGGGGGTCGCCGCCCGGCACGAGTTGCAGTACTTCCCGCCGCTGCCCGCTCCCGTCGCCCGGCGCGCCGTTCCGCAGGGCGGGCACCAGACCGGCGTTCAGCAGGGAGGACTTTCCCGCCCCGGAGGCGCCCACCAGCATGACCAGGCCACCCGTCTCCTCCGCGGCGCGGAGCTGGGCGACGAGGGCGCCCGTGCTCCGCTCCCGACCGAAGAACCACCGGGCGTCCTGCTGACGGTACGAGGCCAGCCCGCGGTACGGGCACACACCGGGGACGGCCGGGGCCTCTACCGGCGGACGTTCCTCCACTTCCGCGGATGCGGTGCGGTCGCCGACCGGGTCGGCCACCGCGCGCTCCCACAGGCGCTGCCACTGGGCCAGGTCGTACAGGCCCGTGGACACCGGTGTGGGCCGCACGCGCCGTGCCTGGGGGATCAGGACGTGCAGCACGGCTGCGAGGGCGGCGAACTGCGCGGGCACGTTCTTGGCCCGTCGCCAGTCGCTGATCCGCTGCACGGACACCCGTACGGGCCGCCCTCGTTCGTCGACCCGCTGGAGTCGGACGACCGCCTCGGCCACCTTCTTGAGAGGCGGGTTACCGGCCTCCTTGTACAACAGCGCGAGGCGTTCGGCGAGGGCCGTGCGTGCCCCTGAGTCGGAACTCAAGGTCTCTACCCCTTACTTCCCCCGCATCTGGACGTCCGGACCGGAAAACTCACCTTAGCTGGTTGACCTGCGGTTACGCCGTCGGCCCGAGGGCGGAACCTGCTCGCCCGGATCCGCGGCTGGCAGGATCACGACCCAGCGGCGCAGCCATCGGGTAATCACCCGGACAGGTCACCAGCTCAGCGCTCGGAGGGACAACTCCCATGACGCATGTTCTCGGTCACCTGCCGCCGGACTCGCGAGCCGGCGGTGACGACCCCGGTCCATGAGCGGGGAGTCCGTAGAGCCGGCACCACAGCTGCCGCGTCGACCACGGGTCCGGCTCTTCTCTGGATCCGCGCCGGTACGGGGGGCGCGGATCGAACCCGCCCGCGCCATTCGACACCGGTCCCCACGAGGGGAGGGACCGGTGGCGAATGGCGCGGCGTCGTTCCGACCGGTGTCGTGCGTCAGTCTCCACCGGTGCCGTCCGTCAGATCTCCGCGACGGCTTCCAGCGGGCTCAGGGCGGCTGCCCGGCGGGCCGGGACGGCGGCCGCCAGCGCGCCGATGGCGAGGGACACCAGGCACACGAGGAGCAGCGTCCCCCAGGGCAGCACCAGGGAGTACTGCTCCAGCGCGCCGTTGGCCAGCGCGCCGACCGCCCAGGCGCCGAACAGCCCGCCCGTCAGGCCCAACAGGGTGCCGAACGCGGCGACGGTCACCGACTCCAGACGGATCATCCGCCGGACGCCGGCGCGGTCCATGCCGACGGCGCGCAGCACGCCGATCTCGCGGGTGCGTTCCGAGACCGACATGGCCAAGGTGTTCACGATGCCGAGCGAGGCGATCACGGCGCCGATGGCGAGCAGCCCGTACATCAGGGTCAGCAGGTTGCCGAGGGCGCCGGCGGCCTCGTGGACGAGCGCCTCCCGGTCCTGGACCGTCAGCAGCGGGTTGTTGCCCACGGCGGTGCGCAGCCGGTCCTCGGTGGCCTTCGAGAGCGCGCCGCCGTCGGTGCGGACGAGGACCCGCTGGACGGAGCCGGGCGTGAAGCCGTGCCGCTGCACCTCACCGCGGGCGCCCAGCGCGTCCCGGGCGATGGGGTTGTCCTTGTAGACGCCGACCACGGTGTACCGCGTGAAGCCCTGGCCATAACCCATGCGGGCGTTGAGCCGGGCGCCCGCGCGCACGCCGTGTTCCCGGGCGAGGGTGCTGGAGACGGCGATCCGGCCCGGTCCGAGGTCCGCGAGGGAGCCGCTGACGAAGTCGAGCTTCATGGTGGCGTTCGCGGTGTCGGGGTCGATACCGGAGATCTGCCGGACACCGCCGCCGACGAACAGGGAGGAGTCCGCGACGGCGGCGGCGGTCCGCACCCCGGAGGCGTCGGCCACCCGCCGTACGGCGTCCGGGCCGATGCCGGTCGTGGTGGTGCGGGTGCTGATGACGTAGTCGGCGCCGAGGCCGGCCGCGGCCTGGCGGTCGAGGGCCTGCCCGGTGGAGTTCCCGATGACGGCGAGCCCGGCGACCAGCGCCGTGCTGATCATCAGGGCCGAGGCGGTGGCCGCGGTGCGCCGCGGGTCGCGCAGCGCGTTCTCCCGGGCGAGCCGGCCGGTGATCCCGAAGCGGTCGGTCAGGCGTCCGGTCAGTCGGATCACGGGAGCGGCGAGCAGCGGCGCCAGCACGATCATGGCGACGGCGAGGGCGGCGCAACCGAGCATCGCGCTTTGCAGGTTCGCTACCGAGGCGTCCTTCGCCCCGGTGAGCGACACCAGCAGACCGGCGCCGAGGACGAGGAGGACCAGCCCCACCCCGGCCCGGATCCGGGACCGGGTGGCGGACGGCGGCGCTTCGGCCGAGCGCAGCGCCTCGATGGGCGCGACCTTCGCCGCCCGGCGGGACGGCAGCCACGCGGCGAGCACGGTGACGCCCACGCCCACGCCGAGCGCCGCCACGACCGGGCGGGGGCCGATCACCAGGGGACCGTTGGGCAGCGTGTCCTGGCCGGTGCTCAGGACGTCGGGCAGCACCGCGGCGATGCCGAGGCCGAGCAGGAAGCCGGCGGCCGACGCGCCGAGGCCGAGCAGGAGGGCCTCCAGCAGGACGGAGCGGACCACCTGGCGGCGCGAGGCGCCGATCGCCCGCAGCAGCGCGATCTCACGGGTGCGCCGGGTGATGAGCATGGTGAAGGTGTTGACGACGAGGAACGAGCCGATGAACAGCGAGACCCCGGCGAAGACCAGCGGCAGCTTGGTGTAGCCGCGGGTCAGGGTGTCGACGTAGGTGGCCTGCTGGGCGGCCTGGGCGGCGCCGCTGACGGCCTCGGCCCGGTCGGCCGGGAGCCGGGCGGTGACCCGGCCGGCGAGTTCGACCTGGTCGGTGCCGGGCTCGGCGGACAGGTCGATCCCGGTGTAGTGGCCGGGGGACGCGAACAGCCGCTGGGCGGTGGCCTTGTCGAACAGGGCGAGGGTGCCGCCGGCGGTCACCCGGGTGTCGTCGGTGGTGACGATGCCGACGAGTCGCTCGGTCATGACCGGGCCGTCGGTGGCCAGCGTGATCGTGTCGCCGATGCGGAACCGGCCGGCGGCGGCGGTGCCGCTGTCCACGGCGAGTTCACCGCCGTTCCGCGGGGCGCGGCCCTCGACCAGCGGATGGCGGGTGTCCTTGCCGTCCCTGCCCGGTACGTAGGCGGCGGCCAGGTTCGCCCACGCCTTGCCGGCCCGCAGCGGAGTGCCGTCCGCCGCGTTCAGGGTGGCCGAGCCGTCGGCCGACGGGTGCACGGCGGCGACACCGGGCACGCCGGCCAGCTTCCTGGCGAGTGCGTCGTCGAGCACGCTGGTGCGGTGGTCCGCGGCGGCACCCGGCGGGGGAGCCTTCGCGGTCACGGTGACCGCGATGTCCGCGAAGTTCTTCGACGCGGCGGCGCGGTAGGCCGCGGCGGAGGAGTCCGCGAAGACAAGGGTGCCGCACACGAACGCGACCCCCAGGCAGACCGCGAGGACGGTCATGACCAGACGGGCCTTGTGCGCGAGGACGTTGCGCAGGGCTGTTCTCAGCATGGGTGGCTTTCCGGGACGTGGGGGTACGGGGCGGTGCGACGCAGGTGAGCGGGGCCCGGGACGCGAGCGGTCGGTCGGCTCGGTGCGGGGGTGACGGCGGGTCAGCCGGTGTGTGCGCGGGCGTCGAAGGTCTTCATCACGTCCAGGACCCGGTCCGGGGTGGGACGGGCCATCTCGTCCACCAGGCGGCCGTCGGCGAGGAAGACGACGCGGTCGGCGTAGCCGGCGGCGACCGGATCGTGGGTGACCATGACCACGGTCTGGCCCAGTTCGCGCACCGAGTCGCGCAGGAAGCCGAGGACCTCGCCCCCGGCGCGGGAGTCGAGGTTGCCGGTGGGCTCGTCGCCGAAGACGATCGCGGGGCGGGAGACCAGGGCGCGGGCCACCGCCACGCGCTGCTGCTGCCCGCCGGACAGCTGGCCGGGCCGGTGGTCGAGGCGCCGGGAGAGGCCGACCATGGAGACCACACGGTCCAGCCACTGCCGGTCGGGCCGGCGCCCGGCGACGGTCAGCGGCAGTGTGATGTTCTCCAGCGCGGTCAGCGTCGGCAGCAGGTTGAACGCCTGGAAGACGAAGCCGATCCGGTCGCGGCGCAGCGCGGTGAGCTGCCGGTCGTCGAGCGTGCCCAGTTCGGTGGTGCCGATGCGGACGGAGCCGGAGTCGAACGCGTCGAGCCCGGCGGCGCAGTGCATCAGGGTGGACTTGCCGCAGCCGGAGGGGCCCATGATCGCGGTGAACTCGCCCTCCGGGAAGGCGATGCTGACCCGGTCCAGGGCGACGACGCGGGTGTCGCCGCTGCCGTAGACCTTCGACAGGTCGGTGGTGGCGGCCGCGATCCCGGTCGGCGGGTACTGCGCGAAGGTGTCGAGGGGGGCGGCGGTCACGGGGACTCCTCTTCGGGGTGCGGTCTTCGGGGTGCGGAAGGGTGCACTGCGAAAGGTGTCCGAGGTACGTATCGGGACCTCGGCCGCCGTGTATCGGCGTCTGCTCCGTTGCGTACCGGTTCTGTAGGGGCGGCGGTCAGTGCGGCAGGCGCAGGGTGGCGACGGCGCCGCCGTCCGGGGCGTTGTGCAGGCGCAGCTCGGCGCCGAGGAGCCCGGCCTGGCCCAGGGCGATGGTCAGGCCGAGGCCGTGGCCGGTGCCGCGCTCCTTCGCGCCCGTGTGGAAGCGGCGCGGGCCGTCGCGCAGCAGGTCCGCGGGGAAGCCGGGGCCGTGGTCGCGTACGACGACGGTATGGCCGTCGACCGTGACCCGGACCGGGACGTCCCCGTGCCGGTGGGCGTTGACGACGAGGTTGCTGACGATCCGTTCGAGGCGGCGCGGGTCGGTCTCCACGGTCTCCACGGGGCGCGCGGTCTGGACGGGCTGCGCGTCCGCTCCGTGCGGTGCGCCGGCGACGGTGACCTCGGTGTCGAGGCCGGTGCGCGCCACGGCCTCGCGGACGACCGCCCCGAGCGGGACCCGGGCGTGGACCGGCCGTTCGGCGCCGGCGTCGAGCCGGGAGATCTCCAGCAGGTCCTCGACCAGGCCGCGCAGATCGCGCACCCGGGCCCGGAGCATGTCCTCCGTCTCACCCGGCGGCAGCAGATCGGCGGCGGCCAGCAGACCGCCGACGGGGGTGCGCAGCTCGTGGGCCACGTCCGCGGTGAACCGGCGCTCGGTGCGCAGCCGCCGGCCGAGGCTGTCGGCCATGAGGTCGACGGTGGCGGCGATGTCGGCCACCTCGTCGCTGCCCTTGGTGGGCCCGGTCCGGGCGTCGAGGTCACCGGCGGAGATCCGCCCCGCGGTCTCGGAGACCCGCCGCAGTCGGCGGCCGAGCAGCCCGGCCCCGTAGACGGCCAGGGGCACCGCCGCCGCGAGCGCGACCAGCGAGGCCACCGCCATGCTCATGTCGAGCCGTCGCAGCGTGTACAGCTCCGAGCTCATGTTGACCTGAAGCGCCAGCACCCGGCTGCCCGGGCCGTCGACCCGCTGGGCGGCCCAGGCGCTCGGGCCCACGTTCCCCTCGACACGCCCGTCGTAGGCCGTGTGCCGTGCGCCGTCGGCCGGGTGCCGCAGGTCGGCGGGCAGCCCGGCCGGATCGAGCTCCGCACCGTCGGTGAGCGTTCCGGTGCGCCGGTAGGCGTCCATGGCCGAGTACAGCCTGTTGAACGCCTGTGCCGCGGCCCGGCTCCGGATGTCCTGCGCGGTCCACACGTGCACCAGCACGCCCACCGCCACCGCGACCAGACAGGCGGTGGCCGCGGCCAGTGCGGCGATCTTCCAGCGCAGGGGCATGCGGGCCGGCCGCAGCCGCTGGAACGGGCGCACCGGCCTCAGCGCCTGAGCTTGTAGCCGAAGCCGCGGACCGTCTCGATCCGGTCCCGGCCCAGCTTCCGGCGCAGCCGCTGCACACACAGGTCCACGACCCGGCTGTCGCCGTCCCAGCCGTACTCCCAGACGTTGCGCAGCAGCGTGTGCCGCTCCAGCACGATGCCCGGGTGGGCGGCGAACTCCAGCAGCAGCTTCAGCTCGGTCGGGGTCAGCGCCACCGGGTGCCCGGCGACGAACACCTCCATACCGCCGGTGTCGATGGTCAGGTCCCCGAAGGACAGGGACTCCCCCTCGGCCGGTGACGGCCCGTCGCCCGCGGCCCGCTCGGGTCCCGGGACGGGCGCGTAGGTCGCCCGCCGCAGCAGCGAACGGATGCGCGCCACGAGCACGTAGGTGTCCACGGGTTTGACCACGTAGTCGTCCGCCCCGGCCTCCAGACCGGCGACGACATCGAGCCCGTCGCCGCGGGCGGACATCATCAGAACGGGCACCAGGCTGGTCTCCCGAACCCTGCGGCACAGGCCGATCCCGTCCAGACCGGGCAGCATCACGTCCAGGATCAGCAGGTCGAAGCCCTCGTCGCGAAAGAGCTCAAGCCCCGTCAGCCCGTCGGCGGCGGCCGCCACCCGGTAGCCGTAGCGCTCCAGAGCGACGGCGAAGGACTGGCGCATCAGATCGTCGTCCTCCACCAGCAGCACGCGAACGGGCCGCGGAGCGGCCGGAGCCGGGGTGGACGAGGACACGGGCGGATCACTCCTGTTCGGACGGTCGTGCGGCGCAGGTCCCGTGTGCACCCACGCGCAACCGGCGACCTGAAAGGAACGATAGGGCAGCCACCGGGCACGGCAACCGCGTCGCACAACGGAACCGCATCGCCGCCCCCCGCAGCCTGTCCCCTCCGCGAACGCCCAGGTCAGACCGGACGAAACGGCTCGGGCAGCTGCCGAGTCGAGGGCGTTCCACCGCCCCGTGGGCCTCCCTGCGCCAGGGCCGGGCGCACCGATTCGATGGGCAACCAAGCGCTCCCTGATACCCACCCGATACACAACCGGCGTGGGCGGCCCGTCGCCGGGCCCCGGTCGGTCACACCTGTGGCCCGCGCGCCGCCGCCACGATCCGCTCCAGGGCCGAGGCGTGCCGCTGGAACGCCTGCCGTCCGTGTGCGGTGAGCCGGAGGTGGGTGTGGCGTCCCGTGCGGTTCCGCGTCTTGCGCACCTCCACATAGCCGGCGTCTGCCAGCGCCGCGACCTGTTTGGACAGGGCCGAGTCGCTGGTGCCGACGGCGTCCCGCACGAAGCCGAACTCCACCCAGTCGGCCGGAGCCAGCAGCGCGACGATCGACAACCGGGCCTGAACATGCAGGAATTCGTCGAAGTCCGGGTCCATCAGCGCAGGTCGTCCTTCTTGGCGATCTTCCTGACGATCGGGCGGCTCGCATACGTGGCCACCAGCGTCGCCAGGGCGGTGACGGCCGCGGCGGTCACGGAGGGGAGCGGCAGTTCGAGCAGGCGGGCGGCGATCGTTGCCGCGGTGAGGACCACGATAACGACTGCCCCCAGCCACAGGGTGAACAGCGTTGCCGCACCGGAGGGCTTCCTGCGCACTCGGGCCCGACGGTACTGCACAACCATTCCACCCGCGATCAAGCTGCCGCCCACCAGCCAGGCGAAGAGGCTCCAGGGGCGTGGCAGATCACCGGACGACATCATGGCGAATATGGCCAGCGCCGCGACGAGCCCGTAGGCGCCGGAGGAGGCGTGGCGCACGTACTCGTCACGCGTCTGCTCCTGGCGGTGGCGTATGGCGTCGAGCGCGGTCTGGGCGTCGTAAGAGGTCATGGGGGTCCCTGGTCATCCGGCCATCGGGTACTTTCCTACAGGGAAAATACCACCTTCTTTCCCGGCGGGAAAGAAGGTGGTGCTGAAGAAGGTGGTCCCGGGTGGTGCCCTCAGGTCGGGGGTCGGCCCTCCGGCGGGACCAGGGTGGCAAGCCCGTCGAGGAGCCACTCCAGGACCTGCTCGAAGGACTGCGGTTCGGGGGTGAGGCGCTGGGGGTCGTTGGCCCAGGCGATGAAGTGGGGGTGCCTGCCCTCGGCCGCGATGCGTGCGAGGTAGGGGGCCACGGCCGCTGCCAGGTCGCTGTCGGAGTGGAGTCCGACGCGGGCCCGCATGGTGTGCTCCTCCAGCAGTGCGAGTCCGGAGCCCAGGACGTGACCGAGCACGGTCTTGATGAACCCCATGCGCGTTGCCGCGTCGAGGCCGAGGGGTTCGAGTTCGGCGAGCGCCGTGTCGTAGAGGCGGAGGGCGTTGGGCCCCAAGGGGGGACGGCTGAAGGCGAGGCGCGCGAACCAGGGGTGGCGCTGCACCACGTCCCAGCCGGTGCGGCCCATGCCCTGTAGTGCGTCCCGCCAGCCCTGTCCGCGCGGCACGGTGATCTGGCCGTAGACCTGGTCGGTCATGAGGTCGACCAGGCCGTCCTTGCTGCCGACGTAGCGGTAGAGGGCCATCGGGCTGCGTACGCCCAGCCGCGCGGCGAGTGCCCGCATGGTGATCTCGTCGGGCATCTGGTCGTCGGCGAGTTCCACCGCGGCGGTCACCACGCGTTCGCGGCTGAGCTGCTCGGTGGCGCGAGGGGGCTTGGGCTCGTCGAACCACACCAGCCCACCGGTGACGGGCCGGCGTTCGGAAGGAGTCATGGTGGATTCACTGTAACGGTGGTGTACGTTGTCCACCATGAGTGGACAACGTACACCGACTTCTGAAGTACTCGTGGTGGGCGGCGGACTGGTGGGACTCACCGCCGCGTTGGTGCTGCGCCATCACGGGGTGGCGGTAACGGTGGTGGAGAAGCGGTCGACCACCTCGCCACAGCCCAAGGCCCGCCGCTTCCACATACGCAGCATGGAGATCTTCCGTGAGCTCGGACTGGCCGGCCTGGTCCAGCACGCGGCACGTGATCTCGCAGGTCACGACCGCATGGCCGCCGGAAGGACGCTCGCCGAGGCCGAGCAGCTCCCGTCGTGGCAACCCTCGGGCGCGGGCGGGCCCGTGGTCGACATCAGCCCGGAGGACCCCTGCCTGATCGCCCAGGACGTGCTGGAGCCGGTGCTGCGCGAGGCCGCGGTCGACGCCGGGGCCACGGTGCGCTTCGACACCGAACTCGTCGCCTTCGAGCAGCAGGACGACGAGGTGGTCGCCGAACTCCTCGACCGCCGCGACGGGGACCGCTCACAACTGCGGGCCCGTTACCTGGTCGCCGCCGACGGTGCTCGCAGCCCCGTACGCCGAGCACTGGGCATCGGCCGCTCGGGCCACGGAGCCATAGGCGATCCGAGCGTGAACGTCTACTTCCACGCCGACCTCGGCGAGGTCGTACGCGGCCGGGAGTTCAACCTCTGCCAGATCGAGCACCCCGACGCACCCGGCGCACTGGCATCGGTCGACGGCCGTCGCCGCTGGGTGTTCATGGGCAACGGCAACGGCAACGCCACCGACCGGGACTGGCCCGCGGTGCTCCGCACGGTCCTCGGCGTTCCGGCCCCGGACCTCGAAGTCCGCAGCGTCCTGCCCTGGCAGGCCGAGATGCTCGTCGCCGATCGCTACACCCTCGGCCGCGTCCATCTGGCCGGTGACGCCGCCCACGTCATGCCGCCGTTCGCCGCCAGCGGCGCCAATACCGGAATCGCCGACGCACACAACCTGGGCTGGAAACTCGCCGCGGTCCTCCGCGGCCACGCGGCACCGGCGCTCCTGGACAGCTACGACGCGGAACGCCGTCCGGCCGGATGGTTCACGGCCGACCAGTCGTGCCGCCGCACCCTGAGCCTCCGTGATCTGGCGTCGGCCTCCGATCCCACACTCGCCCACCCCTTCGTCCTGGCCGCAGGCGGGTTCCAGTACACCGAGGGAGCCCTCTGCAACGACCCGGCGGCGACCGACGACCCCGAACCGCTCACCGAGTTCAACCCCGTCGGC
This sequence comes from Streptomyces sp. NPDC048506, assembly GCF_040651315.1. Classification (NCBI taxonomy): domain Bacteria; kingdom Bacillati; phylum Actinomycetota; class Actinomycetes; order Kitasatosporales; family Streptomycetaceae; genus Streptomyces; species Streptomyces sp. NPDC048506. Next base: position 289,349 of record NZ_JBEZIX010000001.1, read on the forward strand.
CGGGTCGGCACCCGCATTCCGCACCGCTGGCTCGACCCGGCCCGCACCCGGTCCACGATCGACCTCGCCGGACCCGGCTGGGCCCTGGTGACCGGCAACCGGACCCCGCAACCCGTGCCCGGGCGGTCTGGGTCCGTCCACCTCGCCGTGCACCGCCTCGACGTGGACTTCCTGCCCGCCGAACAGTCCCTGCTCATCCGGCCGGACCACGTCATCGCCTGGCGGGGCACGGATCCCACCGCGGCCACCGAGGCGTTCGCCGCGCTGCTGAACGGCCGGGACGGCGCAACGGAGTTCGTCGCACCATAGGGCGCGCCGCGAAGCGCCGGACCCCGGACGTGCCGCGAAGTACCGGACCCCGTACGCGCACTCATCTGCCGGAGGAGCCCGAACTCCTCGCGGCAGTCCGGGAACTCCCGTCGCGGCCACCAGGTGACGGCCACGACCTCTTCGTCCCGAATGAGGTTCGGACAAGATCCTGCCCAGCGCGGACAGGTATCTATGCGGGTCAGGGCATCGACTCCAGGCCCTACCTGGCCAGCAACCAGCTGATGGAGGCCAACGCCGTCGGCAAGCTCATCCACAAGCCGTAACGCCCCCAACAGGGCCGACGAGCCCTGACCGGCCGTGCCGTTCGGACCGACCTGCCAGGGTCGCGCCGAACGGCACGCCCTCGCCGGGACTCAGAACGGGTAGTCGGCGGACCGAGTGGCAACGGTCACCCAGCGGGTATGGGAGAACGCCTCGATGCCCCAGCGGCCACCGAACTCACCGCGTTCATCGGAGTCCCCCTTGATCGAGGGTGCTCCCGATGGATTCAGGATGCTCCTGAGGTGGTCCGGGTGCCGGCTGCGAGGGGTGCGTCGGTGAGATGGGGAAGCGAGATGCAGATCTTCAGGCCGCCGCCGGGATTCGGGTGGGCGGTTACTGAACCGCTGTGTGCCTGCGCGATGGAGGAGACGATGGACAGGCCGAGTCCGGCGCCTTGGGCGGAGCCGGTGCGGGCGGTGCCGAGTCTGTGGAACGGCTCGAACAGATCGGGCAGCGCCTGTGGGGGTACGTGGGGGCCGGTGTTGCGGATGATCAGTCCGGCGGTGGCGGAGAGGTGGATGTCGACGCTGCCGCCGCGGTGATTGTGGCGGATCGCGTTCTGTACCAGGTTCGCTATGAGGTGGGTGAGCAGCACGGGGTCGCCGAGAACGGTGACCGGGTGCAGGTCGGTGTTGATCGTGACGTCGGCGGCCTGTGCGATGGACGCGTACAGGTCGGCCGCCTCGGCGGTCTTGTTCTCCAGTGCGACCGGTACACGCTCCAGTGGTCCCCGGTCGCTCTGCGCGAGGAGCAGCAGCCCGTCGATGAGCCGTTCGGCGCGGCGGTTGGCATCCAGGAGTTGTTCCCGGACCGTCGCCAGCTTCTGGGGAGAGGCGGAGGCGTCGGTCAGGGCGATCTGGATGGCGGCGCGCTGGATGGTCAGTGGTGTGCGCAGCTCGTGGGAGGCGTTGGCGATAAAGCGTCGCTGGCTGTCGAAGGCGCTCTGCAACCGTGCGAGGAGGTCGTCGAAGGTGTCCGCCAGTTCCTTGAATTCGTCGCGGGGGCCGGCCAGGGCGATCCGTTCGTGCAGGTTCTGCCAGGACAGCCGTCGGGCGGTGGTGGTGATGCGGTGCACTGGGCGCAGGACGTGGCCGGCCATCCACCAGCCGAGGAGCACAGCGAGCAGGGCGAGGAGGGCGAGGGCGATCGCGGAGACCGTGAGGAGGTGGTTCAGCATGGCGGCCTTGGCCTGCGCGGCGATGTGTTCGAGCTCGGCGTCGGGAGGCGGGGGAATGGCTCCGGCGGGGCCGGGGAACTGGTCCGGCGCCCTCGGGCCGGCCGCGGTGCCGCCGGAAACCGTGCCGCCGGAAACCACCACCGGGATGCCGTCGAGGACGAGGTAGACGACGGTGAGCAGCAGTGTTCCGGACAGGAGGAGCAACGCGCCGTACAGGGCCGTCAGCCGGACCCGTACGGTCGGTGCGAGCCGGTGGCGGGTGGTGCTGGTCTTGTGGTGCGGTCTGGCAGGGTGCATCGGTTCCGCCTTCTAGATCCGGTAGCCCACGCCAGGCAGGGTCTCGATCACCGGGGGGTCCCCGAGTTTGGCGCGGAGCCTGGAGATGGTGACGCGGACCGCGTTGGTGAACGGGTCGGCGTTCTCGTCCCAGGCGCGCTGTAGCAGTTCCTCGGCGCTGACCGTCGCGCCGCGGGCGCGCATGAGGACGTCCAGGACGGCGAACTCCTTGCGGGACAGTTGCAGGTAGCGGCCGTGCCGGTGAGCCTGGCGGTGCGCGGTGTCGAGGACGATGCCGTCTCGTTCCAGTACCGGGGGCAGCGCGGGCTGGGTGCGGCGGCCGAGCGCTTGGACGCGGGCGACCAGTTCCTCGTACTCGAACGGTTTGGGCAGGTAGTCGTCGGCTCCCAGACGCAGCCCCGTCACCCGGTCGGTCAGCGAACCGGCGGCGGTGAGCATGAGGATGCGGGTGCGGGCGCCCGCATGGGCGAGTTCCCGGCATATCTGGTCGCCGTGGGTGCCGGGCAGGTCCCGGTCCAGCACGAGCACGTCGTAGTCGTTGACTGCGAGGTGTTCCTGGGCGCTGTGGCCGTCGTAGGCGACATCGACCGCCATCGCGTACTGACGCAGGCCCATGGCCACCAGGTCGGCAAGCACCCGCTCGTCTTCGGCAACCAGTACACGCATCGCCGTTCCTTTCTCGGTCCGCCCGTGACCGCGGTGCGGTGGGTGCACGCAAGCAGCAGAAGGTATCTGGTGCGGCATTTCAGGGGCGTAACAGAAATCTGAGACGCCCCTGAAACACCGCGGTGCGTACTTCTGGACTCCGTCGGCCGGAAACCGTCGCAGGACAGAAGGGTACGAGATTGTGAATATCGGAGAACTGATCCGCCCCGGTGGTCCTCCACCGCGGGGGCCGCGGAGGCCGCGCGCGGGGCTGGCCTGTGCGGGTGTGGTGATCGCGGCAGCGTTGGCTCTGTCCGGCTGCGGCGGCGGCGCGCACGACGGTCCGAAGGTGGACAGCCTCGGTGGCGGCAAGCAGCGCACGAATTCGACGAACCCGTCCGCGGCGGCCAAGGACCCCAGGGAGTCGATGCTCCAGGCGGCCCGGTGTCTGCGTAAGCAGGGGCTGGATGTGCCCGACCCGGACGGCGGCGGTGGGCTCCAGATCGGCGGTCCCGGCATCAGCAAGGAAAAGATCGATGCGGCCGTGAAGGCGTGCCAGCGCTACATGGGGGGCGGAAGCACGACGCAGGCCCAGAAGGACAGCAACCTCAAGATTGCCCGCTGCATGCGTAAGCACGGCCTGGACTGGCCTGATGAGGGGACCCCGACGATTGGGGCCGGAGACGAGCAGAAGGCCCAGGGCGCGCTCAAGGCGTGTCTCAAGGAAATGAGCCCCAAGGCGTCGGTGACTTCCCCGTGAGTCTTGGACAGGAGAAGGACAGTATGCGGGTGGAGTGCGAGGCTGCCGCCGGCGCGGTGTCGGCGACCGGGGACCGGAGCGTGGACGACCGGCCGGCACCAGACCCTGGGACACCTGGTGTCGAGGGGGCCGGGCGGAGGGTGCGTCCTCGCCGGCGGGCCCGGGGCCTGCTGATCGCTGGGTGTGCGGTGGTCGCCGGCGGGGCGTGCGCGGTGGCACTCCTCACGGTTCGGCACCCGGACACGAAACCGACAGTCGGCACGGCGGGGACGGCAACCGTCGCGATCACCAGGACGGACCTGGCGCAGCAGGAGAAGACGGACGGGAAGCTCGGCTTCGCCGGCTCCTACACCGTCACCGCTTCCTCGGCCCTCCCCTTCGCCTCCTCGTCCGCCGGCACCCGGGGCGCGCAGCTGGACGGGGGCAAGGACACCGGTGGTTCCGGCACGCTCACCGCACTGCCCACGGTGGGACAGGTGATCAAGCGCGGCCATCGGGTCTACGGCGTCGACGGCACGTCGGTGACGCTCTGGTACGGCTCCGTGCCGTTCTGGCGCCAGCTCACGACCGGCGTCACCGACGGAGCGGACGTCAAGGAGCTGGAGCAGAATCTCAAAGCTCTCGGCTACGGTTCCGGCCTGACTGTCGACAAGCACTTCACCGACGCCACGGCCGAGGCGGTCAAACGCTGGCAGAAGGCTCTGGGGGTCACACAGACCGGCCGGTTCGGGCGCGGGGACGTGGTGGTGGAGCCCTCCGCGCTCCGAGTGACCAAAGTCGTCGGGGTCCTCGGCGGTTCCCCTTCGGGGAATGTCCTGGAGGCCACCGGGACGGACCGGGTGGTCAAGGTCGACCTGAAGGCCGACAAGGCAAGCCTGGCCAAGAAGGGGGCGGCCGTGCAGGTCCAGGTGCCCGGGGGCACGACAATGACCGGCCACGTCAGCGATGTCGGCACCGTCGCCACTGCCCCCGACAACTCCGGTAACTCCCCTGGCGGGGGCGGCGACCAGCAGCCCGGCTCCGGCACCGAAAAGGCCACCGTCCCTGTGCAGGTCACCCTCGACAAGCCCACGCAGGCGGGCAAGCTCGACCAGGCACCGGTGACGGTGTTGTTCACCAGCACCGAGCACAAGGGCGTGCTGGCCGTCCCGGTGACAGCACTGCTCGCCACCGTCGAGGGCTCCTATGCGGTCCGGGTCGTGGAGGCCGACGGCGCCACCCGCCTGGTGGCTGTCGAGCTCGGCCTGTTCGCCGACAACACGGTGGAGGTATCAGGCTCGGGCCTGTACGAAGGCATGAAGGTGCAGGTGCCGTCGCAATGACCGCCGTCATCGAGCTCGACGGTGTCGGTAAGTCCTACCCCGGCGGCGTGCATGCACTGCGCGAGGTCTCCTTGCGCGTCTCGGCAGGTGAGCTGCTGGCCGTCGTCGGCCCGTCCGGATCCGGCAAGTCCACGATGCTGCAACTCATGGGAACCCTGGACCGGCCCTCCACCGGCCAGGTACGCGTCATGGGCCACGACATCGCTCGACTGACAGACCGTCAACTCTCGGCCATGCGCTGCCGGTGGATCGGATTCGTCTTCCAGCAGTTCTTCCTCACCTCACACCTCACGGCGGCGGAGAACGTGGCCACCGGGCTTCTCTACCACGGCATGCCGCGCCGGCAACGCGTCAGGCTCGCCACCGAGGCACTCGAACGCGTAGGGCTCGGACACCGGCTCACCCACCGGCCGCACGAGCTGTCCGGCGGCGAACGCCAGCGCGTGGCCATCGCCCGTGCCCTGGTGGCCCGCCCGGCCATCGTGCTCGCCGACGAGCCCACCGGAGCACTGGACTCCCGCTCCGGCACCGAGGTGATCCGGCTGCTGCACGAGCTCAACGCCGAAGGCACCACGATCGCCGTCATCACCCACGACCAGAGCATCGCCCGCTCGCTGCCACGCCGCATCGAGATCCTCGACGGCCGCATCCGCCACGACAGCGACCCCTCCTGCCAAGAAGCGAAACCCGCGCGGTACCCGCAGCACACCGGAACGGAGGCCCTGTCGTGAACACCATCACCACCAGACCGCGGCAGGACGGGGCACCGGCCCCCCTTCCGCGACCGGCTCGACTGACCCCCGGCGACGTGATGCGCGTCGGCCTGGTAGGCGTACGCGGCCGGCCGCTGCGAGCCTGCCTGTCCGCCCTGGGCATCGCCATCGGCGTCGCCACCATGGTCGCCATCCTCGGCATTACCACCGGCAGCCAGGCACAGATCAACGCCCAGCTCGCCAAGGTCGGCACCAACCTGCTCACCGTCTCGGCCGGACAGAGCCTGTTCGGCGACAAGTCGAAACTGCCCAACCAGTCCGTGAGCATGGTGCGCCGCATCGCCCCCGTGCAATCGGTGTCAGCCGTCGGCGCAGTCTCCGGCGCCCACGTCTACCGCACCGACAAGACCGACCCCAACGAGACCGGCGGCATCTCCGTCCAAGCCACCCGCCTCGACCTGCCCAAGGTGATCGGAGCCACCGTGGGCGAGGGCACCTGGCTGAACGCCGCCACCACCAAATACCCGGCGGTCGTCCTCGGCTCGGTCGCCGCGTCCCGGCTCGGCATCGACCGTCCCGGCACGCCGGTCTACCTCGGTGACCAGTGGTTCACCGTCGTCGGCATCCTCGACCCGATCGCCCTCGCCCCGGAGATCGACACCTCCGCACTGGTGGGCTGGGACGTGGCCAAAACCCGGCTCGGCTTCGACTCCCACCCCACCACGATCTACGAACGCTCAACCGACGAGGCCGTTGCCGACGTACGCAGCGTCCTGGCGGCCACCGTCAACCCTGCGCACCCTGAAGAAGTCAGCGTCAGCCGCCCCTCGGAGGCACTCGACATCAAGCAGACCATCAACTCCACACTGACCAACCTGCTCCTCGGCCTGGGTGCGGTCTCCCTCCTGGTCGGAGGCGTCGGAGTCGCCAACACCATGGTGATCTCCGTCCTGGAGCGACGAGCGGAGATCGGCCTGAGGCGCGCCCTGGGAGCCGGCCGCGGCCAGATCCGCCTGCAGTTCCTCACCGAAGCCACAGCCCTGTCCTGCCTCGGCGGCCTGGCCGGCATCGCGCTCGGCCTGGCAGCCAGCACCGCCTGGGCCCTTGACCAACACTGGCCGCTCACCTTCCCCAGCCAAGCCGTCCTCGCAGGTCTGGCAGCCGCCGCCGCAATCGGCACCTTCGCCGGCCTGTACCCGGCAACCCGCGCCGCCCGCACCCCGCCAGCCGAAGCACTCGCCTCCAACTGACGCCACTCACCACCACCGGCCTACCCAAAGGCAACGAGGCTTGGCACCGGCGACCAGCTTCAGCCCACGCTTGCGAGCCATCAGGTGGAGTGGCTCTCAAGAGTGGACAGCGGACAGGAATGAAAGACCCCCATAACGGCAACTGCACCACAAATCCGCATGGTCACTTCGGAAGCTTTGTCGGCGGAGGCCGAGGAGCGTGCCCTGGGAATGGCTTATCGGCCTACTCCGTAGCGGAGCCCGTCGAGGAGCAGGTCAAGGAGACGGCCGGCCCGTTCGCGTTGGGCGGGTGTGCTGGTGATCAGTGCGACGCCGGCGAGACTGAAGCCGACGTCGAGGGGGTCGACGTCCGAGCGCAGGAGACCGGCTTCAGTGCCGGCGTGCAGCAGGATGCCGATCGCGGTGCCGAGCTTGTCGAGGGTCTCGGCGAAGGGGTCCGCGCCGGAGGCGACCGCGGCCCGCAGGGCGTCCGCCATGCCGTGCTTGGCGGCCAGGTAGTCGATGAACCTGTCCATCCACAGGCGCATCGCCCGGTCTGGCGGGAAGTCGGCCAGCAACTCGGCGGCGCTGTCGCAGACCCGGGCCAGCTCGTTGCGGTAGGCCGCCTCGATGAGCGCCTCGCGCGTAGGGAAGTGGCGGTAGAGCGTGGCCGAGCCGACGCCCGCGGCCTTGGCGATCGCGTCGATCGGGACGTCCGCGCCCTTCTCGGAGAAGGCACGCACGGCCGCTTCGAGGATGCGTTCCCGGTTGCGGCGGGCGTCGGCGCGCAACGGGCTCGGCTGGGTGGTCAAGGCTGCCCCTTTCGTCTGGGGACCAGTCTACCTGGACAACCGGGGAGTTCCCCGGTTACCGTTGCAGAGCAAACCGGGGAACTCCCCGTTTGCTGGCTTCGCCGTTAGCTCCACACGCAAGGAAGACCCTCATGACCTCCCCGAAGACGGTTCTGATCACCGGCACGTCCTCCGGCATCGGCCTGGCCGCCGCCATCGGCGCCGCCCGGGCCGGCTGGACGGCCATCGCGACCATGCGCGACCCAGGCAAGGCCGAGGCCTTGCTGGAGGCTGCCGACGAGGCGGGTGTGGCCGACCGTATCCAGGTCAAGCGCTTGGACGTGACCGACCCCGAGAGCATCACCGCCTGCCTGGACGAGGTCATCGCCGAGCACGGCCGCCTCGATGCCCTGGTCAACAACGCCGGCTCGGCGAAGACCGGCACCATCGAGCTGCTGGGCCTGGACGAGGTCCGTGCCGCGATGGAGGTCAACTTCTTCGGTGTGGTGGCCATGACCCGTGCCGCCCTGCCGCACCTGCGTGCCTCCCGGGGCCGGGTGATCACCGTCAGCAGTGTCGGCGGCGCCGTCGGCCAGCCGTTCAACGAGGCGTACTGCGCGGCCAAGTTCGCCGTCGAGGGCTTCATGCAGTCCCTCGCCCCCCTCGCCGCCACCGTCGGCGTCGACGTCACCGTGGTCGAACCGGGCCCGGTGGCCAGCGAGTTCGTCGCCAACCAGAACCTGGACATCCCCGCCCTGCTGAATGCGGCCGGGCCCTACGCGCCAGCCCTTGAGGCGTACTTCGGCCTGCGCCGCAGCGTGTTCGAAGGCGCCCAGACCCCGGCCGAGGCCGCCGCCCCGATCGTCGACGCCCTGACCGCCGACCGCCCGCCCTTCCGCATCCAGACCTCCGACTGGGCCCGCAACTTCGTCGCCACCACGCTCGCCGACCTCGACGGCTCCGCCGTCCAGGCCCTCACCAAGACCTGGGTCCGCTGAACCACCCCGGAAACCGAACCGCCCCCGGAACAGGAACACCGATCATGTCCGAGCCCACCGCACTCGACACCCTCCGCGCCGCCCTCGCCGCCGGCTCCTACGAGCACCGCGCCCTCACCGTGGTGCACCGCTGGTACTACGGCTACGAGACCGCCAACCGCAACCTCGACCACCAGAGAGAACTCGTCACCGAGGACTTCACCCTCCACCGCCCACCGCAGAGCGGACAGCCCGACGTCCACGGGCGCCAGGCCTACCTGGACTTCTTCGCCGCCATGGACCCGGCCCAGTCGAACGCCCACCATCTGCGCAGCCTCGCCATCGAGCACACCGGCCCCGACGCCGCCCAGGTCGCCGTCACCCACGACTTCGAAACCGCCGGACCGGCGATGAACGGCTCCACCCTGCTGCGCTACGACCTGAAGCTTGTGCAGCACCCGGCCGAGCGTCTGCCCAGGATCAGTGTCTGCGACCTGCAGGTCCTCTCCCGCCAGGACAAGCCGTTCACCGACGCACTCGCCGAGAACCGGGTCCTCGCCTTCGTCCACTACTGGTGCTCCCTCCTGGAGCAGCCCGCGGCCAGCGCCGAGGCACTGCGCGAACTGCTCCACCCCGAGCTGGCCATGGCTCTCCCCGACAGCCGGGTCCTGCACACCTTCGACGAGGTCGCCGCCTGGTACGCCCAGGCGGGCGAACTGGTCGACGTCAGCACCCACCATCTGATCGACCCGGTGATCACCCCCGGCGAGGACGGCGACCACCGCATCACCGTCGACTTCGCCTGGGAGGGCATCACCCGCACCGGCCAGCCGATGACCGCCCGCACCCGCCACGACTGGACCCTCACCGACACCGGCGAGCGCTACCTGCGCCTGAAGCGCTTCCACGTCACCGCCCTGGAACCCTTCACCCCGGTGACCGCCGAGGAGGCGCTAGCTCACCACGACGCCGCCCAAAGGCCCAACTGAGCCTCCCGGCTCGTATGCACCGAAAGCTGAGGCATCGGCTTCCGCAGTCCAGCCATCCGCGAGGCTCGCCTCTGAACAGGGAGCGGTGGAAATGCCGATGTCCTAACAGCCAATCGGCCAATCGCACGGTGATCCACCGGTCCGAGGGGCAGTTGAGCGGCCAACCCGCCCGGCTGCCCCCTTCGTAATCAGGGTCCGGGCCGGACACGGCTTCTTGCGCATCGGGCAGGTGCCCGGGCGACGCGAGGGTGCACCGGGCCCGGAACGTGCGACCGGATCTTTGGGGCCGAACGGCGGACCGGGGTGGGCGGCAGTACCGAGCGCCGCCCGGGGCGAGCACCCCGAGGATCTGGCCCTTGCCCTGGGCGGGTGTGTACAGCGGGCATGGTCAGCACTCCGTCTACGTCCACCTCGATGCTCGCGGCCGAGGAGTCGGCGCCGCCCTCCTCGATGCCCTGATCGCCTCAGCCGAGGCTGCCAGGATCTGGGGCATCCGGGTCAGGCGCCTTCCCCGAGAACACCGCCCGCCTCGCCCTCCGCAGCCGCCGCGGTTTCCGCGTCATCGGCACCTGCGAGCGCATCGGCACGAACACCACGACATCTGGTGCGACGTCACCCTCCTTGAGCGCCGTAGCCCTGATGTGTCCTGAATCACGCGATCGTGTCGGCCGAGCGCCCCGGCTCTGCCGACGCTTCCTCAGCGGCCGTTGCTGGCGGTCGGGGAGGGCCAGGACGGTTGCTGTACTTTCGTGCTGGCAGATACGCCAGAGGCCCTATCGGATCTCTCCGATAGGGCCTCTGGCCTTTTGTTCCTTCAGTCGGGGTGGCGGGATTTGAACCCACGACCTCTTCGTCCCGAACGAAGCGCGCTGCCAAGCTGCGCTACACCCCGAAGCAACGAGCTCTACTTTAGCGGACCGATCCCCGTACGTGAAATCCGGTTCTTCCGGGACGGTGGAGCGGGGCTGACCTGGGTCGTCACACTGCCGTTCATGGAGTCGATCACGAAGGCGATCAAGGGGATGGTCCGGGAGGCGGCGGTCAGGTGGCGGTGAGGGCGGTCGGGGCGTGATCAACGGGGATCAAGGGGGGATCAAGAGGGAGAGGGCGGGTCCCGGTCGGTCATCCGGCCGCGGGCCCGCCCCCTCCCCCTTGATCGTGGTCAGTGTCGTGCCGTCAGTGTCAGCAGCGTCGCCTCCGGGGGGCAGGCGAAGCGGACCGGGGTGTAGCGGTTGGTGCCGCAGCCGGCGGAGACGTGGAGGAAGGAGGTGCGGCCGGCGGCGGTGTGGGTGGAGAGGCCCTTGACGCGGTCGGTGTCGATGTCGCAGTTGGTGACCAGGGCGCCGTAGAAGGGGATGCAGAGCTGGCCGCCGTGGGTGTGGCCGGCCAGGATCAGCGGGTAGCCGTCGGCGGTGAAGGCGTCGAGGGAGCGCAGGTAGGGGGCGTGGACGACGGCCAGCGAGAGGTCGGCGCCGGACTCCGGGCCGCCGGCCACCTCGGCGTAGCGGTCACGCTTGATGTGCGGGTCGTCCAGGCCGGTCAGGGCGATCTCGAAGCCCTCCAGCTTCAGGCGCCCGCGGGTGTTGGACAGGCCGACCCAGCCGGCCGTGTCGAAGGCGTCGCGCAACTCTTCCCACGGGTTGTGGACGGCGCCGACGACGGGTGCGTTGCCGTTCAGGCCGTGCCGCCCCTGGACCCGCTCGATGAGGTAGCGGGCCGGGTTGCGCAGCCGGGGGCCGTAGTAGTCGTTCGAACCGAAGACGTATGCGCCCGGGAACTCCATCAGCGGGCCCAGCGCGTCCAGCGTCTCGGGGACGCCCTCGGGGTCGGAGAGGTTGTCGCCCGTGTTGATGACGAAGTCGGGGCGCAGCCCGGCGAGCGACTGGAGCCAGCGCTGCTTCTTCCGCTGTCCTTGGACCATGTGGATGTCGGAGACCTGTAGGACCCGCAACGGGCGCATACCGCGGGGCAGTACGGGCACGGTGACGCGCCGCAGCCGGAAGGAGCGGACTTCGAAGCCGGCGGCGTAGGCCACGCCGGCCGCGCCGACTGCGGTCAGGGTCAGGGGTACTCCGTATCGCGCGCGCATGGGCCCATCGTCGCAGAGCGAGGGGGGTGGATGCAGCGGGGAGGGCCGGGGGTGGCGGCGGGGCCGGGAGGAAAAGGCGCGGCGGTTGTCGGTGGGTGGGGGCATACTCGACGCCATGACCACGCTCAAGTCCAAGCTGAAGGACGACCTCACCGCCGCGATCAAGGCGCGCGACGAGCTGCGCTCCGCCACCCTCCGCCTCACGCTGACCGCGATCCAGAAGGAGGAGGTCGCGGGCACCGAGGCGCGCGAGCTGTCCGACGGCGAGGTCGAGAAGATCATCGCGCGGGAGGCGAAGAAGCGCCGGGAGGCCGCGGAGGCCTTCGAGAAGGGTGGCCGTGGCGACCAGGCCGAGCGGGAGCGCGCCGAGGGCGAGCTGCTCGCGGACTACCTGCCCAAGCAGCTGACCGACGACGAGCTGGAGCAGCTGGTCGCGGCGGCGGTCGCGGAGGCCAAGGGCGCGGGCGCCGAGGGGCCGAAGGCGATGGGCGCCGTCATGAAGATCGTCAACCCGCAGGTGGCGGGCCGTGCCGAGGGCGGCCGGGTGGCCGCGATGGTGAAGAAGCTGCTGGCCGGCTGACCGGTCGCCGGCTCCGCGCGGTACCGGTCGGGCGAGTGGCCCGCGCAGCCGCGAAGGACGTAAGGCAGAGCGAGAAGAGACGCAGTGCGGGCGCCCCGTGTGGGGGCGCCCGCACTTCCTGCTCCTTGCTGAGCGTCTTTCTTGTCGCGCGTCCTGCTTGCTGCGCATCGGCCGGACCGGGGGCTCCCCAGGTCCAGAGCGTCAACCGCCGTGCTACCAGCCGCCGTTGCCGCCGCCCAGAATGTCGGGCCAGCCCGGAATGTCCCAACCGCCGCCGCCCGGCTTGTTGTCGCCGCCGCGGCCGGGCTTGTGCCGGCCGGGGTTCTTGTCGCCCTCGTCGCCCTGGTCGCGGCCCTTGTCCTTGTTGGGGTCGCCGATCGGGACGGTGGGCAGGGCGGGCGCGGGCCGGCCGGCCAGGGCGCCGGTCATCGCGTCGCGCCAGATGGGGCCGGGGGTGTCGGCGCCGTAGACCTTGTCGTGCGGGACGCCGCCGATGGTGATGCCGTACATCTTCCGCTTGTGCTGCGGGTCGCCGACCCAGACCGCGCCCGCCGCGTTCGGGGTGTAGCCGACGAACCAGGCGGCGTAGCGGTTGTCGCTGGTACCGGTCTTGCCGGCGCTGTCACGGCCCTTGAGGCCGGCCTCCTTGCCGGTGCCGTCCTCGACCACGCCCTTGAGGAGGGTGTTGATCGTGTCCGAGGTCTTCTTCGACATCGCGCTGCGGCAGCTGGTCCGCGGAACCTTCATCGCCCGGCCGCGCGCGTCGGTGATCGACTCGATGGCGACGGGGGAGCAGTACTCGCCCCCGTTGGCGAAGGCGGCGTAGCCGGCGGCCATCGTCAGCGGCGACATCTCCTGCACGCCCAGCGTCATCGACGGCACCTGCTGAAGCGGCTTGCCGTCCGCCCGCTCGATGCCCATCTTCTGGGCCATCTTCACCGCGGGGCAGATACCCATGTCGCTGATCAGCTGCACGAAGTAGGTGTTGACCGACTTGGCGGTCGCCTCCTTCATGCCGTAGGGGCCGACCTCCTTGCGGTTCTCGTTCTGAGTGGTGTCGGCGGGGGTGCCGTGCCACTCGCCGTTGCAGGTCTGCACCGGGCTCGGGTACGGCATCTGGTACGGCGACGAATACTGCTGCTCGGGACTGGTGCCCTGCTCCAGCGCGGCCGCCGCGACCACCGGCTTGAAGGTCGATCCGGGCTGGTAGCCGGCGCCACCGCCCATGTTGTGGTCCACCGAGAGGTTGATCACGGTCTGGTTGGCGCCGAAGCCGTACGGGCGGGACTGGCCCATGCCGAGGATCTTGCCGGTGCCCGGTTCGACGATGGTGGCGGCGGTGGCGACCGGGTCGTCCGCGTAGACGTGGTCGCCTATGGACGCCTGGATCGCCTTCTGGGTCTGCGGGTCGAGGGTGGTGCGGATCGTCATGCCGCCCCGGTCCCAGCGCTTCAGACGGTCCTTGCGGGTCTTGCCGAAGGCCCGGTCGCCGAGGAAGACCTTGCGGATGTAGTCGCAGAAGAATCCCGCGCCGTTGGTGGCGGTGATGCAGCCGTTCTTGGGGCGGCTGACGGCCAGCTTGATCGGCTTCCTGGCGGCCGCGTCGGCCTGCGCCTGGGTGATGTCCTTCAGGTCGGCCATCCGCTGGAGCACCGTGTTGCGCCGCCGGGTCGCCTCCTGCGGGGCACTGACCGGGTCGTAGCGGCTCGGCGACTGGACGATGCCGGCCAGCAGCGCCGACTCGTCCAGGTTCAGGTCCTTGGCGTGTTTGCTGAAGTACCGCTGGGCCGCCGCCTCGATGCCGTACGCCTGCTGGCCGAAGAACGTGATGTTGAGGTAGTTCTGAAGGATCTTGCGCTTGCCGAGCTCCTTCTCGATCTGGATCGCGTACTTGAGCTCCTTGACCTTGCGGCCGATCGTCTGCTGGGTGGCCTGCGCGACCTTGTCCGGGTCGTTGCCGGCCTCCTCGATGAAGACGTTCTTCACGTACTGCTGGGTCAGGGTCGAGGCGCCCTCGGAGACGCCGCCCGACTGCGCGTTCTTGTTGAGCGCGCGCAGGATGCCCTTCACGTCGATGGCGCCGTGGTGGTAGAAGCGCGCGTCCTCGATCGCCACGATCGCCTGCTGGATGTACGGCGACATGTCCTTGAGGTCCACGACCGTGCGGTCGCGGGAGTAGACCTTGGCGATCTCGCCGCCGTTGGCGTCCAGGATGGTGGTCCGCTGGCTGAGCGGCGGCGTCTTGAGGGTCGCCGGGATCTCGTCGAAGCCCTCCACCGACCCCTTGGCCGCCAGGCCCAGCGCCCCGGCCGCCGGGAGCGCGATCCCGGCGAGCACCGCTCCGGCGAGGACGCTGACTCCGAGGAACTTGGCGGCCTGCTGCGTCTTGGACAGGCCTCCGCCATCGCGCTTCTTGGGCATGGGGGCAGCCTAATCCGTAGTTATGGGCGTTCCGAAGGAGTGGGTGCTTCGCGGAGCGTTCGAGTACCAGACCGTGACATCCAGGTGCAGTCGGGCCGTCCAGGCCTCACCGTAGATCGGTGCGCGGTCTGGTGCGAGTGGTGGTGGTCACGTGCGCGCCGGACGGATGCCTTCGCTCGCCGAGGTGGTGGCAGCCTGACCAGCCAAGGCGCCTTGCCCATGGTGTCGAAGACAACCGATCATTCGCCCGTGAGACCCACAGTGCAGACGTTCGTCGCCGACGGCCCACTCCCCGACTGGGACGCGAGCGAAGAAGAGATCGACAAGCGTGACCAGCAGCTCCGCGCGATCGCCAGGCCGGTGACCGGAGAGGAAGCGAAGGCGCTCGTCTCCTGCTTCGGCCCGGACGACTGCTACGGCGTCGCCTGGACGCTCCTGCACCTCATCGAGACAGGCCCGAACCCCGTCCTGACCACCGACCCCGGACCGGACGCCAGCGAGTGGCACCAGAGGCTCTTCCGCCGCGCCATGAACGGAGGGCTCATCCCGTGCACTTGACGGCATAGCAACGTGAGGTGCCTACGTCCTCAATCGCCGGACAGGGGTGCACCTGTTCGCTTAGCCTGTTCTCAGCCGCCACAGCGGAACGGTTACGCCTCAGTTCGTCAACCCCGACTCTCCCGGACCGTGCCCCCACGTACTCGCGTGTGCCGCAAGAAATCCCGCGTCAGCACCGGGAACCGTCCTGTCTTGTGAGCAAAGTGACGTATGTCGCAGCATCACTCCGTTGGGTGATCTGCCGCGTACGCATAGTCCGTTCGGGCCATTCAAGATTGGGCCCGAAGGGGGTGTTGCGCCCTGCTCGCCTTCCGTAACGTCCTCAACTGGCAACGGTGAATATGCCGCTTGCCGCCGTGGGGGAGCCTCGATTCGGGAGAGGACGGCGCCAGCATGGGCTGGGTAACCGACTGGAGTGCACAGGCAGCGTGCCGCACTACCGATCCGGATGAACTGTTCGTTCAAGGGGCGGCGCAGAACCGCGCCAAGGCGGTGTGCACCGGATGTCCGGTACGCACGGAATGCCTGGCCGACGCCCTGGACAACCGGGTGGAGTTCGGCGTGTGGGGCGGGATGACCGAACGCGAGCGGAGGGCGCTGCTGCGTCGCCGCCCGACCGTGACGTCATGGCGCCGCCTGCTGGAGACAGCGCGGACGGAGTATGAGCGCAGCACGGGCATCCTGCCGGTGGACTGTGAGGACGAGACCTTCGACGAGTACGCCGCGGTCGGCTGACCGCCGGACGGTGTGCCCCGTGGGGTCGGAGCGCCGGCCGGACCGGGTGGACCGGTAGGGCGGGCGGGCCGGACGGGTCGGTCGACTGGCCGGGCCGGGGCGGCGTGGGCGCTCGTGCGGTGCGGACCGGCAGGTCGCGCGCTCGGTGCGGGCGGGCAGTGCGCCACCAATGCCGTTGGTGTGCCCGGAGGTTGGGCACGTCCGGCAGCCGCGGTGGTCGTGCGCCGTGTGCCCCTTGTGTGCGCCTTGTGTGCGCCGATCGGCGGGAAGGTCCCGTTTGGCAGGTGGGGGCCGTGTGGCTGGCGGTGCCTATGTGGGTCGCGCCGGTGCCCGTCGAAGGGTGCGGGCACGGGGCCGCGTGGCGAAGCCGGTTGGGCGCTGGGCGGGTGGTGTGCGGTTGCCGCCGTGGTGCTCAGTCTTCGGTCTTGTCCGGGGTGGACATGTCGGTGGCTTGGTCGGGATCCGTACCGTTGCGGGCCAGGCGGTCACCGATGGCGCGCAGGCCGGCGAGGTCATGGACGTCGCCGGGCAGCGCCGCGACCTCCGTCACCGGAACTTCCGGATGCAGCGCGGTGAAGCGGTCTCGCGTGCGCCGTTCGCGCGCGAGGACCTGCATGCGTTCCGCGTGCAGTCGTAGCAGCCCGGCGGCGAGTTGCGCCGCCGAGGCCGAACTGGTCGAAGTGGGTGTCGCCTGCTCCGCCGCGGCAGCGGGGGAGAGGCCGCCGGCGGTACCTGATCCAGTCTGCCCGCTGTCGAGATCGACAATGCCGGTTGTTCCAAGATTATTTTCGGCGCGGCCGGCGTCGCCGTCCTCGTCCTCCGCCAGGCCGTCCGTCAGGGCCTCCGCGGCCGCCAGCGCGCGCTCGGCGCTCAGTTGGGCGGCGCCGCTGCCGTGCACCCGGTTCAGCACCAGACCGGCCAGCGGCATCTGCTCGGCGGCCAGCCGCTCGACGAAGTACGCCGCCTCGCGCAGCGCGTCCCGTTCCGGCGCGGCCACGACCAGGAACGCCGTGCCCGGCGCCTGGAGCAGCCGGTACGTGGCGTCCGCGCGGGTGCGGAAGCCGCCGAACATGGTGTCCATCGCGGCCACGAACGTCTGGACGTCGCGCAGGAGTTGGCCGCCCATGAGCTTGCTGAGCGTCCCGGTCATCATCGACATGCCGACGTTCAGGAACTTCATGCCGGCCCGGCCGCCGACCTTCGCCGGCGCCATCAGCACCCGGATGAACTTGCCGTCCAGGAAGGAGCCGAGGCGTTTGGGGGCGTCCAGGAAGTCCAGCGCGGAACGGCTCGGCGGTGTGTCGACGACGATCAGGTCCCACTCGTCGTCCGCGCGGAGCTGGCCGAGCTTCTCCATGGCCATGTACTCCTGCGTGCCCGCGAAACCGGCCGACAGGGACTGGTAGAAGGGGTTCTCCAGGATCGCGCGGGCCCGGTCGGCGTCCGCGTGCCCCTCGACGATCTCGTCGAAGGTGCGCTTCATGTCCAGCATCATCGCGTGCAGTTCGCCGCCCGCGCTCTCGTCGACGCCCTTCACCCGGCGCGGGACGTTGTCCAGCTCGGAGATGCCCATGGACTGCGCCAGCCGCCGGGCCGGGTCGATGGTCAGCACGACGACCTTGCGGCCGCGCTCCGCGGCACGCACCCCCAGCGCCGCGGCGGTGGTGGTCTTGCCGACACCGCCCGAGCCGCAGCACACCACGATGCGGGTGCGCGGGTCGTCGATCAGCGCATCGACCTCCAGCCCGGGGGCCGAGGCGTCCAGCGTCGTGTCGTCCGAGGTCATATGGGCCCCTGTTTCCGCAGGTCTCTCGCCAGCCGGTAGAGCCCGGCGAGGTCCACTCCCTCGGGGAGCAGCTCCAACTCGTAGGTGGGCAGGCCGATTGCGGTCAGTTCGGCGTGCTCGGCGCGCTCCAGCTCGACCCGCTGGGCGTGTTCGCGGGCCTGCTCCAGCAGCGGGTCGATCAGCCGGTCGGCCAGCCCCCCGCGGCGGGCACCGCCCAGGCCGGCCTGGGAGAGCGCCTTGGCGACGCCCGTACGGGCACCACGGGCGGTGAGGGCGTCGAGGTCGCCGTTGTCCAGCAGCGCCGGGCGGGTCATGTTGATGACGACGCCGCCGACGGGGATGCCGGCGGCGCGCAGTTCCGCGACGCCGTCCGCGGTCTCCTGGACCGGCATCTCCTCCAGGAGCGTCACCAGATGCACCGCGGTCTCGGGCGACTTGAGGACCCGCATCACGGCCTGCGCCTGATTGTGGATCGGGCCGATCTTGGCCAGGCCGGCGACCTCGTCGTTGACGTTCAGGAAGCGGGTGATGCGGCCGGTCGGCGGGGCGTCCATGACCACCGCGTCGTAGACGAACCTGCCGTTCTTGTCCTTGCGGCGCACCGCCTCGCACGCCTTGCCGGTCAGCAGGACGTCCCGCAGGCCCGGTGCGATGGTCGTGGCGAAGTCGATCGCGCCGAGCTTCTTGAGGGCCCGGCCGGCGCTGCCGAGCTTGTAGAACATCTGGAGGTAGTCCAGCAGGGCGCGTTCGGCGTCGATGGCGAGGGCGTGCACCTCGCCCGCCCGGCGCACGCCGCTGCGCAGGGGGTCCTTGCCGGGCTCGGCCCGGGGCGCCCCCCAGGGCGACGCGCCTTCCGACGCGGGACCCACCGCGATCTTGCGCTCCTCGTAGGGAAGCGCCTCGGTCTCGAACAACTGGGCAATGCCCTGCCGGCCCTCGACCTCGACCAGGAGGGTACGGCGCCCCTCGGTGGCCAGGGCGAGGGCGAGGGCAGCGGCGACCGTGGTCTTGCCGGTGCCGCCCTTGCCGCTGACGACATGGAGCCTGCTCACGCCATGGAGCCTAACCAGTCCGCGTCGCGGCTACGCACGGGATACGCCTGACAAGCCCCGGATATCTGCCCCCGGTCCGTCCGGGAAAGGTCAGGGATGTGCCGTAGGGGACCGGTGGCGAGGGCGGACCGCGGCGGGCGGCCGCGGCGGTGGCGGCGGCGTCCACCGCGGCCGCGAACAGGTATTACGCTCGGCCCATGACCAAGTGGGAATACGCGACCGTGCCGCTCCTCGTGCACGCGACGAAGCAGATCCTGGACACCTGGGGCGAGGACGGCTGGGAGCTGGTCCAGGTCGTACCTGGCCCGAACAACCCCGAGCAGTTGGTGGCCTACCTGAAGCGGGAGAAGGCATGAGCGCCGTAGAGGACAAGATCGCAGCGCTCGGGCTGAAGCTGCCGGAGGTCGTGCCGCCGCTGGCCGTGTACCAGCCCGCGGTGCGCTCCGGGGCGTACGTCTACACCTCGGGCCAGCTGCCGATGGTGGACGGCGCGCTGCCGGTCACCGGCAAGGTCGGCGCCGAGGTCAGCCCGGAGCAGGCCAAGGAGCTCGCCGCGATCTGTGCGCTCAACGCGCTGGCCGCCGTGAAGTCCGTCATCGGCGACCTCGACAAGATCCAGCGGGTCGTCAAGGTCGTCGGTTTCGTGGCCTCCGCAGCGGAATTCACCGGCCAGCCGGGCGTCGTCAACGGTGCCAGCGAACTGCTCGGCGAGGTCCTCGGCGACAAGGGCGTACACGCCCGGTCGGCGGTCGGTGTGGCGGTGCTGCCGATCGATGCGCCGGTCGAGGTCGAGATCCAGGTCGAGGTGGCGGAGTAGGTTCCGGGGCCGGGCGGGGCGCCGTCGCGGTGGCGCGGCGCGCCGTGCGGCCCGGCCGACTGCCGGGAGCAGTCCCCGGCGAACCGTCCGGCTCGAAAGTGACCCTCGAACATCCCCGCCCGAGCGCATAGCATCCGGCCATGTCGTCGACGACCAATGGCCAGTGGTACCCACCGGAGTGGCCGGACCGCATCCGGGCGCTCGCGAGCGGTGAGCTGACCCCTGCCGAGCCCCGGCGGGCCGCGACCGTCCTGTTGCTACGGGACTCGGGATCCGGCGGCCCCACCGTCCACATGCTGCGCCGACGCGCCTCCATGGCCTTCGCCGGAGGCGCGTACGCCTATCCGGGCGGTGCCGTCGACCCACGGGACGAACGTCCGGTGGCCTGGGCGGGTCCCTCGCGCGCCCAGTGGGCGGTCCGCATGGGCGTGGACCCGGCCACCGCCCAGGCCATCGTCTGCGCGGCGGTCCGCGAGACGTTCGAGGAGGCGGGCGTGCTGCTCGCCGGCCCCTCGGCCGACACGGTCGTCGCGGACACCACGGGCGAGGACTGGGAGGCGGACCGCGCCGCCCTGGTCGCCCACGAGCTGTCCTTCGCCGACTTCCTGGGGCGCCGGGGCCTGGTCCTGCGGTCCGACCTGCTGGGCGCGTGGGCCCGCTGGATCACCCCGGAGTTCGAGCCGCGGCGCTACGACACCTGGTTCTTCGTCGCCGCGCTCCCCGAGGGCCAGCGCACCCGCAACGTCTCCACGGAGGCGGACCGCACCGTGTGGATCCGGCCCGAGGAGGCGGCCGCCGGCTACGACCGGGGCGAGCTGCTGATGATGCCGCCGACCATCGCGACGCTGCGCTCGCTCCAGCCGTACGCCACCGCCGCCGATGCGCTGGCCGCCGCGGAGGCCCAGGACCTGACACCGGTGCTGGCCCGCGCCCGCCTGGTGGGCGGCGAGATCGTGCTGAGCTGGCCGGGGCACGAGGAATTCACCAAGCACATCGCGCAGCGGGACACCGGGGGCGGCGCCGCTGGGGGCGGCACGTCCGACGGCCCCTCAGACGCCGCCCGTTCCTAGGGAGGGACCCTCAGATGACCGACGCAGCCGCCCTCCCGGGCCAGCCCCGTGGGGGAGTGATCTCCGGGGCGGCCACCGCGCGCGCCCACTGCGTGCTGGCACCGAACCCGTCGGCGATGACGCTGGACGGCACCAACACCTGGATCGTCGCCGAGCCGGACTCCGACCTCGCCGTCGTCATCGACCCGGGGCCGCTCGACGAGGGCCACCTCCGGGCCGTCATCGACACCGCCGAGCGGGCCGGCAGGCGCATCGCGCTGACGCTGCTGACCCACGGCCACCCGGACCACGCCGACGGCGCCGCCCGGTTCGCCGAGCTGACCCGTTCCGGCGTACGGGCGCTGGACCCGGCGCTGCGCCTCGGGGACGAGGGGCTGGCGGCGGGCGACGTCATCACCACCGGTGGTCTGGAGCTGCGTGTGGTGCCCACACCGGGGCACACCGCCGACTCGCTCTCCTTCCACCTCCCCGCGGACCGCGCGGTGCTGACCGGTGACACGATCCTGGGGCGCGGCACCACCGTGGTGGCGCACCCCGACGGGCGGTTGGGCGACTACCTGGACTCGCTGCGCCGGCTGCGCTCGCTCACGGTGGACGACGGCGTGTCGACCGTCCTTCCGGGGCACGGGCCGGTGCTGAACGACGCCCAGGGAGCGGTGGAGTTCTATCTGGCGCACCGTGCCCACCGGTTGGCCCAGGTGGAGACCGCGGTCGAGGCCGGTCACCGCACGCCCGCCGAGGTCGTCGCGAGCGTCTACGCGGACGTGGACCGGTCCCTGTGGCCGGCGGCCGAGCTGTCGGTGCGGGCACAACTGGACTACCTGGGGGAGCACGGGCTGATCGACGGCTGATCCTCAGCCGGTCCGCGGGCGGGCCGCGAGGCCCCGTCACCGGGCCTACGGGCGGGGCGCCTTCGCCCCGTGGACGGCGAGGTACTCCTCCGCCAACCAGGGGGCGAGGCCGGCCAGCAGCTCGTCCAGCAGCCCCGGGTAGGCCTCGGGCGTCCGGGCGGCGCGGGCCGCGCTGCGCATCTGCTCGGCGTGTGCCGGGTAGTAGTGGCCGAACACCTCGGCGGACTGGGCCAGGTCGCTGGTCCAGCCGCCCCAGCGCGGCATGACCAGGGTGAATCCGGTGCGCACCAGCCGACGGGCGACACCCCGGGTCAGCCGGGTGCGCTCGGCCTCCGTGGCGGCCGCCGCGGCCCGCTCGCGCAGACCGGGCAGGCTGCGGAAGAGATCGCCGTTGGTCTCCCGGGCGAGCAGTGAGGTGGGGCGGTAACGGGGCAGCCGGGCGGCGAGGTCCGGGCCGTCGAGCGGGGTGCACAGACAGGCCACGAACCACGCCAGGTCGTGGCGCTCGGGCTCGCTCAGCAGCCGGTCCACGCCGAACAGCAGCAGCTCCGCACCGTTGATCTGCCAGAAGTCGGCGTCCAGCCCGGCCTCGACGGCGCGGGCGGCGGCACGGTCGTCGTCGGTCGGCTCGTCCCGCAGGGCGAGCAGTGCGTCGAGGTCGGAGACCCCGGCGACGGCGGTGCCGCGCGGGATGCTCCCGTAGAGGTAGCTGCTGTGCAGGCGGTCGGGGCCGAAGTGCTGGGCGAGTCGGGCGCCGAGCTCCGCCACGACGGGCGCGAACCGCGCCGAGACCCGTTCCAGGGACCCTTCGCGGATGAAGTAGCCCTCGTCGTCCAGTCCCGTGCCGATGCCCCTGCCGTCCGTCATGGCGCCACTATGCCGGGGTGCCGGGCGATCCGCGACGCAATTGGGGGCCCGTGGGCGATGCACCGGGGGCCCGTGGGCGATGCACCGCGGTCCGCGGCGCGATACGGCGAAGGGCCCCGCCGGAGCGGGGCCCTGGGGCCTTCTGGGAGGCCGGGGTCAGCGGGAGCGCTTGGCCAGCCGCTCGACGTCCAGCAGGATCACGGCGCGCGCCTCCAGGCGCAGCCAGCCGCGGCCCGCGAAGTCCGCGAGCGCCTTGTTGACCGTCTCGCGGGAGGCGCCGACCAGCTGGGCCAGCTCTTCCTGCGTCAGGTCGTGCACGACGTGGATGCCTTCCTCGGACTGCACGCCGAAGCGGCGCGACAGGTCGAGCAGGGCGCGTGCCACGCGGCCCGGCACGTCCGAGAAGACCAGGTCGGACATCTGGTCGTTGGTCTTGCGCAGGCGGCGGGCGACCGCGCGCAGCAGGGCCGTGGCCACCTCGGGGCGGGCGTTCAGCCAGGGCTGGAGGTCGCCGTGGCCCAGGCCGAGCAGCTTCACCTCGGTGAGGGCGGACGCCGTGGCCGTGCGCGGGCCCGGGTCGAAGAGGGAGAGCTCACCGATCAGCTCTCCGGGGCCGAGCACGGCGAGCATGTTCTCCCGGCCGTCGGGGGAGGTGCGGTGCAGCTTCACCTTGCCCTCGGTGACCACGTAGAGGCGGTCGCCGGGGTCCCCTTCGTGGAACAGGGCGTCGCCGCGGGCGAGCGTGACCTCTCCCATCGAGGCGCGCAGCTCGGCCGCCTGCTCGTCATCGAGCGCCGCGAAGAGCGGTGCGCGCCGCAGAACGTCGTCCACGAGATCTCTCCTTGTCGACATGCTCCGGGGGACTGTGGTCCCCATCATGCCGGAATGCAAAACAGTGCGATCAATCACAAGTTTGCCGGACCGGTGCCCCCAGCCATAAGGCAGGGGGCCGATTGGGGTGACGAATCTCGGCGATCAAGCCGGATGTCAGTGGCTGGCCTTAGTCTGGCCGAGTGTCCAATACGCCGGTGAGAGCAGAGGACTGGGGGGCCGGACGGGTGAGCGCAGGGCGCGATTCCGCTGTGGGCGAACAGGCGTCCGGCGGAGCGTTCAATTCGGATAAAAGTAACAAATCGCCCGCCGGGGTGGCGAGCAACCGGAAGCCCGCCGTCCGGACGGCCGGCGCGTCGCGGTCGGTGGCGCAGGACACGAGCCCGGTGGGCATGAGCCCGGTACGCACGACCTCGGCAGGGAAGAAGGCCGCCGTGAACGAGACCACCGAGAAGCCGGCGGCGGCCAAGAAGGCCGTCGAGGCCACCGAGCCCGTCAAGAAGGCCGTCAAGAAGGCCGCCGTGAAGAAGCCGGCGGCGAAGAAGACCGCCGCCAAGGCGACGGCTACCAAGAAGACAGCGGCCACCAAGAAGACAGCGGCCGCCAAGAAGACAGCGGCCACCAAGAAGGCGACCGCCAAGGCCCCGGCCAAGAAGGCCCCCGCGCGCAAACGCGAGTCGCGGGCCGCCATGGTGCGCCGGGCCCACGAGATCAACGCCGAGCTGGCCGAGCTCTATCCGTACGCCCACCCCGAGCTGGACTTCACCAACCCCTTCGAGCTGCTGGTCGCGACGGTGCTGTCCGCGCAGACCACCGACCTGAGGGTCAACCAGACCACCCCGCGCCTCTTCGCGGTCGCCCCGACGCCCGAGGACATGGCCGCGCTGCCCCCGGAGAAGCTGGAAGAGCTGATCCGGCCCACCGGCTTCTTCCGGGCCAAGACGAAATCGCTGCTGGGCCTGTCCGCGGCGCTGCGCGACCGGTTCGGCGGCGAGGTGCCCGGCCGCCTGGAGGACCTGGTCACCCTCCCCGGAGTCGGCCGCAAGACCGCCAATGTGGTGCTGGGCAACGCCTTCGGCGTACCGGGCATCACGGTCGACACCCACTTCGGCCGGCTGGCGCGCCGCTTCGGCTGGACCACCCACGAGGACGCGGACAAGGTCGAGGCGGATGTCGCCGCGATCTTCCCGGAGAGCGAGTGGACGATGCTCTCGCACCGCGTCGTCTTCCACGGCCGGCGCGTCTGCCACTCCCGCAAACCGGCCTGCGGCGCCTGCCCGGTCGCCCCGCTGTGCCCCGCGTACGGCGAGGGCGAGACGGACCCGGAGAAGGCCAAGAAGCTGCTCAAGTACGAGCTCGGCGGCCAGCCGGGGCAGCGGCTGAGGCCGCCGGCCGACTACCCGGGGCAGCCCGCGCCGCCGATGGCGCCGCCGGCGAGCGCCTCATGACCACAGCCGTGACGCCCCTGAGGCCGGCCCCGTGAGGGCCCTCCCCCACGCTCGTGCCGAGCAGGGGGAACCGCCACCCGGCCCCAGGGGGTCCCACCATCAAAGCCAGGCCTGAGGGGGCGCGTATGAGGAGTGCACGGGAGCAGCGGTACGACGAGGAGGCGGGGCTCGGCCGCCCCGCCGAGGGCGGCGAGGTCATGGTCACGGTCGACGGCCTGCCCGAGTGGCTCGACCCGGTGGTCCGCGCGGCCACCACCATCGAGCCGCGCCAGCTCAGCCGCTTCCTGCCGCCCGAGGACGGCGGCCGGCAGTCCGCGGTGCTGATCCTCTTCGGCCACGGGTCGCGGGGCCCCGAGCTGCTCCTGATGGAGCGCGCCGGCACGCTGCGCTCACACGCCGGCC
The DNA here is from genome assembly GCF_040651315.1 of Streptomyces sp. NPDC048506. Lineage (NCBI taxonomy): Bacteria > Bacillati > Actinomycetota > Actinomycetes > Kitasatosporales > Streptomycetaceae > Streptomyces > Streptomyces sp. NPDC048506. The sequence continues at coordinate 314,347 of NZ_JBEZIX010000001.1, forward strand.
AGCCCTCCTTCCCCGGCGGCGCGCTCGACCCCGAGGACGGCGACCCCGACGGCACCGGCCCGGTGCGGGCGGCGCTGCGCGAGGCCCAGGAGGAGACCGGCCTCGACCCGTCCGGGGTGCAGGTCTTCGGTGTGCTGCCGCGGCTCTACATCCCCGTCAGCCGCTTCGTGGTGACGCCCGTCCTGGGGTGGTGGCGCCGGCCGAGCCCGGTCGGTGCGGTCGACCAGGCGGAGACCGCCCGGGTGTTCACGGTTCCTGTGGCCGACCTCACGGATCCCGCCCATCGTGTGACAACGCGCCATCCGAGCGGTCACGTCGGGCCGGCCTTCCTGGTCGAGAACGCCCTGGTCTGGGGCTTTACAGCGGGTGTGATCGACCGGATCCTGCACTATGCGGGGTGGGAGATTCCGTGGGACCGTGACAAGCAGGTCCCGCTCGACTGGCGCGCGTGAGACGGTGTCCGGCGTGAACGTCCTGGACATCCTGCTGTTGGTCGCGGCCGTGTGGTTCGCGATCGTCGGCTACCGGCAAGGTTTCGTCGTCGGCATTCTGTCCGTGATCGGCTTCCTCGGAGGCGGGCTGATCGCGGTCTTCGTGCTGCCCGTGCTCTGGAACGAGATCACCGGCGATGCCACACCCGGCACCTTCGCGGCCATCGCGGCGGTCGCCATCGTGATCGTGTGCGCATCCGTGGGCCAGGCACTCACCACCCACCTGGGCAACAAACTGCGCCGCCACATCACCTGGTCACCGGCGAGAGCCCTGGACGCGACCGGCGGCGCACTGGTCAACGTCGTGGCGATGCTGTTGGTTGCCTGGCTGATCGGTTCCGCGCTGGCCGGTACGTCCCTGCCGACGCTCGGCAAGGAGGTCCGCAACTCCAAGGTGCTGCTCGGGGTGTCCCGAGTGATGCCGCAGCAGGCCAACACCTGGTTCGCGGACTTCTCCTCGGTGCTCGCGCAGAACGGCTTCCCGCAGGTCTTCACGCCGTTCTCCAACGAACCGATCAACAGCGTGCCGGCGCCCGACCCCCGGCTGGCCTCCGGTCCGGTGGCCGCGCAGGCCAAGCGCAGCATCGTCAAGGTCGTCGGCACGGCCCCCAGCTGCGGCAAGGTCCTCGAAGGCAGCGGCTTCGTCTTCGGACGGCACCGCGTGATGACCAACGCCCACGTCGTCGGCGGGGTGAGCGAACCGACCGTCCAGGTGGGCGGCGAGGGCCGTACGTACGACGCCCGGGTCGTGCTGTACGACTGGCGGCGCGACATCGCCGTGCTGGACGTGCCCTCGCTGAACGCCCCGGCGCTGCGGTTCGCCGGCTCGGACGCCGGCAGCGGCAAGAGCGCCATCGTCGCCGGCTTCCCGGAGAACGGCGGCTACGACGTCCGCTCGGCCCGTATCCGCGGCCGTATCCAGGCCAACGGCCCGGACATCTACCACCGCGGCACGGTCGGCCGCGATGTGTACTCGCTCTACGCCACGGTGCGGCAGGGCAACTCCGGCGGCCCGCTGCTCACCCCCGAGGGCGAGGTCTACGGCGTCGTCTTCGCGAAGTCGCTGGACGACTCGCGCACCGGTTACGCACTGACCGCCGACGAGATCCGCCAGGACGTCCTCAACGGGCGTACGGCCCAGCAGCAGGTCGACAGCCAGGGCTGCGCGATCTGAGGCACCGGGCCGACACCCTCAGGGGATCGACGGAGAACGGGAAGCCCCTGGCGGCGCTCCGAGCCGCCCGGGGCGGCGTCACGCGCGGCGGGCGGGGCGCTCGCGTCCTCCGGAGTGCGTCGGGCGCGGCGCGCGGTTGCCGGCGCCGCGCCGGCGGACGGGCGGTCGCTCAGCTACGGGTATGGCGGAGGCGGGCGCTCATCCAGCGCGCTCTGCGGCGCAGGATGCGCGGAATGCCCATAGGGTGCGCCGGATCGGGGGACCCGCCGGACCCGAGATCCGGGGTGCCCCTGTCCTGAGTGCCCACGGCAGCGGCACTGCTGCGGCGGTTGCGTGCCACGTCACGGTAGTCGTGCGTCCAGCCCATACCCTCGACTCTGCCCGTGCCCCAAGGTCCGTAACCGCCGCGGGGGCCGCCAATTGGCCTATGCGCCAGGCAAGTGGCCGTTCGTCAGGTGAATGTTCGAGGCCGGCACGAACGTGCCCCGCTGAACGGTTCGAACCGACCGCTCAGCGGGACGCCGATGCCCCGGCGCGGAGCCCGCGCCGTGCTCAGCGGTCCGGTTCCGGGTCCTTGAGCCAGCTGATCAGCTCGGTGGAGAACGCCACCGGATCCTCTTCGTGCGGGAAGTGCCCCAGCCCGTCGAAGAGCCGCCAGCGGTACGGCGCCTCGACGTACTCGCCGGAGCCGGCCGCGCTGCGGGTGCGCATCACCGGGTCCAGCGAGCCGTGCAGGTGCAGCGTCGGCACCCGTACGGGCATCTTCATCCGGCGGTTGAACTGGATGCCGTCGGGACGGGCCAACGAGCGCACCATCCAGCGGTACGGCTCGATCGAGCAGTGCGCCGTGGAGGGGATGCTCATCGCCCGCCGGTAGACCTCGATCGCCTCGTCGTCCGGCAGCCGGGGCCCGGACCACTCCCGGATCATCCGGCCGACCAGCGCCGCGTCGTCGGCGGTCAGCCGCCGCTCGGGCAGCCAGGGCCGCTGGAAGTTCCAGATGTGCGAACTGCGGGCGCTCTGCCGGACGTCGGCGAGCATCGCCGCGCGCCAGCGCCGCGGGTGCGGCATCGACGCCACCGCGAGGCGGCGCACCAGCTTGGGCCGCATCACCGCCGCCGTCCAGGCCAGGTAGCCGCCCAGATCGTGCCCCACGAGCGCGGCGTCCGGCTCGCCCAGGGACCGTATGACGCCGGTGATGTCCAGGGCGAGGTTCGCCGGGTCGTAGCCGCGCGGGGTGCGGTCGCTGCCGCCGACGCCCCGCAGGTCCATGGCCACCGCGCGGAAGCCCGCCTCGGCGAGCGCCGGGAGCTGGTGCCGCCAGGTCCACCAGAACTGCGGGAAGCCGTGCAGCAGCAGAACCAGTGGGCCGTCGCCCATCTCGGCGATGTGGAAGCGCGCGCCGTTGGCCGCGACGTCCCGGTGGGTCACCTCCTGCCCGCCGGGGACGTCGATCCGTACGACCGAGGCGGTGCTGTCAGGGGCTGTCATACCGACGAGCGTGTCACAGACTCCAGGACCGGGTGGTCCATGGCCTCCACACGGGGGTGCGGCTTGGCCTTCTGGAGCACGGCCGCGGTCTCCTTGGCGGAGTTGATGGACTTCTCCGGCTTCTTGATCTTCTTGATCTTGGCGATGGCAATGAGGGCCAACAGCCCGGCGAGGACCAGGAAGGCGCCGCCCACGATCAGGAAGGACCAGGCGAGCCCCAGGCCGAGGTTGTGGATGCCGTACGCCGCGGCAAAGCTCAGCACCGGCAGCGCGAACAGCGCCAGCGCGCCCGCCACGATGAACGCGGCACTGCCGATGCCCGCCCGCTTGGCGTCCTGCCGCAGCTCCGCCTTGGCCAGTGCGATCTCGTCGTGGACCAGTGCGGACATCTCGGTGGTGGCCGAGGCCACCAGCTGTCCGAGGCTGCGTTCCCCGCCCGCATCGACTGCGCTCATCGCCGTCTCCCTCTTTTCGTCACCCGGATGCAAAGCCTCTCAGATCATGCCGGACCATCGTCCCCGGAGTGCGCGCTGGAGGCCAGTTCGGCAAGCCGCCGGTGCTCCGCGGCCTTGGCTTCGTGGATCGCCGCCATCCGCAGGTGGTACTCCGGCTTGTCGAGTTCGTAGATGTCGGGGATGCCGTCCTGGTCCTCGTCCCGCTCCTCGTCCTCGCAGAGCTTCTTGTACTTGGCATTGCGGACCTTGAGCAGGATGCCGGCGAGAAGGGCCGCGAGCAGCGATCCGATCAGCACCGATGCCTTGATCTCGGCGGCCAGTGCCGCGTCGTCGGCGAAGGCCAGTTCGCCGATCAGCAGCGAGACGGTGAATCCGATGCCGGCCAGGGAGGCGAGCGCGAAGACGTCCGGCCACTTGAGGTCGGGATTCAGTTCGGCCTTGGTGAAGCGGGCGGTGCACCACGTACCGCCGAAGATGCCCACCGCCTTGCCCACTACCAGGCCGAGTACGACGCCGAGCGTCTCGGGCCGGGTGAAGACGTCGTGGAGGGCGCCGCCGGATATGGAGACGCCCGCGGAGAAGAGGGCGAACAGCGGAACCGCGAGGCCGGCGGAGAGCGGGCGGACCAGGTGCTCGATGCGTTCGCCGGGGGACCGGCTCTCGCCGTCGCGGCGGTGGCAGCGCAGCATCAGACCCATGGCGACGCCGGCGATGGTGGCGTGCACCCCGCTGTTCTCCATCAGAGCCCAGATGACCATGGCGAGCGGGACGTAGACGTACCAGCCGCGGACGCCCTTGCGCAGCAGCAGGTAGAAGGCCACCAGGCCGACGACGGCGAGGCCGAGCGTCAGGAAGTTGATCTTCGAGGTGAAGAAGATCGCGATGATCAGGATGGCGAAGAGGTCGTCGACGACGGCGAGGGTGAGCAGGAAGGCGCGCAGCGCGGCGGGCAGTGACGTGCCGATGACGGCCAGCACGCCGAGCGCGAAGGCGATGTCGGTAGCGGTGGGGACCGCCCAGCCCTGTAGGGAGCCCCCGCCGATACCGCTGACGAGGGCGTAGACGACCGCCGGTGTCGCCATCCCGCAGACCGCGGCGATCACCGGGAGCGCGGCGGCCCGGGGGTCCCGCAGCTCGCCGACGACCAGCTCACGCTTGAGCTCGATGCCGGCGACGAAGAAGAAGACCGCGAGCAGGCCGTTGGCGGCCCAGTGCTGGAGGGACAGGTTCAGGCCCAGAGAGGCCGGGCCGAGGTGGAAGTCGCGGACCGCCGCGTAGCTTCCGCTCAGGGTGTTTGCCCAGATCAGGGCGGCCAGGGCGGCAGCGAGGAGGAGGACACCGCCGACCGTCTCGGTGCGCAGCGCATCCGCGATGAAGTTCCGCTCGGGCAGCGACATGCGCCCGAGGAAGGGGGAACGACGGTGGGTGGGTGCACTCACGGGGGTGACCTCCGGCCTTCGGCAGCTGTGTACGGCTGTTGCAGTTGCCGACCAGACTTCCCGGCGCACCCTGAGATTCTTAGCGCGTCATTGACGCGCCTCCCACTTTACCGGGCGGGTGCGAACGAGTATTCGGTGGCCTCACCTTACGGGCAATTCGGACGTGGGGCCGCCGCGGCACGGCGGAGGGGCACCCGGGCCGCCGTGGCCCGGATGCCCCTCCGTGGTGCGTCGGTCTCGGTCCTCTCCGTGGTGCGCCGAACACCGCAGGAGCGGACGCGACCTCAGTCCTCGCTGGCCGCGCTGGGCAGCTTGGCCTGGATCAGGTCCATGACCGAGGAGTCGGTGAGCGTGGTGACGTCGCCCAGGTCACGGTTCTCGGCGACGTCGCGCAGCAGCCGCCGCATGATCTTGCCGGAGCGGGTCTTGGGCAGCTCCGCCACCGGCAGGATCCGCTTGGGCTTGGCGATCGGGCCGAGCTGCTTGGCGACGTGCGCCCGCAGTTCCTCGACCAGGCCGCCCTCCGCGTCGGCGGATGATGCCGCCGCCTCCGCCGCTCCGCCGCGCAGGATGACGAAGGCACAGATGGCCTGGCCGGTGGTCGGGTCGTTCGCGCCGACCACGGCGGCCTCGGCGACCGCGGGGTGGGAGACGAGGGCGGACTCGACCTCGGTGGT